>JAZBOO010000206.1:0-45530 GCA_036351155.1 Candidatus Krumholzibacteriia bacterium | reverse complement strand
GGGTTAAGTATTTCTTTGTAAAAAAAACGGGAAAATGGTGGAGGGGAGAGGTCAGGCCAGGGGAGTCACCACCACCTTGTGCGCGCAGGCAATGGCCTCTTCCACGGCGCCTTCGAGGTCCATCTCGTCGGAATAGTGCAACAGCTCCTGAGAACGGGCGTGCAAAACGGGTTTGGGCGACCTGATGGAACAGCAATCCCGGTAAGGCAGGATGGACAGCTGGAAGGTCTCGATGACCTTGCTCCAGGCCGTGATTTCCATCTTGTCCATGCCCACCAGGGGGCGGAAGATGGGCAGGGTGATGTCGGTGGCGATGGCCCCCAGATTGTCGATGGTCTGGCTGGCCACCTGGCCCAGGCTGTCGCCGCTGACCAGGGCTCTGCAACTGTTGCGCCAGGCCATGGTGCTGGCGGTCTTGAACATGAAGCGGCGAAACATGATCATGTCGTAGCTGTCGGGTACGATTCCGATGCTCCGCATCTCGAAAGGGACCACCGGCACGTGCCACAGGGTCAGGGGCACGGGGGAGTAGCGGGCCAGAACCCGGGCCAGGTCCTCGATCTTGGCCACGTCGGCTTCATCGACGTTGCGCCCCGAATAGAAGTGGATGAACTCGGGACGGACGCCGCGCCGCATCATCAGCCAGGCGGCCACGGGTGAATCGATCCCACCAGAAAGCAGCACCATGGCCCGGCCGCTGCTGCCGGACGGGAGGCCTCCGAAGGCGGTCAACTTGGCCGCAAAGACGAGGATTTGCTCCTTCAAAACCAGCACGTTGACGATGAAATCCGGGTCTTTCATGCGCCCGGGCAATCCCAGCTGCTGATGAATGGCCCCGCCCACGATGGTGCTGATGTGAGGGGAGTCGAGGGGGAAGTCGCGGTCGCTGCGCCGGGTCTCCACCTTGAAGTTTCGGGCGTCGCCGCACTCGGCTCGGGCCACCTGCACGCCGGCCTCACTGACCTGTGAAAGGAGGGGTTCCCGACCTTCGGCCAGGTGGGCGGCCAGTTCCTCGGCGATCTCTTCCCGGGCGATGGGCACGGCCGGCGACACCCACTGCAAGCCAAACACCCGCCGCAGTTTAACCGTCACCTCGGGCGCGCGGCTGGGGTCGTCCAGGTGCACCAGCAGGCGGCTTTCCACGTGCTCGATCTTGCGCATCGGCTCGCCCTTGAGGGCCACCCGGATATTGTTCATCAGCTTGCGCATGAACACCGAGCGGTTGCGCCCTTTCAGGGCGATCTCGGCATAGGTGGCGGCAATGACGGGGGTGGCCGGAGCCATGTTTTCTCCAGGGGGACGATGGGCGTTGCGCCTGGCGGCAATGGGTGTATTGTGAACTCCAACAGATAAAACACTGCCCCGAGGGGCGCAAGGAGGTTTGCGATGATCAGCACGGCGTGCGGCATCAGATTGGACGTGACGGGGACAGGATCATTCATGCCGGGCCCGGAGCTGGAGGCGCTGGCCGGCCCCGTGGGCAAGGCGGCGGCCGAGCTGTCCGATGGCACCAGTCCCGGGGCGGAATTCCTGGGCTGGCTGGACCTGCCCGGGCGGATCTCGTCCAGTGAACTGCAGGTCTACCGGGAGTCGGCTCAGCGCTCCGGGGAAGATGCCGAGGTTTACGTGGTCATCGGCATCGGGGGCTCCTACCTGGGGACGCGCGCCGTTCTGGACGCCCTGGGGGGCAGTGCTCCCGGGTGTCCCGAGGTGGTGTTTGCCGGGACCGGACTGTGCTCCGCTTCCCTCGATCGAGTGCTCAAGACCATTGCCGATCGCGACTTCCGTCTGTGCGTCATCTCCAAGTCCGGCACCACCCTGGAGCCGGCGGTGGCCTTCCGCCTGTTGCGACGATTGCTGGTGGAGCGGTACGGCCCCGAGCAGGCGGCCCGCCGCATCACGGCGGTGACCGATGTGTCGCGGGGGGCTCTGCGCCAGCTGGCCGATCAGGAAGGGTACGAAACCTACGTCATTCCTGACAACGTGGGGGGACGGTTCTCCGTGTTGACACCTGTGGGTCTGGTGCCCCTGGCGGTGGCCGGCGTGGACATCGAGGGGCTGGTCCGGGGGGCTCGGAACATGATGGAGGCGGCGTCCGGGGACAACTGGGAGGATAACCCGGCCCATCTGTATGCCGCCGTGCGGCACGGTCTGTACACCCGCGGTTACACCACCGAGGTGATGAGCACTTTCCACAGCGGAATGCAAACCATCCAGGAATGGTGGAAGCAGCTGTTCGGGGAGAGCGAGGGCAAGGGCGGCCAGGGAATTTTCCCGGCGTCCACGGTGTTCACCACCGACCTGCACAGCCTGGGACAGTACGTGCAGGACGGTAAACGTAACCTTCAGGAAACCTTTCTGTGTGTGCGCCATGCCGTGACGGATCTGGCGGTCCCCGGCGAGGCCGCCGACGGCACCAACCTGGATGGGCTGGACTACCTGGTGGGCCGCACGCTGGACGAAATCAACTGGAAAGCCTACGAGGGCACCCGGAAGGCCCACCTGAGCGGGGGCGTGCCCTGCAGCAGCCTGGAGGTCGAGCATCTGGACGCCGAGGTGGTGGGCTCGCTGCTGTACATGTTCGAAAAAGCGGTGGGTGTCAGCGGCCGGATGCTGGGTGTGAACCCCTTCGACCAGCCCGGCGTGGAAACCTACAAGAAGGAGATGTTCCGCTTGCTGGGAAAACCCTAGCCAGCAAGTAGGAAAGCATCATTTGCCCTGCCTTATACGCGGGGCTATCTTGGATGGAAATCTAGTGGGTTGCGCGAGCAATTGACCGCTCGCCGCGTTCTTTCAAGGAGTTCTCTCATGACCCTCCGCCGCGCGTATTTTTTCGTTTTGCTGCTTTGTCTGCCTGTTCTGGTTCTGACCGCCTGCGACAGGGGCGATACCCAGGGTCAAGCCGAGGTCATCCCCGGTGGTGCCGATGATCACGCCGGCCACAATCACGCTCCCGGCGAGCATCCCCATGGGGACGACCCCGCCCAGGCCGCCAATCAGGCCTTCATCTCCGGGACCATCGTGGAAACCATGGACAGCGGCGGCTACAGCTATGTGCTGCTGGACACCGGCAGCAGCCGGGTGTGGGTGGCCGGTCCGGTGACCACGGGTCTCGAGGTGGGACAGAAGGTCAGCTCGCCCGACGGCATGGAGATGAAGAACTTCACCGCCAAGAGCCTGGACAAGACCTTCGAGAGCATCTTCTTCGTGGGCGGCATCGTGCCCGAGGGTGCCGAGACAGCGGCCGCCAGCCCCCACGGCGGCATGGGCATGAACATGGGCGGCAGCCCCGCGGCCAGCAGCAACACCAAGCTGGACAAGGCCGAGGTCACCGGGGTGGAGAAACTGGCCGGTGGGTACACGGTCGAGGAAATCTACAGCCAGGCGGCCCAGCTGGGTGGCCAGACCGTGAAATTGCGGGGCCAGGTCGTGAAGTTCACCGCCAACATCATGGGGACCAACTGGGTGCACATCCAGGACGGAACCGGGTCCGCCGAGACCAGCGATCTGACCGTGACCACCGGCGCCACCCTGGCGGCCGGTGATCTGGTCGTGGTCGAGGGCCCGCTGTCGGTGGACAAGGACTTCGGTGCCGGGTACAAGTACCACGTCATTGTCGAGGGTGCGACGGTCACCAAGCAGTAGGTCTTCACAGGCACGGATACGAAAGTGGTCCGGGATGTCCTCGTTCCGATCTTTTCAGATCGGGGCTGCGGATTTCCCGGACCACTTTCGTATCCGTGCCTGTGAAGAGTCCTTTGCATCCCGACCGTCGCACCCTCTATAATGACGGGCAGTTATTACTATCATCACCAGACGTATCTCAAAGGTTATTCCATGACCGCAAAGCTGATCACCGGGCTTTTTTTGATGACACTGGCGCTGCTGGCGGGGTGTGCTGCGGAGCCCCTGGTGCCAGAACCTCAGGGTCCTACCGCCGGTTGGGAAGTTATGCGGCCCAACCCTGCAGGACAGACCCTGACCGGGGTCTGGTCAGATGGGCCGGACAATGTCTGGGGGGTGGGAAATCTGGGCACCATCGTCCACTGGAATGGGGAACGTACTCTGGAGGTGGACAGCCCCACCGCCGACGAAATTTCCAGCATTGACGGCTGGTCAGCCCATGATCTGTATGCTGCGGCGAGTCGCCAGATTCTGCATTTCGATGGGCGCACCTGGGAAGTCCATTCCCGGGGTGAAAGAGGCGCCTTCAACGATGTGCTCTGTGGCCCCGACGGCCATCTTTACTCGGTGGGGACGGAGGGAATTCGGGTTTTCCAGGGGGGCAGCTGGCGCATTATTGCCGGTCCCGAAGGACCCGCGACGACCCTCTGGATTGGGCCCGACCAGCTGGTCCGTGCGGGTGAAGGGGGGCGCGTGTGGGTGGTCGAAAATGGTAAAACTCAGCTGGAACTGGAGCTTCCCAACCTGGGGATCGAGGATGGAGACGGCAGGTATCTGATCGCCCGGAACGAGACAGGCCAGTACCTGCTGTTCACCTGGTCCCAGGATTCAGGGTGGTCCCGGAATGAGGGGGCCTATTTCTCGGTCAGGGCTGTTCTGGATAGGGGGGATTATGTTGCCTCCGACAACTCCGGCCTCTGGACTTCCTCCGACCAGCTCTGGCGAAACACTCTCGGCCGCTGGATTTTTGCACTGAACAAGGTCGGCGACCGTGATTTTGTGGCCGCCGGCTCCAGTGGAACCCTGCTTTATTGTTCCCCGGATAGTCTCACCGGCGATTTTGTAGTCACGGAAAATTATCAGGGTTTGGGTTACAGCCTAGTCGGTTGTTTGACTGGAACCAGTGACCAGGATATCTGGGCAGGAGAGCGGCTGACCAGGGTTTTGCACTATGACGGCTCTCGCTGGCACAATGAATCTACCCCGTTGCCCTACGCCACAGTCCAGAAGATCCAGGTCTTCGGCGAGGGCTGGGTGGCGGCCACAGCCAGCAATGGTCTTGCGCTGCGTCGGCCAGACACGGGCCATTGGAGTGACTTGGCGGATGCCCCGGTGACCATCAGCCATATGCAATGCATTTCCCCGGACAGCATTCTGATCGCCAACTTCATGGGATACCAGCTGTGGAACGGCACCAGCTGGCTTGACCTGGAAGCTCGCGACGGACTGATCGGGGGATTGACCCGAACCGCTGGGGGAGCCCTGTATTCCCTGGAAAAGGCAGAGGGCACCACTTTGAAGATGTGGGATGGCGCAGGTTTCGAATCGGTGCTGGATATCCCCGGGTTCCAGGGGCAACACCTGCTGGCCTCGCGTGCGTCCGATACCCTGTGGCTCGTGGGCCATATGAACACTTCGGAAAGTCAGTCGGTGGTTTTTCGTTATCGTGAGGGCGTGTTGGCTCCGGTATCCGAAGGCGTGCGCCTTCCCCAGCCCCTCACGGGCATGGTGGACCATGGTGCCGATGACTTTTTCCTGCTGGGCCCGGACGCCCTGTGGCGGTTTCATGACGACCTCTGGACGGTCCAGCAAGGCCTTCCCGAAAACGACTACTTCGGGGCGATCTGGTCTTCACCCGAGGGTGGGGTCTATGTTCAGGGACATTCCCTTTTCTACAAGAACTACGCACAGGAGTAACTTGTGAAGCGCATTGTGCTGATCTCTCTCGTCCTTCTGCTGACAGGCCTAGCCTTTTCCAGTGCTCTGGGCGGCACCGCCCGCATGATCGCCCTGGCCGATCAGGGGGGATATTTTTTCGACCCGGGGCAGGCCTTGCGCTGGTACAGCAGTCTGGTGGACTACCCCGATCTGGCGGTCTTCGAACTGGGTGATGTGCTCAACGGGCAGCACGAGGTGCTGGGCCGGGAAGGCCTGATCGGGCACGGGGGAGGCGGGCATCTCCAGCTGGATGCTGCGGGAAAATACGGCACGCTGGCGGTATTTTTTCAGGACCAGCTGGAATTTGGCCCCACCGATGGAGCCTTCTCGGCCCTATGGGCCAAAAGCTGGAGGTCCTGGCGCCTGGGTCTGGGGGGGCGGTTCACGACCTATGGTGTCTCCAGGTCAGGAGAGCTGATGGGCGATCGCATCGACTCCCAGTATCTCCACTCTTATGGACTGGGAGTGGGCAAGGAAGTGGGTTCCCGGCTGCACCTTGAAATGGCGGGAGAAATCCTGAACAGCCAGGCGGCGCAGGCGGGTGCCCTGTATTATCTCCCTTTCACCAACGAATGGTCCAGCTTCGGTCTGCGGATCAGGGCCCGGTATGACGTCAACGCGCAGCTTTGCCTGATCCCCATGATTGATTATTCCCGGGACGACCGGATTGTGCTGGGAAGGGAAACGGGTGTCCCACTGGGGCTTGATGCCCACACCACCGACCTGGGCCTGGGCTTGAACCTGCGGCCGGACAGTGCCCACCTGTTGATCATCAGCTGCGAGTATCGCCTGGGCCGCGAAAACCAGGACCGGAACCTGTTCGATGCGGGCATGACCACCTGGGCTGAAGGTGCCCGGGATTACTACCAGATTCTGCTGAGGTCCGCCCTGGAATGGACCGCCACTCCCTGGCTCACCCTGCGTGCCGGTGCCCGGTATGTCCGGGTGAACGACGAACAAGCCCTGTCCGGCTCCGACCTGACCAGCGGACGCCAGTTGTTTCTTCACGAGCTGGTGACCACTCCCATCAGTCTGGGGGTGGGGGTCAGGCAAGGGCGCTGGACGATGGACTTTTCCTACAATGACACCGCTCCCTGGCCGGCCGATCACTTCGGCCAGGCCGCCTATGATGCCGAAGGCCAGGGCTACTCTTCCTTGACCTTGTCCTGGGAGTGGTAACTTTCAGTTTCGGCTGGTGAAATTTCCGCGCATCAGTCACTTTGGCAAGAAGCTTATCTCTTTTTCCTGGAGGCCCCTGATGCGTCGCAACTCTTTCCTGGTCATACTTCTCGCCTTGCTGGTGGCTACCCCTGTCTTGGCCGCCACCCTGCCAGCCTACACCCCCGACGCCAACGCCGACCGCAGCGCCGTGCCCGATGTCTACAAGTGGAGTCTGGCCCAGCTGTACCCGTCGGTGGACGCCTGGGAAAAGGAGATGACCACCCTGGCCGGGGAAATTCCCCAGCTGGCGGCCTTCCAGGGAAAGCTGGCCAATCCCCGAGCCATGAAGGAATGCCTGGACCTGTACTTCGGGCTGCACAACCGGGCCAGTCACCTGACCCAGTACGCCAACCTGGCTCTGGACACCGAGCAGTCCAACGAAGCCCTGCAGGCCCGTCAGCAGCGCAGTCTGAACCTGATGAACGATCTGATGGCGGCTGTGGGTTTCATGCGCGGGGAGATCCTCGCGGTGGATGACCAGACCATGGCCCTGATGTACCGGGCCCAGAACGGCCCCGGCCAGTACCAGGACTACCTGGAAAACCTGCGCCGCCGGAAAAGCCGCGTCCTGGGTGAAGAGGCCGAGCAGGTCTTGCAGCTGGCGGGAGACAACCTGTGGGCCGAGATCGATCTGAACGAGATTCCCAGTCCACTGGAGACGACGTTCGGCGCGCTGCTGGGCAGCATCGCCTGGCCGGTGGTTCATGATGCCGAGGGCCAGGAGGTCCAGTTGACCCTGAGCAACCTGGGCCGCTTCCGCGCCTCACCCGACCGCGCTGTGCGGGCCGAGACCATGGACGCCCTCTTTACCACCCTGCGCCAGTACCAGCACGTGTTTGCGGCGACTCTGGGCGGACAGTTCCAGCTGGACGTGACCTTTGCCCGGGCCCGGGGCTACGACACCGCCCTGGAGGCCTACCTGGACAAGGACGGCCTGGAAGTTGCCGTGCATGACAACCTGATCAACGCGGTGAATGCCAACCTGAAACCCCTCCACCGCTACGTCGAGCTGCGGCGTCAGGTGCTGGGTCTGGACGATATTCACATCTACGATCTTTACGTGCCCATGGTCGAGGCCGCCGAGATGGATGTTCCTTACCAGAAGGCCATGGAGATCCTGCCTGCGGCCCTGGCTCCGCTGGGCGCGGAATACGGAGCGGCCCTGGAGGAGGGGCTGGATCCGAGGTCGGGCTGGATCGACGTCTATCCCAGCAACGACAAGGACAGCGGCGCTTTTTCGGCCAGCGTGTATGGCCGGCACCCTTACGTGAAGATGAACTACCAGGACAGTCTGGACGACATGTCCACCCTGGCGCACGAGTTCGGCCACGCCCTGCACAGCAAGCTGGCCATGGAGCACCAGCCCTACCACAACTACCGGTACGTGCCGTTCCTGGCCGAGATCGCCTCGACCTGCAACGAAGCCCTGCTGTCGGATCACCTGGCGGCTATTGCGCCGAACAATGCGGCCCGCATCGGGATTCTGGCCGCCGAGCTGGAGAGCATCCGCACCACCATTTACCGGCAAACCCTGTTCAGCGAGTTCGAGCGCGTGGTGCACGGCTTTGCCGAGTCGGGCACGCCCATCACCGCCACCTTGCTGGACGAGACCTACGCCGGGTTGATCCGCCGCTACTACGGCCCCAGCTTCACCATGGACGAGAACGACGGCATGGAGTGGGCCTACATTCCCCATTTCTACTACAAGTACTACGTGTACAGTTACGCCACCGGGTTGAGCTGCGGTCTGGCCATCGCCGAGAAGGTGAAGACCGACGGTCAGCCGGCGGTGGACGCCTACCTGGGCATGCTCAAGGGCGGTTGCAGCGCGGCGCCCCTGGACCTGCTGCGGGGGGCAGGCGTGGACCTGACCCGTCCCGACGCCATCAACGCCGCCCTGGCGCGCTTCGACCGGACCATCACCGAGCTGGCCGGCCTCTTGAACGTGCAGGTGGATTGATGGAGCGCTGACTCAACAGGAAGGGATAGCCATGCGCAGAAGGCAAAAAAGATTGCCCATCGTGCGGCCGGGAATCACCGGTGCAGCCCCCGGGGTATTGACCGCACCGGAAGGAGCAGGCCCCTCCAGGCTTTCGGCCATGGCCTATTCCCCGGATGAGCTGGTCGAGATCGAAGACCTTAGCCTCGACGACCTGCCGGACCTGCAGTCCAGGTTCCCGGTGGTCTGGTTGAACCTGGTGGGGTTGGCGGGTGTCGATCTTCTCGAGAGGCTGGGTGAGATTTTCTCGCTGCATCGACTGGCCCTGGAAGACTCTCTCAACCTGCCCCAGAGACCCAAGTTCGAGGACTACATCGACCACCAGTACATGGTGGCCAGGATGCCCATGTCCCAGACGATTCTGGAAACGGAACAGCTCAGCTTCTTCATGGGCGAAGGCTATGTTCTGACCATCCAGGAAACGGCGGGGGACTGCTTCGGGGGCATCAGGGAGAGGATCAGGGCGGGACGGCCCCGCATCAGGCAAGGCGGGTCGGGTTATCTGGCCTACGCCATTTTCGATGCCCTGATCGACTCGTATTTTCCGCTGCTGGAAAGTGCGGGGCAGCGCCTGGAAGACCTGGAACTGGAACTTCTGTCCGAGGAGAATCGCAAACCGGGGTCCCAGCTGCACGACCTGAGCCACGCACTGGTGACCCTGCGGCGCTACGTGGGGCCGCTCCGGGATGCGCTGGCGGTGATGATGCGTGAGGAAAATTCCTACTTCGATGAAACGACGCGTCTACACCTGCGGGATTGCCAGGACCATGCCCGGCATGCCTTCGACCTGATCGAATCTTACCGAGAAATGACCACCGGTCTGATGAACCTGCACCTGTCCTTGCTCAGCCAGCGCATGAACGAGGTGATGAAGGTGCTGACGATCATCGCCACCATCTTCATTCCCCTCTCCTTCGTGGCCGGCCTGTACGGGATGAACTTCGACCCCGAGGTTTCGCGGTGGAACATGCCCGAACTGGGCTGGGCCTACGGGTACCCGACCGCCCTGGGTGTGATGTTGACGGCAGCTGTGGGAATGGTGCTGTGGTTCCGCCGAAAGGGCTGGTTCCGGTAAGTCCACCAGCAAGGTCCACGAGTATGGATCCAGAAAAAATCCCGGGTAATCCGCAGCTCTGATCCGAAGGATCAGGGCGAGGACAACCCGGGAATTTTTCTGGATCTATACTTGTGGACCTACTTGTGGTCGCTCAGGTACTTCGCCACACCCTCGGCGGTGGGAGTCATGGCGTCGTCGCCCTTCTTCCAGTTGGCGGGGCACACTTCCCCGTGCTCCTCCAGGTGCTGCAGGGCGTCCAGGGTACGCAGGGTCTCGTCGACGTTGCGGCCCAGGCCCAGGTTGTTCACCACGGCAGACTGCACCACGCCGTCCTTGTCGATCAGGAAGGTGCCGCGCAGAGCCATGCCACCCTCGAGAAGCAGACCGTAGTCCTGGCTGATGGTCTTCTGGAAATCGGCCACCAGGGGGAACTGGACGTTGCCGATGCCGCCGTTTTCCACGGGAGTGTTCTTCCAGGCCAGGTGGCTGAAGTGGCTGTCGGTGCTCACGCCGATGACCTCGCAGTTCCGGCTCTTGAACTCCTCGAGCATCTTGTCGAACGCGATGATTTCGCTGGGGCACACGAAGGTGAAGTCCAGGGGATAGAAGAACATCGCCACGTACTTGCCGCGCAGGTCGGAAAGTTTGAAGTCGCTCTTGAAGGTGTTGTCCGGCATGACCGCCGTGGCCTCGAACTCGGGGGCCTCGGTGGAAACCAGGGGCATGGGGATGAAGTCGAAGTCCAGGTTGTCCATATTATTCTCTCCTTGGCAATGGTTGGTGATGGCGCACCTCGGTGGCACACCTGTGTGAACAAATGTCAATGGGCCGACCTGAGCCGGCAGCAAGAGCAGTGGCTGATTAGTGCCGGACCGAGGGCCGGCAGTCGGGACAAATTCCAAAAAACTCGGTACGGCAGCCGTGCACCTCGAATCCCTCCAGCTCGATGGGTGGTTCGGGCGGAGGCGTGGCGCTCATCACGTCTCTCACTGCCCCGCAGGCGGTGCAGCGGATATGCAGATGAGGTGTGGTGTTGCCGTCAAAACGGGTCTCGGCACCGGCCAGTTCCAGCTTGATGAGCTGGCCGTCCTGGTGCAGGACTTCCAGGTTCCGGTACACGGTTCCCAGGCTGATCCGGGGCAGCTTTTGCCGGACCAGGGAAAACAGTTCAGCCGCGGTGGGATGAGAGGTCAGTCCCTGGAGCTCTTCCAGAATGACCCGGCGCTGAGGTGTATTGCGGCGTTGCCTGGTGGTGTCCATACGGACTCCTTTTCCCGGGGGCTTGGTGCTCCTCGATACACTATTCTAGCGGTAATGATTCCTGCTCGCCAATTAAAATTAAGGATTTTAAACCCTTTGCCCCCCAAACTCGTCTTATGTACGAGGAATCGATCACCAGTTGACCCCAGGAACGAGCCATGCTGTTCATTTCGAGCCCAAAAGAGAAACCGGGACAGCCAAGGGAATCGGCTCCTGAGGTGTCGGACCTGGACCTGGCCGAA
Source organism: Candidatus Krumholzibacteriia bacterium (assembly GCA_036351155.1). GTDB lineage: Bacteria > Krumholzibacteriota > Krumholzibacteriia > LZORAL124-64-63 > LZORAL124-64-63 > LZORAL124-64-63. The sequence continues at coordinate 34,129 of JAZBOO010000206.1, read as the reverse complement.
AGGTCAGCAACAGGTGACCGACTGGCTTTCGAGACGATCTATCGCCGTCACGTCAATCGGGTTTATGGGCTTTGCCTGCGGCTGACGGCCGACCCGGTGGCGGCGGACACCCTGACCCAGGACACCTTCATCAAGGCCTGGACCTCGATGGGTGGCTACACAGGGCGGGGAAATCTGGGTGGCTGGTTGGCTCGAATTGCCGTCAATCTCCAGCGGGATCAGTTCCGGCAACTGGCCCGCCGGGAGAAACTGGCCGAAGAGAGCGGCCGCCTGTACGAAGAGCGGCAAGTCCACAGCGGCAGCGTGGTGCCTCTGCTGACGGCCATGGATCTGGACCGGGGCATTGCCCAGCTACCGGCGGGTGCTCGCACGGTTTTCGTTCTGTCCGAAGTCGAGGGCTATGCTCAGAGGGAAATCGCCGCATTGATGAATGTGGCCACCGGGACGGTGAAGGCGCAGCTGCATCGGGCGCGCCGGTTGTTGCGGGATATCTTGAGCGAAAACAAAGGGATAGGATCATGAGTCAGAAACATCAAAACCCTCTGGACCGGCAGGTTTCCCAGGTGGCGCACACCTTGAGAGATCAGGGAGTCGCCCCGGGTCGAGACCTGTGGCCGGAAATCGACGCCGCCCTGGACAAGGTGGAACAGCAACCCTTGCTGACGAGGCGCCCACCTCAGGGCCGGATGTGGCGCCTGGTCGCCGTGGCGGCCACCCTGGCCGTGGCGCTGGGGCTGGGCTATGTGGGAATGCAGGGGCCGGATGGACAGCCGGCGGACCTGGCCTTCAATCCAGGAGCATCCTTCCTTGCTGCAGAAATCGATCCAGGCGCATCCTCCCTGGAGAAACTGGACCACACCCTGGGCGAGTTGAACCAGGCCTTGAGCCTGGATCCCGAGAATCGCAATCTGTCTCGCCTGGTGTTGCTGGTGCATCGATCTCGCGCCGATATCCTGCGACACAATACACTCAACTTGTAAGGGCATACGGAACCCATGAATATTTTGAAGATACAAATAGAGGCTGAAACACTGACAGGAGGCATCAAGATGAAACGGAAGATGACACTCTCGATCCTGTGCGCACTGGGGCTGTTGCTCATGCTGGGCACGGCCGTGGCCGGCGAGAAAGTGGAGCGCACCGGGAAAGCCTCGGCCCAAGGGGTGGTCTACATCGAGAACATGGTCGGCAGCATCGAGGTGATCGGCTGGGGCAAGAACGAGGTCAAACTCGAGGGCACCCTGGGCGACGACGTGGAAGAGCTGGAATTCAAGACCGGCAACAAGAAAAGCGTGATCGAGGTGATTTACCCGCGCAAGATGCGCAACATCACCGATGGCGCCGAGCTGGTGATTCATGTTCCCGAGGGCAGCCGGGTTTCGGTCGAGGGCGTGAGCGCCTGGGTGACCGTGACCAAGGTCAAGGGACAGGTGGAAGCCTCGTCCATCAGCGGCGATGTCACGGTGACCGGGGATTGTGAATCGGTCGAGGCCGAGTCCATCAGCGGGACGGTGGAAGTGGATTCAGGGGCGCGCCAGATCATGGCCGAGTCCATCAGTGGAAAGGTCCTGGTCAAGGGCGAGGAAGCCGAAGTTGAGGCTGCATCGGTGTCCGGGGCTATCCAGCTGGAGTTCCACAAGTTCCTGGAGCTGTCCGTGGAGTCGGTGTCCGGTACGGTGGTGGCCCTGGGTGACCTGCACCCCAAGGGTGAGTTCTCATTCGATACGGTCAGCGGATCGATCACCTTGATGGTGCCCGGCGATGTGAGCGCCACCTTCGAGGTCACCACGTTCAATGGCGGTATCGACAACGAGTTCGGGCAAAAAGCGCGCAAGACCAGCCGCTATGCTCCCGGTCGCGAGCTGGAGTTCTCCATGGGTGGGGGCGATGCCGAGGTGGAAATCAACTCGTTCAGCGGAGATATCCGCATCAAGAAGAAGTAGGACGATCTGACAGAAAAAGCCCGGCTCCCTCATCACAGGGGCCGGGCTTTTTCACGCCTATTTCGGTCTACAGGAACCGGAAGGCCACTCCGGCCCGGAAGTCCAGGTAGATGGCGGTTTCGCCATCGCTCAGGATGCTGTGATACATGACTTCACCGAAGCCGCCGGTGTTGCCCAGCCCGAAGAACTGGTAACCCAGGCCGGCGCCCAGGCCGAAGTCGGTGGAGTCGGTGGTGATGTCGATATCGCCCTGGCTGGCCGTGGCCGCCGACCTGTACATACCCGCGCAGAACTTGGCGTACAAGGTCGAGGCCGCCGGCAACAGGTTGACACGCGAGTACAGGGTGTACTGGGTCACGGTCAGGTCCAGGTCGCCGCTGGAGCCCAGGGTCTCGTCCACGAGGTCCTGCATCTCATCGCTCAGGCCATACATGTTGTAGAAGACCTCGGCGCCGATCATGACCTGGGGCCCGGCCTGAAGCCCGAAATTGGCACCGAACTGCGGTCCTCCCTTGGCCTCATCGGTCATGCTGCCGGTGGGCACGGAATATCCCACGGCCACGCCCAGTTCAGAACCGGCCAGGGCTCCCAGAGGAGCGAGGGTGAGGACGAAGGTGAACACGACCAACAGCAAAAATTTCATGAGTGCCCTCCTGATGGCAAATGGTGTGACACCACATTCTCAGAATTTTGAACAAATTCAATCAATAAATAGCAGGGCACAAAAAAGCCCCGGGCCGAAGCCCGGGGCCAGCTCACCCGAAGGTGATTTCCGGTTCCTGAGAACTAGAAGGTGAAGAAAGTACCCACGCTGATGCCGGTGGGGCTTTCGCCGCCTTCCATGCCGCCGTAAGGCACGGAGCTACCGAAGCCGTTGCCGCCGATGCCCATACCCTGAGCATCACCGTTCATCATCATCGCGTACTGGATGTAGAAGGTGACGTTCTTGGCGTAGGTGTGGTCCACACCGATGGCCAGCAGGTTGTACTCATCGTCGTCGGCGTCGGTGTTGGGGTCAGCCATGAAGTAGGCCAGCTTGAAGGCGAACATGGGGTCGAACTGGAACATGGCCTCGCCACCCATGGTGGTCGCGCTCAGGTCAGCAACGCCGCCCACATCGCTCAGGCTCTGGAACATGGCCGCCACCGCGAACTTCTCGGCGGTGTACTTACCGGCAAAGCGCATACCCATCTGGCTTTCGCCATAGCCGCCTTCGCCGTCGGAGGCGAAGCCCTTGGACAGGGTCTCAATGGCCGCACCGATGAGGATGCCGTCCTTGTTGTACATGGCGTTGGCGCTGTAGGCCGAGGCAGCTTCCTCGGCGCCCAGGGGAGCCTGGTCCATGTGGTAAGCAGCAAAGAAGCTGAAGCCGTTGAAGTCGGGGCTGACGTAGGCAGCGATGTCGCTCAGACGCCGGTCCCAGCCCATGGTGACAGCACGGTTGTCACCCACGGTGTCCTTGAAGAACGTGGTCTTGCGACCCAGGGTCTTGAAGGGGGTGTCGTGGATACCGAAGCGCACCTGGCCCCAGTCGCCCTTCATGCCGACGAAGCTGTTACGGTTCGCCAGGGTCTCGGAACCCTTCTGGGCGATGTTCAGCATCTGCTCGAACTGCCAGATGAAGGTGAAGTTCTCGTTCAGTTCCTGGGCACCCTTGACGCCGAAGCGCGAGGTGTTGCTGGACAGGCCGATCTGGCTGTCTTCGCTGTCGTTGACCATGTTGATCGAGGTGTGCAGCTTGCCGTAGATCTTGTAATCTCCGGCGTGAGCCATACCCGCGACCAGAGCGGTCAGCAGGACCAGGGTCAGAATCATCTTCTTGTTAAACAATTTGGACCTCCTTGAAATCCACTGGGGTAATTTCCGTCAGCCCTGTTTCAGGCAAGGCCTCGGGAAACTTCGAGGCTTCCCTCGGGATCGGGGACCCGGGAAACTTCGAACTTGGCCATCACGAACCCCAATGTCCGTGACAGACAATTCGTGGCCACCGGTGGTGGCATCTCTCCATATTTCAGGTTGTAGGATCACCTCGAAGTCAATGCAGCTGAGCCCGCACGCAGATAGACCTCAGCCACTCCGAACCGCGTTCGGGTGAGCTTGAGGACCACCATAGCTGAGAGTCACAGTCTGCATTCACTCTTTCCCCGCCAGGAATCCGACTCCCTGGGAAGTGCCGACCCTGCGGGTTGAGATCGAAGTCATGCCCATGCACAACCTGTGCCTGACTGCATTTTCTTGGGAACAGGACAAACATGTCAACATGTTTTCTATGTCCTTGAGCCCCTTGAAAATTTCCCCCATCGGAAATGACGGGGGAAGTACATCGGGCATAGAGTAATGTCTTGGCGCGCAGGATCAACAATTATTTCGCCATCATGAAAACGCCGGATCAGGATGTTCCGAGTGACCTGAAGGCCCTGGTCCCTCGCGAAAAGGGAAACTTGCCCGTCCCTGGCTCTCTGTCCTAGTTTTGGAGACCTGAATTTCTTTCCACCCTCTGGAGCGGAGTGCCGGCATGTCTCTCTTTTTTCCCACCAGGAATCGTCCTCTTTTGTTTCTTCTTCTGGTGTGGCTCGCTGCTGGATCGGTGGGCGCCCGGGAGACGCCCTTCGAGGAATCGGGGGGAAACAAAACTCCCACCTACGCGGAAACAATGACCTGGTGTGAGGATCTGGCTGCGCGCTCGGAAATTCTTTCCTTCGGATCCTTCGGCACCAGCCCTCAGGGACGTACGCTCCCGGTGATGGTGGCGGACCTGGACGGACGCTTCGAAGCCTCCGAGCACCAGTTGCGTGAAGACCGGGTGGTGCTTCTGGTCGAGGCCTGTATTCACGCGGGGGAATCCTGTGGCAAGGATGCGGGAATGTTGTTGCTGCGCGACCTGGCCGAGGACCAGGCGCTGGCGCGCCGTCTCCTCGCCCGGACCACGCTGGTGTTCGTGCCGATCTTCAACGTCGATGGCCACGAGCGCTTCGGTCCCCACAACCGGATCAACCAGAACGGGCCCGAGGAAATGGGCTGGCGGGTGACCGCGCAGAATCTGAATCTGAACCGGGATTTCCTCAAGGCCGATACGCCGGAAATGCAGGCCTGGCTTGGGTTATTCAACAGCTGGGACCCTGATTTCTTCGTGGACATCCACTCCACCGACGGCGCCGATTATCAGTACACCCTGACCTACGGTCTGGAGGTCCGGGGGAACATGGATCCCGGGTTGAGCGCCTGGACCAGGGACTATCGCGATGCCATGGAAAAGGCCATGCCGGAGGATGGTCACCTCATCGCACCTTACGTTTCCTTCAAGGACTGGCATGACCCGCGTAGCGGCTTGCAGGCCGGGGTGATGGGGCCCAGGTTCAGCCAGGGCTATGCGGCCATCCGCAATCGCCCGGGACTGCTCATCGAGACCCACATGCTCAAGCCCTATCCTGTCCGGGTGGACGCGACACGCGCCATGCTGGTCAACACCCTGGAGTGGCTTGTCAGCGAGGGGCCGAGTCTGCGCCGGGCCGTGGCCACGGCCGATGCCCGGACCGCCTCGGCGTCGTTCCGCGCGGATCCCTTCCCCCTCACTTTTCGAGGGACCGATGAAGCCGAGCCCTTCGTCTTTCTGGGCGTGGAATACGAGAAGGTGACCAGCCCGGTCACCGGCGGGGATTGGTTCCGGTATTTTTCGGATCAGCCGGTCACCATGGATCTGGAGTTTTTCCAGACGGTGGTGCCTGAACGCACGGCCCAGTTGCCGGAGGCCTATCTGGTACCTGCGGAATGGACGCTCATCATCGACCGTTTGCAATGGCACGGGGTCGCCTTTTCTCGACTGGCCGAACCCACCACCCTCGCGGTGCGCACCTGGCGGCTGGAAGACCCCACCTGGCGTCAGCGGTCCTACGAGGGGCATCATCCGGTGGAGTTTTCTTCCACCGAGATAAAGGAAACCCGAGCTTTCCCGGCGGGGTCGGTCCTGGTGGACATGAACCAGCCGCTGGCCCGGGTGGTGGCCCATCTGCTGGAGCCGGCGGGGCCCGATGCCCTGGTGCGCTGGGACTATCTGGATGCCATTTTCGAGCGCGTCGAGTACGTGGAGTCTTACGTGATCGAGGACATGATTGCCGTGATGGTCCAGGAGGACCCAGGGTTGCTGGAGAAACTGGCAGCGAAAAAGGCCGCCGATCCTCGGTTTGCCGCCAATCCCTGGGCTATCCGAACCTGGTTCTACCAGCAAACACCTTACTATGACGCGCGGGTGGGGATATATCCGGTGGGATGTCTGGATGATCGGGAAGTCGTCAAGAATCTTCGCTTTCAATAGTTCGAATAAATAAATTTTCCTGAAAAAGGTCGAAATGTCGGGCAAAAAACTAAAAAAAGGGAATGAGGATTGTAAAAAATCTACGTTCATGGTAAGATTTTTCTTTCGTGGGAATATTTCGCCCTTATTCCCTGGTTTTCAAGAACGTGGATTTTCCTGGGAGGGGAACACGATGAAGAAGTTTGTTATCGCCCTGATGGCTGTGATGATGGTGGCTGGTATCGCATTGGCGAAGCCGGTGCTGGAAAAACCCGTCACTCCTTACAATGCCAACGGTCGGGCCGCCGAAGCCGAGCCCAATGACGATTACCTGACCGCCAACCCCCTGGTTGTCGGTGACGACATGACGGCCGCCATTGACCCCGCCGGTGAAATGGACTTCTTTGCATTCACGGCCACGGCCGGAATGGAAATCACGTTCGAAACCCTCGCTGGCGACATCGGTGACACCAAGATGTACCTGTTCGATGTCGACGGTGTGACTCAGCTGGATTACGACGACGATGGCGGCGAAGGCTACTACAGCCTGATCACCTACGCTTTCACGGCTGATGGCACTTATTTCGTGCAGGTGATCGGTTACGGTGCTACTTACGAGGGGACCTACATCCTGACCGCCACCGAGGCTGATCCTCCTTGCCCTACCCCCGCGAACAACACCTGTGAAGGCGCCCTGCCTCTGCCTCTGGGCGAGACCTTCACCTTCGACAACTGTGGCGCGACCAATGACTACGACCCGACTTCCGATGGCTGCACGGGCTACGCTGCTGTGGGTATCGACGTGGTTTACTACGTGGATCTGATTGCCGACCAGCAGTTCACCATCTCGGCTTCCTCGTCCTACGACACGTCCATCTACCTGGTGACCGATTGTGGTGACGTGGTGGGTAGCTGTATGGCCGGCGATGATGTTTATGGTGAGCCCGAGATGATCATCTTCGACGCGGGCGAGAACCCCGGTCGCTACTACATGATCTTTGATGGCTACAGCAGTACTGGTGAAGGTATCTGGGAAGTGACCACTGACGGCGTCGTGGCCACGGACCCCGTGTCCTTCGACGGTCTGAAGGCCCTGTACCGGTAAATTTCGCTGATTTGCTGAGCTGATGAGCAAGGCGGCCTCCCTTCGGGGTGGCCGCCTCTTTTTCACCCCAGACACAGGTGGTTGACGGGAGACCAGGTTCTGGATAGACAGAGGCCCTGGTTCATGGTGGTGTCTGGAGGTGTCCGTAGCCATGGATGGCGAAGGACACCGCAAGCCAAGTTCGGCGCAGGCAGGATGCCGCAGCCGAACGTCCACCAGGAATCAGGGCCTCTGTCTGCTCAGAACCTAGTCTCGGGTCAACTTCCGGTACTTGATCCGATGCGGCTGATCCGCATCCTCACCCAGCAGAGCCTTGCGATGGGCCTCGTACTCGCTGTAGGTGCCCTCGTACCAGGCCACGTTGCTGTCGCCCTCGAAGGCCAGGGTGTGGGTGCAGATGCGGTCCAGGAACCAGCGATCATGGCTGACCACCACCAGGCAGCCGCCGAAGGCGATCAGGGCGTCTTCCAGGGCACGCAAGGTGTCCACGTCCAGGTCGTTGGTGGGCTCATCGAGCATGATCAGGTTGGCTCCGCTCTTGAGCAGGCGGGCCAGATGCACCCGGTTGCGCTCGCCGCCGGACAGGGTGCCCACCTTGCGCTGCTGCTCGTGCCCCTTGAAGTTGAAGCCCGAGCAATAGGCGCGGCTGTTGACCTTGACGCCGCCCAGGTCCAGCTCCTCGGCCCCCTCGCTGATGTTTTCCCAGACGGTTTTCTCCGCATCGAGGTCATCACGGCCCTGGTCCACATAGGCCAGCTGGACCGTTTCGCCGATGGTCAGCTTACCGCTGTCCGGAGTTTCCTTGCCGGTGATCATGTTCAGCAGGGTGGTCTTGCCTGCGCCGTGGGGACCGATGGCCCCGACGATGCCGCCGCGGGGCAGCTGGAAGTTCAGATCATCGAACAGGAGCTTGTCCCCGTAGGCCTTGCTGACCTTCTCGGCCTTGACCACGATGTTGCCCAGGCGTTCGCCGGCGGGAATCCGGATCTGGGCGGTCTGCTGCTGCATGTCCCGGTCCTGGTTGACCAGGTCCTCGTAACGCTCGACACGGGCCTTGCTCTTCTTCTGCCGGGCCTTCTGGGATGAGCTGACCCATTCCAGCTCGCGCTCCAGGGTCTTCAGGCGCTTGTTGTCCTTCTTCTCCAGCTCGCGCAGCTTGTCCTGTTTCTGGGCCAGCCAGCTGGAGTAGTTGCCTTCCCAGGGAATGCCCATGCCCCCTTCGAGCTCAAGGATCCAGCCGGTCACGTTGTCCAGGAAGTAGCGATCGTGGGTGACCAGGACCACCGTGCCTTCGTACTCGCGCAGATGCCGTTCCAGCCAGGCCACCGACTCGGCGTCCAGGTGGTTGGTGGGCTCGTCCAGCAACAGCAGGTCGGGCTTTTCCAGCAGCAGGCGGCACAGGGCCACGCGGCGCTTTTCACCGCCGGACAGCTTGGTCACGTCGGCATCGCCGGGGGGACAGCGCAGGGCGTCCATGGCGATTTCCAGGTGGCGATCCAGGTCCCAGCCGTTCTGGGCGTCGATCTGATCCTGCAGCTTGCCCATCTCTTCCATGAGCTTGTTCATCTCGTCGTCGTCGATGGGTTCACACATCTTCATGCTGATCTCGTTGAAGCGGTCGACCTTGCCCTTCAGCTCGCTCACCGCTTCCTCGATGTTGCCCTTGACGTCCTTGGTCGGATCCAGCTCGGGTTCCTGGGCCAGGTAGCCCACCTTCACGGAGGGGTCGGGCTTGGCCTCGCCGATGAAGTCGTCGTCCAGGCCGGCCATGATCTTCAGGAGGGTGGACTTGCCTGCACCGTTCAGGCCGATGACGCCGATCTTGGCCCCGGGGAAGAAGGACAGCCAGATGCCCTTGAGGATTTCGCGGTTGGGGGGCACGATCTTCTTCAGACCTTGCATGGTGTAAATGTACTGCTGAGCCATGGAAACCTTTCCGTTCAGATAAGGCCCGGATGGGCCCGGGGAGATTGTACGAGGTCTATATTCGCTTCATCAACGGTGCGCGGCAACCCGTTTTAACTTTATCAAGAGCGAATAATGGTGTTAGATCCGGGGTAAGAGGCTTGTTCCCCCTCTCGCAACCCTTCCCAAGGAGTTCGTCATGGCAGGCGCCGCAAAGAAATGGTTCATCGGTTGTGGTATTGGTTGCGGGTTGTTCCTGCTCATTCTGGGGGGCATCGGTACCGTCAGCTATCTGGGTATCAAGCAGGCCGTGGATCACGGGGAAGACATCGAGGCCAGCTTCGAGGAGCTGGATGCCAGCTATGGCCGACCTGCCGAGTTCGTGCCCGCCCCAGACGGAGCCATTCCTGCTCATCGCATGATGGTGTTTCTGGCGGTTCGTGAGGCTTTGACGGCCGAGCGCAAGGAAGCGGGGGACATCCTGCGCATCCTCGACGGCCAGGAAGTGGACGGCCGCTCACCCAACTTCATTGAAAAGGCCAAGGCCGGCATGGAACTGATTCCGGGCATGATGAAGTTCGTCGGCCAGCGAAACCAGACGCTCCTGGATCAAGGCATGGGCCTGGGCGAGTACGCGTATATATACAGCCTGGCTTATTACAATCTGCTGGGCAGGGACATGGCCGACGGGCCCGGTTTCACCATGTCGGGTGAAGACGGCGAGGAGAACGATGGCTTCCGCTGGGAAACCTCCGAGGGGAGCAGCGAGGACACCCGGGTGGAGCGGGAAAAGCAGGTCCGGCGCTACCTCCATGGCATTCAGCTGTCGATGGCACGCAACCAGCTGGCGGCGCTGGACAGCCGGGGCGACGAAGCCGAGATCCGTGACCAGCTGGAGGCCGAGATTGCTCTGATGGAAAGCGAAAGTTTACGCATTCTGTGGGAAACAGGAATGCCCACGGCCCTTCAGATGTCGCTCGAGCCGTACCGTGACCAGCTGGCCGCCACCTACGACGAGATGGTCAACGCCCTGGAGGCCGGCCTGATCAAGCACGAGTAGGTCAGGTCGAGGCTGTTTTTCGGCACCAGAAAATCCGCACATGGTGCGGCCGTCCCTCGGCCACGGGAAAGTCGAGGGGCGGCCGCAGATCCACCACCTCGGCAAAATGTTTCTCCAGGCTGTTCCGATAGAACTGATGCTTGCCGCCCCGATGATTGTTGGCGAACACAGCCTGACCATCCTCCGCCATGATGGAGGCCAGATTCTCGGCCAGCCAGGGCCATTCCTTTTCCACCGAGAATTGCCCGCCGTCCCGGGAAGAGGCAAACACGGGCGGATCGCAGATGACCAGATCCCAGCGCGGGGTGGTGTCGGGCTGCTCTTTCAGCTTGCGGGTCTGTCGGCCGATCCACTTGCGGGCATCTTCCTGGACGAACTTGCCCCGCCCGGTTTCGGCCAGATCGTTGAGCGCGAAGTTGGCCTTGCCCGTGTTCAGGCAGGCCTTGGCCGTGTCCAGGGAAAACACCACCTCGCAACGGGCCGCCGCGGCCACCACGGCGAACGAACAGGTGAAAGCGAACAGGTTGACCACCCGCTTGCCGGTCGCTGCAGGCATGAGGCGACGCCGGGTGTCCCGCTGGTCCAGAAAAAGGCCGGTGTGCTGGGTGGACTGGAGGTTCACCTGGTAACGCAATCCGTGCTCTTGCACCTCGAATACCCCGGGGGGCTCCTCACCCAGGGTGCGCACGGTGGCCACCAGAGATTTCTCATGGGGATTGCGCTGATGATTGCGCACCACCCCGCCCTTCAGCTTGTAGGCCAGCATGATCTGCTTCAGCACCGGATCCAGCCGGTTGGCGGCCTTGCGGGGGTAGGCGGTCTGGTCGTACCAGACGGCGCTGAAATAGTCACCGAACACATCGACGCTGGCGGGCAGGTTTTCGATCTCGCCGCGATGGACCACGCGGAAGGCGTTGGTGACCTGCTGAAGCCAGTCGCCGCGGCGGTCACGACACAGGGCCAGACCCAGTCGGGATGCGGACCCATCGCCCCGGCTGACGGCGCGGAAGGAATGGGGCAGTTCGCTGGTCAGGGGCTGCGGTATGTCGGGCCACCGCACCTGCGCACAGTGCAGGCAAACCCGGGGAAATGTCCGCCCGCCGTAGGTCAAATCGCCCAGGATGGGGGCTCCCCCCAGTGCCGCGTGCCGCCGCACCTGGTGCCTGCGCCCCCGACTGATGCGCGCCCGATAGCGGTAGATGCGGACCGGACCCTGGGGTCCGGCGTCCATCTCCTCCTCGCTCAGGCGGGAGAAGCGGGTGGTGGCGGCCTTGCCGTCCAGCGGCTCCTCGCAGATCCATTTCTCTTCCGGGGAACACTGATGGGAAATGAATTCATAGACCTTGATGGCCTCGTCGGACTCGTGGATCACCTGGGCCCGGGCCGAAGCCTCCTTGTGCAGGGCCAGCAACAGGAGTCCGCTGGTGCCCCGGTCCAGGCGCGACACCACGTGGGTCTGGATGTCCAGGTGCAGGGCGATCCACTCGACCGCGCCCAGCTCACCGGGTGCTCCGGCGTGCGTGGCCAGGCCCTCGGGCTTGTCCACCACCAGCCAGCTGTCGTCCCGGTAGATGATCATCAGCCGGTCAATCCCTCCAGCAGGGCGATGAATTCCTTTTCCAGAGCTTTGCCTCGGTCGCGTCCATAGAAAAGGTGCAGCCGTTCCAGAAGCTCGGGCTTGTCCATTTCCTCGGCCTTGGCCTGGTCAAACACCTTCTGAGCGGCGTAGGGCCGCGGGCCCCAGGTGAAAAGCTGGGTGCCCTCGGCATCGAAAACCGCAAGCCGGGGGATGGCGCGCTTCCCGTGGGTCAGGAACTCGTCCATGATGTCCAGGTTGTCGTCCCGGGTGACCAGGCGCAGGGTGATGTTCGGGTTACTCCGGGCCATCACCGTGATGTAGGGCAGGCACTGGGCCGAGTCGCCGCACCAGGGTTCGGTCACCACCAGCCACAGCTGAGGGGCAGTGATCCGGCCGAGACAGGCCTCGAGCTGGGGCGCCATCTGGTAGGTGCGCAAGATGCGCTGGCTGCGATGCAGGTTCAGCTGTGTGTATTCGATGAGCTGGGCGGCTTCCTCGTCCAGGTCCTCGGTGGGCTGGGCCGCTTGCTCTTCCAGCAGCGCCATGTAGCGGTCGTGGTCCAGGCCCTTCTGGACGCGGGGGTCATCAAAAAATTTCCAGGCCATGTCATCCCCTTGTGGCCGGTGGTGAAGGTCATGCATTGCACGGAATGTTCATACCATTTCCCCTCGACGATGACCAGTTCTGATCAGGTGGGAAAAACGAGGATGACCGGAAGTCCCGAAATCCCCTATATTGAAATCCACACTTCACACCACCAACCCGCTGGGGAACCAGTATAAATGAACCAACCCGACCCGTTTGTTCCTCCCTTTCGCCTTGGACCCTGGCTGGTGCGTCCGGACCTGAACCGCCTGGAGGGTCCTGATGGATCGGTGCAGGTCGAGCCCCGGGTGATGAAGGTCCTCCTGTGCCTGGCCGAGAGCCCCGGCTCGGTGTTGACCCGCCATCAGCTGCTGGATCTGGTGTGGTCCGATACCGTGGTGGGCGAGGAAATTCTGACGCGGGCGATCAGCGAACTGCGGCGGGTGTTCGGCGACAGCGCCCGCAATCCCCGGTACATCGAAACCATTCGCAATCACGGGTATCGCCTGATCACCGAGGTTCAGTCGGTGTCGCCGGAGCAGTCGGAACCAGCGGTGGATATGGTGGCGTCCCCGCCGGAGCCGGAGCCGGTCATTGCTGAACCTGAGGAGCCGGAGCCTGTGCCCGCGCCCCGCAAGTTTCGGGTCCTGCCCTGGCTGGGCCCCTTGTTGCTGCTGGCCTTGGTGGCGGTGTTCTGGTGGCGGCCCTGGTCGTCCGGGCCCCAGGACAGAACCAGCGGCCCCGGGGAATCACCCCAGGCCCTTCCTCTGACCAGCTATCCGGGCCGCGAATGGCACCCCGCTCTTTCCCCGGACGGCACCCGGGTGTCCTTCATCCGGCGGTTGCCCGGTTCAGATCATTCCGACCTGTTCATCAAGCAAAGGAACAACGAAGCGGCTCTGCAGCTGACCACCGGACCCGGCTGGGCGGCCTGGCCCGCCTGGTCTCCCGATGGGCAGACCTTGGCCTTCGTCAAGGGGGGGGCGGAGGGTCCTGCCCTGTGCACCATTCCCTCACTGGGGGGGGCGGTGCGCACACTGCGCGGTGTGTCCTCGCTGGTCGATGGCCTGGACTGGTCTCCCGACGGAGAAACCCTGGTTTATGCGGCGCGCGATGAGGCCTCGGGCGAGTATCGCCTGCACCGGCTCACCCTGGCGGATCTGACGGTTCAGGTGATGCCCCCCTACCGGGAAGCCCAGGCCGGGGACTTCATGCCGCGCTTTTCTCCTGATGGTCGACAGCTGGCCTGGATGAGCATGGATCAGGACGGAGCCTGTGTGGTGGTCGTGGGTTCGGCCTCGGGTGAGTCCTCCGATCTGGTGACCGAGCCGCTCACCGGCGTGCAGGGTCTGGCCTGGGCTTCGGATGGCCGTTCGGTGGTCTATTCGGCTTCACCGGGCGGGTATTTCCGTTTGTGGCAAATCGAGCTGGAGACCGGCCAGGTCACGTTGATCCCCACGGGGGGTGATTTTGCCTGGCATCCCACTGTCGCCCGGCAAACGGGTGAACTGGCCTTCGAGCAGGTCCGCATGGATCAGGACCTGTGGCGGATCAAGGTGCTGGCCGAGGAGCCCCGGCAGGTGGCCACCGCGCCCTTTCTGCAGTCCACCCGGTGGGAATTCGAGGCCGCCGTCAGTCCAGGTGGCGCACAGGTGGCGGTGATCTCGGCCCGGTCGGGAAGCCCGGAAATCTGGTTGACCGATGAAGGGGGAGAGAGCCTGCAACGGTTGACATCCCACCGTGCCGATGCCCTGAGCGGTTTGCGCTGGAATCCCCAGGGCACCATGCTGGCCTACAATCTGATCGAAGGGGGGCGGCAACGGATCTGGCTGGCCTCGGTCAACGGGGCGGAGCCCCGGCCCTTCACTCCGGCCGGGAGCCAGGAAATCCTGGCCGACTGGGTGCCGGACGGAAAGGCCCTGGCCTTCGCCCGCAAAGGTGATGAGGGCTGGCAGGTGTACCGTCGGGAGCTGCAAGCGGGGGAAGAAACGGCCTTGACCTCCAGGGGCGGAATCACCGCCCGGTTCGGTGCCCGGGGGCAAATCTTGTACCATGTCCGGCCCGATCGGGAGGGGATCTGGCAGATCAGCCTGGACGATCCCGCGGCCGCGCCCCTGCTGGTGATCCCGGATCTGGCCAGTGCCGACCGGGACAACTGGCTGGTGCGTGACCGGGCCCTCTTCTGGGTTCTGCGATCGGGTCCGAGCGCCATCCTGGGACGCCGAGATCTGGTCACCGGCGGGTCGGCTTTCCTCACGGATTTACCGGATTTTGCCGGCTCGGGCCTGGAGGTTGCCCCGGATGGGCGGGCCATCTACTATCCCAGAACGGGTGAAATGGCGGGCGACCTGATGATTCTCCCGTTTTTTGGAGAAAAAAATAATTCTTTAACTCATTGACTTTAAATAATATCAGAAGAAATCGATCATCCCTCAGCTAACCTTAAGCTCTCCTTCAGGCTTCTCCGGAAGAATTTTGGTTAATTCCCCTCGTGAGCGCTGACGCACCCCGTCGGCACGAGCAAGGTTCGAGCGACAGCGCACCTGTCGGGATGGACCTGGGTGGCACGGGAGATCAAGTTGCCACGTTCGGCGCCTCACGGGATCGGATCCGTTTCACCTGGTCGCCTTGAGGATCCCCCGTGAGCGTCGAATCCAAGGTTCGGGATTTTATCCGGGTAACATGCCCCCCCGGTAAAGATTCCGGACCAGCGGAAGTGACCTTGATCTCCTTTGCGCCCGCATTTCAGAACCAGCTTTTCACCCGACCGAACCACTCCTGTACGAGAAGAAACCGATCCCCCTCGTAGTTTCTCAAGGAGGATCGGTCGGGTGGTTTCTTGGGATGATCAATTCAGGTATTCAGCCAGGACCGGACCTTCCACACATTTCCTGATCTTGTCAAAAGCCCGGTTGCGAATCTGCCGGACGCGCTCTCGCGAAAGGTTGATGGAGTTTCCGATGGCTTCCAGGGACATCTCTGCCGTCTGGCCCAGTCCGTAGTACCGCTCAACGATGTCTCTTTCCCGGGGACTCAGCTTGGCCAGGGCCAGCTGGAGTTCGTCTTCCAGGCCCAGGCGAGTCAGCTGGTCCACCGGGAGCTCCACCTGGGGGTCTTCCAGGGTCTCGGCCAGGGTCACCCCGTGATCGGTCACCGGATGGTCCAGGCCGAGGTTGGGCGCACAGGCGGCCCTGATCTGCCCCACCTTGCGGGGGGTCATCTCCAGCTGAGCGGCCAGCTGTTCCACATCCACCGATCCCATCCGGTCCTGCTCAAGCGCCCGCTCGGTCTTGACCAGCTGACCAATTTGCCGGGCCCGGTTCGCGGGCAACCTCACGGTGCGCGTCTGATCCTGCAGGGCGGTCTGGATGGATTGCCGGATCCACCACACCGCATAGGTCACGAAGCGGAAGTCGCGCCGTTCGTCGAACTTCCGGGCGGCGGTGATCAGGCCCACGTTACCCTCGGCGATCAGATCCATGTAGCTGAGGCCACGCCCCAGGAACCGCTTGGCCACGCTCACGACAAAGCGCAGGTTGGCGTTCACCAGCTGGTCCAGGGCTTCCTTGTCCCCGGTCCGGACGCGATGGGCCAGGGCGATCTCCTGATCCCGATCCAGCAAGGGATAGCGGGCGATGCTTTTCAGGTAGTGGCGGATGGCCGGATCGTTACGCCGGTCGCTGCTCTGTTCCACTTCAAACATGGTCTTCGCTCCTGTTTCGAGTCCGGTCTCTATCTCCAGCGGCCGCGGCAGCCCGGGGCCGGTTATTGACAAGTACGGAGGTGAGTGGCGCGGTGTGACGACTTGTTACAGCCATTTCCGGATTTTTTTCCTTCGCTTTCCGGGGATTTGGCTGGCGGCCGAGGCCTTGTTTGGTAAACTGCCGGAGAAAAGGGGACTTATGAACACTGCTGCCACGGCAACCGCCAGCTTGCAATTGCAGAATTTCGGCCTGAAGGTCGGGGAGCGCACCCTTCTGTCCGGGGTGAATCTGCGCTTTCGGGCTCCGGGGCTGACAGTGGTGTTCGGCCGCAGCGGCACCGGGAAAACCACGCTGCTGAAGGCCATGGGCCTGTTGCACCCTTCGCATGGCGGCGTGCGCCTGACCGGAGGAGACCTGGAACCTCTCAAGCCCGAAGCTTTCCGCTGTCAGGTTCAGTACGTCCATCAGGAGCCCCGTCTGTTCAGCGGCACGGTGGGGGACAACCTGCGGCTGCCCCTGGCCTTGAAACAACATCGACACCTGTCGGTGACCAACGCCCAGCTGGCCGATCACCTGGAACGGCTGGGCTTGGCGGGATCCCTGCTCGAACAGACTGCCGACAAGCTTTCAGGTGGGGAGAAGCAGCGCGTGGCCCTGGTCCGTTCTCTGATTTTGCAGCCCCGCTTCCTGCTGCTGGACGAGCCAACCTCGGCCATGGACCTGGCCAGCGAGGAGAAAGCCCTTCTTTACCTGCAGGAACTTTCGGTCCAGCTGGGGATCGTGGCGGTCAGCCATTCGGTGGCGGTCATCGAGGCGGCGCAGCGGGTGCTGCTGCTGGCCAACGGGACACTGACCGAGATCACGGAAAACCTGGATCGCGTGGGTATCAAGAGGATGGTGGAGGATGGGTAACACCGTCGACATCGGCCTGTGGTCCATGCTGGTCTGCTACCTGATGGCCGCGGGCATGGTGGTGCTGTTTGTCCGGTTGAAGCTGGAGCTGACGCGGGACCTGATCATCAGCCTGGCCCGCATGACGCTGCAGCTGGTGGCGGCCAGCCTGGTGCTTAAATATCTCTTCCGCCTGAACAACATGGGCGTGGTCCTGTTGCTTTTTCTGGCCATGTCGGGCTTTTCCGCCAACATCATTCTGAAGCGTTCCAGAACCTCCCACTTCGGAATTTTCCCCAAGTTGATGCTGGTGGTTTTCACCGTGGGCCTGACCATCACCCTGGTTTTCATGGTGGCCATTGCCCGGTTCGATCCCTGGTATGATGCCCGTTACTTCATTCCCCTGGGCGGCATGATCCTGGGCAACAGCATGAACGGATGTGCCCTGGCCCTGGACCGGTTTTTCAGTGCGGTGAAGGACGATCGCAAGGGTGCCGAAACCCTTCTGGCCCTGGGTGCCACTCCCTTCGAGGTGTCGCTGCGCTACATCAGAGGTGCGATTCGCAACGCCGCTCTGCCCTTCGTGACCAACATGAGCGGGATGGGTATCGTGTTCATTCCCGGGCTCATGACAGGCCAGCTCCTGTCGGGCACGCCTCCCTTGATTGCGGTCAAATACCAGATCGCCATCATGATCTGCATCGCTTGCAGTGTGGTTTTCACCTCTCTTTTGACCCTCTTGCTGAGCTATCCCAGTCTTTTTAACCGGAAGCACATGTTGCAGTTACCTGAATAGTGGCGAAAAACACCCCCTCCGGAGGTGGCCATATCGGGAACTAAACATATAGTGTTTATGTAGGGATTTTCATCGTCCACCGGCACAGTGGTCAATCAGGGGCGTGTCCCCGTTGTTTTATTGGGCATTCTGGAAACCCCGGAATTCCCAGGGAAAGGATCAACTCATGAAGAAGTTTGGAATCATTCTGGTCGTGGCTCTGTCCATCGTGGCACTGGCCGCTTCGGCCAGCCTGGCCCATTGCGGCACCTGTGGCACCGGCGACAAGGCCCACGCCAAGACCTCGACCAGCAGCGCCAAGAAGATGGCCGGCAAGGCTGTCACCGACGCCAAGGCTGGAGTTGCCGGGGTGGCTTGTGCCGACATGGGCGAGTGCTGCGTGAAGGCCGCCGCCGAGGGCAAGGGTTGCTGTGGTATGGACGCCGAGGCCGTGAAGGCCAAGTTCGCCGATTTCACCGCCGCCGAGGCAGCCAAGGCCGACATGCACAAGTGTTGCGCCGAAGCCATGACCGCCGGCAAGGGTTGCTGTGGTCACACCGCCGATGAGATCAAGGCCAGCTACGCCGAGAAGGTGGACCATCACAAGGCCGTCATCGCCGCCAAGGCGGACATGCACAAGTGCTGTGCCGAAGCTGTGACCGCCGGCAAGGGTTGCTGCGGCAAGGACGCCAAGGAGCTGAAGGCCACCTTCGACAAGAAGGTCAAGGCTGCCGAGAAGAAAGTGGCCTCGATGTAGTCGAACTTGAGTTCCCTTTCCACTGGGGAAGCCTGCGGCCGCTTGACTGTGCATTTGCACCACCACGAACCTGCCGGCCGCCGGGAACGGCGCGGAAACCTCACAGTTTCCGCGCCTTTTTTTCTGCCCGGATCGTGCTAGACTGAATGGGTGGTGTCCTCTGTTATCCCACAGTTTCAGGAGAAGACCATGCGCCTGTCATTCCACGGAGCCGCTCGCACCGTCACCGGATCTCGGCACCTGCTGGAGGCGGGAGGGCAGCGTGTTCTGATCGACTGTGGCCTTTTTCAGGGTTTGAAGGAACTGCGTCTGAGAAACTGGGAGGCCCCGGGTTTCGAGCCGGGCTTTCTGGACCACGTGGTGCTCACCCATGCCCACATCGACCACTCGGGTTTTGTTCCCCGCCTGGTGCAATACGGATTTCAGGGACCCATCCACACCACGCCTGCCACGGCCGAGCTCCTGGAAATCATGCTCATGGATTCGGCGCACATCCAGGAGGAGGATGCGGCCTGGGCCAACAAGAAAGGCTTCAGCAAGCACCGGCCGGCCGAACCGCTCTACACTTCCATCGATGCCCTTCAGTCCTTGAAGCTTCTGACGCCCACCGTCTTTGGCAAGTGGGTCAAGCTGTCGCCCGAGCTGCGCTTTCGCTTCACGAACTCGGGGCATATCCTGGGTGCGGCTTTCGTCGAGTTTCGCGTCCAGGGCGGTGAGGAAACTGCCGGTAAGGTGAACCCCGGGGAGACGACCATCATTTTCAGTGGGGATCTGGGGCGGTACAATGTGCCGTTGCATCAGGACCCCGATCCGTTGCCGCCCTGCGACGTGCTGGTGGTCGAATCGACATACGGTGATCGGCAGCACGAGGACGCCACGGTGCTGGATCAGATCCGGGCCGATTTTGAGCAGACCGTGCATCGCAAGGGCGTGATCCTGGTGCCCAGTTTCGCCGTGGGGCGTGTCCAGCTGGTGACCCTGATCCTGCGTGAACTCATGCGCGATGGGGCCCTGGCCGAGGTGCCCATCCACATCGACAGCCCCATGGCCATCGACGCGACGGCCATCTATTCCCGGCACCTCTACGATTCGAATCTGGACCAGGATGTGACCTTCGACGGCCGCAGCCGCATGTTTCCCTTCAAGGTCCGGCTGCACCGCACGGTGCACGAATCCAAGATGCTGAACAGCATGCCGGGACCCCGGGTGATCATTGCTTCGAGCGGCATGATGACCGGGGGCCGCATTCTCCACCACCTGGCCCGCCGGCTGGGCGACCACAACAACCTGATCTTGCTGACGGGATATCAGTCGGTGGGTACGCGGGGGCGGGCTTTGCAGGATGGAGCCAGGTCGCTCCGGATCCACGGCCAGAACATCCCGGTGGAGGCCAAGGTGGCCACCATCAACGGTCTGAGCAGCCATGCCGATGGGGATGAGATCATGCGCTGGATCGGGACGGCTCCGCGCAAGCCCGAGAAGGTGTTCGTGGTCCACGGCCAGCCGGAGGCGGCCGAGCACCTGGCCGCCCGCATAGCCAAGGATTTCGGCTCCCAGGTCCAGGTGCCGGACCATGGCGAGGGCTTCGAGATGTGAGCGCGGTCAGTCGGTGGCGCGGGGAACCAGCACCTGAAAGGTGGTGCCACGTCCCGGCGAACTGGACTTGATGCTCAGGGTGCCGCTGTACTTGCGCAACAGACGCACCGACTTGGGCAAGCCCAGCCCGCCACCCTCGCGGGTGCTGAGCGGCGATTCCAGGATGCGGTCCAGATCCTCGTGGGCCACGCCCACTCCGGAATCGCGGACCTCCAGCTTGATCAGTCCATTGGTCACCAGCCAGCTTATGTGCAGCTGACGCTCCTGGGATCCCGCCATGGCGCGGACGGCATTGCCCACCAGATTATCCACGATGAATCCCAGCTCGTGGGGGTCCATGCGGCACGCCGGATTTTCCACTTCCGGGGCGATGTCGGTCACGGCCCCACCGGCGGCTGCGGCCATCATCCCGGTCTGGACCGTGATGCCGGCGGCCTCGATCTCGGGTCGATTGGCGCGCAGAACCCGGGCCACCACTTTCTGGATATCGGCCCTGAACAGCCCGGCGACTTGGCAACGCAGATCCTGCAGGGCGGCTTCGGCGCTGTCGCTCAGTTCGTGAAGTTCGGGGCCTGCAGCCTCCATCCGGGCCACGTCAAAGTCCGCTTTCCTGAACCCCGACAGCAGGTGCTGGGCCTTCTGCAGGGCCGTGGTGGCGGTGGTGATGCTGGGGTGATTCAGCTCGGCAGCACGCGCTCGATCCAGGATGACCAGCAGCCGGGGCAAGTCATCCTCGTGACAGTCCTGCCAGATCTCCCGGAAGCGGGCCCCGATCTCACCATTGAAATCAATTCCGGTTTTCAGGGCATCGAGCAGCCAGATCAGGCGGCGCAGCGAACGCAAAGGGGCGATGGCCCCATGTCCCGAAAGCTCGAGATCTTCCAGCAAATGCAGATGAGCTTCGCGCAGGTTCCGTTGGTCGCCGGGAATCACCGCGCGGGCTTGAATTTCGCCTCGGTGCCTGCGGTGGATGATCCACCAGCTGATCAGGCCGCCCAGGATGACGGCGATCAGAACCCAGCCCAGCAGCGGAAGGGTGACGAAGAATCGCAGCAGGGCATTGCTGGGCAGGGCATCGGGGTTGGGGGTGATCTTGTAGCTGTTGATTCCTCGACCAATTCTCAGAGCGAGGGAGCCTTCCGGGGTGTCCATGACCTGGAAGAGGTCGGAGGAGGTCCGCGGCTCGCACTCGGCCGTGGCCACGGGGTTGAAATCGCTGTCCAGCAACCGGGTGGTTCCCTCGTGGCCAAGAGTCAGGAGGTGGGGGACCTTGTCCGGCCCCAGGGGGATCACCGCGGGCGTCCTGAGATGGGTGGGAAAAAGCGCCTGACGCTGGAGGACCAGCTTCCCCTTTTCCAGGCTATACTTCTGGAGCGCCCCCGAGCGGGTGTTCATCAGGATGTCCTGGGCGGGACCGTCACTGCGGGGAAACAGGATGAGCTGATTGGGGGTGATGGGCAGGCTGCTTTCTGCTTTCAGGCTTCCGTCGGGCGCCCAGACTTGCAGAGTGCAGCCGCCTTTCTTGACCACCCGGGCCACGGTCACGATTTCAACTTCCGGATCCCGGTCCACGTTTCCCAGGGCTATTTCCCCCGTGCTCAGCTTGCCCGCCAGTTGCCGGGACCAGATTTCACGGCCTTGAGGGTCCAGAACGAACAGCCGGGTCTGATCGTCGCTGTACTGACCCACCACCTCCCCGTTCAGGTTGTCGGGGGAACGGCCCAGGAAGACGATTTCCCGCCGACCGTCTCCTTCCAGGTCGATGACCCAGGCCTTGGAATGGAAGGGGTCAGGTCCACAGGCGAAGTGCCAGAGGATGTCACCGGTGAAGGGGTGAACCGCCATGATGCCCCGACCGTAGGCGTCATGTCCCGCCTGAATCACGATCACCAGGGCTTCGAGGCGCGGGTTGTCCAGCAGGCCGGGCACCGTCCCGATCACGCTGTAGGCGCCGTCCCATCTGGTCTCGTCCTTCCGCTGCCTCTGGCAGTCCAGGGTGAAGTGGGATTTCTGTTCCAGGGTGACGGGATCGATCAGCCAGAAACCCCAGGTCAGGTTGTCCTCCCTGGGGGTCCAGGCGGCGACCTCGATCCGGCCATCACCGTCGACATCGAAAGGGCCGGCCAAGGGAACCTTGGTCAACGGTATGCCCGGATTTCTATACTTCGGGGGAAAGTTGAACTGGTCCTGAACAAAGAACTGCCCGCTGTCCCCGAGTTTCCGGACGGTAAAGCTATTGACCCCGCCTTTCAGGGACTCCAGCTGTCCATCATGATCCAGGTCGATCAACAGCTGAGGCACCCCTCGGGTCAAGCTCGGGTGCGCTGACTGGACGGAAAATTCTGGCCTGGACTCCAGGAGCCAGGGCAGGCCCGGGGTGTCCGCATTAACCTCTCTGAGGTCTACGGTGGGCACCTCGCTGGACAAACTCGCTGCCGGCATCGCCAGCATCCAGATCAGTAGGAGGGAGGTCGCCGTGTTCCTCATCTCATTTCGCCCTCGGCAGCAAAAGTTGAAAGGTGGTGCCCTGGCCCGGTGAGCTCTCGGCGATGGAAAGCTGTCCCCCGTATTTTCGCAGCAGGCGCCGGGACTTCGGCAGCCCCATTCCGCCCCTCTCCTTGGTGGAGAAATCCGTCTCCATGATGGTGTCCCGATCTTCGACGGCAATGCCCAGCCCGGTGTCCTTGATCTGCATCTTGACCATGCCGTTGGTGGTCTGCCAGGTCAGGTTCAGGCGGCGGGTGTCGGCGCTGTCCATGGCCCTGATGGCGTTGCCCACCAGGTTGTCCAGAATGAACTCCATCTCGAAGGGGTCCATGCGGCAGACCAGAGGGCCTTCGGGTGCGGCGCTGTCTCCACCGGCGGCCTGGGCCATCTGGCCCACCTGAACCTTGATGCCGTGACGTTCGATGTCCTGGGCGTTGGCCCGCAGCACCTTGTCGACAACCTGGTGCAGGTTGGTCTGGAACTCGTCCGCGACATCGTGCCGCAGGGATTGCAGGGCCGTTTCGGCCACCTCGCTGTTGCGGTGCAGGTGGGTGCTCAACTCCTGAAGAGAAGAAATTTCGAGGTCCTGGTCGGGCATCCTGGCCAGCTGGGCCTGGATGCTTTGCAGGGCCTCGGTGGCGGTGCCGACGTGGGGGCTCTGGATGCCCGCGGCCTGGGCCCGCTCCAGGATCACCAGCAGTCGGGGCAGGTCGTCCTGGTGGCAGTCGGTCAGGATTTCGCCGAACCGGTTGCGCAGACCCTCGTTCATGCCGAAGCCCACCTGGAGGGCATCGAGCAGCCACAGCAGACGACGCAGGGAGCGCAAGGGGGCAATGGCCCCGTGACCGGAGAGCTCCAGGTCTTCCAGCAGGTGCAACCGCGCCTCACGCTTGTGGTCGGAGTCAACAGGGATGAAGGTGCGGCGGCGCCGTTCAGCCCTGTGCTTGGTGGCGGCGAGCACCCAGCCGGCCAAGGCCAGCAGGGTCACGGCGACCAGGAGCCAGGCCCACAGCGGCGTGCGGGCCAGGGCGCGCAGGACCGGGTGGGAGGGCAGGGCGTCGGGATTGACGATGATTTCCCAGCCCTCCTCGTTGGACCTCGAGTTGGTCAGGAGGAATTCATGGCCGTGGGCTTGCAGGGTCTCGACCCATTGTCCGAAAATTCGGCCCTCATCGGAAAGGGCCAGCAAGGGTCTGAATTCCGGATCCAGGATCAGGAATTCCCGGTTGATCATCAAGATCCCCAGTCGCTGGCTGTCCCCGGGCTTGCGAGGAGGCAGGTGGAAAATCCTTCCATATTCCGGGAGCTGGGCTTTCAGGACCGGCCTGAGCCGGCCTCCGAGGATCTGGGCCTTGTAGAGGTTGCGATTGAAGGTGGTGAAGGCCAGAGAGGGGGGTGATGCGGAGTCGCCGGACAGCAAGGCCGCGCTGTGGAGTGACTCCGGGAAATTTTCCTGACCGATCAGGTCGCCCTGGTGACCCCAGGTGAAAAAATGAGTGGTGTCCGAACCGGCAGGCACTCCGCAGGAAATGATTTCCAGGCCAGGGCGGTCATCGAAATCATCGACCTGGAACCACCCACCGCTGGTTTCCCCGCAAAGCCTCCGGGACCATTTCTCCTTTCCCTGGCGATCCACGACGTAAAGGCGGGTGTGGTCATCGGAATAGCCGCCCACTTTTTCATCGTCCAGGTTGCAGGAACTGGTTCCAATGAAGATGATCTCACGGGCCTGGTCCCCATCAAGATCCACGACTGCGGTTGCCAATCCCGAGGGACCGTTCCCCACCTCGAAATGCCAAAGGATTTCCCCGGCGAGCGGGTCCACCAGCATGACACCCCGCCCGTAAACATCAAAGCCCGTCCGAATGGTCACGACGAGGGCCGACCTTTCCGGGTCGTGTAGCAGGCCGTTCAAGGTGTCGGTCACCGCCATGAAGCCGTCCCAGAGATCATCGGGACGTCTTTCCTTGAAGTGTTCAAGGAAAAAAACGCGATCCTCACGGAGGCGCAAAAAACCGTCTTCCATGGAGAACTCTGAAGTCCAGAACCCCCAGGATCGGCGGTCCAGGGTTGTGCCCACAGCCAGGATTTCCAGCTGGTCGTCGTCGTCAAGCTGGAAGGGTCCCGACAGAGCTTTGCCGCCGGCACTGAAGTCAACTTGCCGCGCGCCTTCCCCGTACTTACGGGGGAAATTGACCTGGCCGGTGACGCTCGGATTCCCTCGGGGGAGAATGACGGCTCCGTGAAAGTAATCGGGGGCAGATCTCAGCAGTTCGACCGTTCCGTCCCCGTCCAGATCGGTGATCAGCACGGCCCGCCCGGCTTGCTGGCCCAGATAATGAGGATGGATATTCCAGCCCTGGACATGCTGGGCCAGGAAAGGAAGCTCGTGGGCCTGTTCCAGGACATCGGTCAGATCCACGGTGGGCACCTGATCCCAGGCAGCCGCCGGCTCGTCCGACGCCAGGGAGGGGACGGTCCATAAAATCGCGCAAAGAATCAGTCCACGGATAATCATGATAATTTCTGAGATGCTCCCTGGTTTCCCACCTGGCAGGGATTCTACCAGATTTGAGAATAGATTTCCACACCTGTTGGTCCGGTTTGCGACAACGGCTGTCACCAAAACCGCCAACGGGCGTATACTGGTGTGTCCATTCGATGAGAGACCTGACAACTCAGGGGAGCGGATCCGCCCTTGGACTTGCGAAAAGACATGCGTGATAAACGGCAGCGGCTGTGGCTGAGTCTGGCCAGGCGCGGCAATGAAGACGCCTTCCGTCGGCTGTATGGAGAGCTGTTCCGTCCGGTGGCGGCCTATGTGCATGGCCGGGTGAACAATCCCCAGGATGCCGAGGATGTCACGGCCCAGGTGTTCCGGAATTTTCTGCGGCATCTGGATCGGTACGACAGCGACAAGGGCTCGGTCATGACCTGGACCCTGACCATGGCCCGCAATGCGGTGATCGATCAGTTGCGCCGCGCCCGGCCTCAGGCCGTGGACGTCGACGACCTGGCCGAACAGCTGGCCGGATCCCATATCGGTCCCTTGAATCGCCTGGTGCGTGACGAGGAACTGCAGGCGATCGGTCGCCACCTGGCCCGGCAACCCGCCGACATCCGCGAGATGTTCGCCCTGCGTTTCGAGCAGGGATTGCGGGTCAGGGAAGTGGCGGAGGTCATGGGCCTGAGTCCGGACGCAGCCAAGCAGCGTTTCGCACGCACCATTCGCAAGCTCCAGCTCCAGTTGAGGGATGAAGACAAGGGTATCGGACAGAGCAAAGGAGAGAGCCCATGCGCGGCGACCGATTGAACAGGAACCTGGACCGGCTGTACCGTCAGCCGGTGGGCGACCTGCAGCAGCGACAGGCCCTGGAAGAAGAGCTCCTGCACCGGTATCGACAAACTCACCCACGTCACCGGAGGTGGCTCATGCTGCTCAATCCCTGGAACAAGACCGCCCGTTTTGCCGTCGTCGGCCTGGCCCTGATGCTGTTGGCCGTCGGCGCCTGCACCACCGAAACCTCGACCCAGATCCAAGCGGGTCAGCAGGGGCATATCGCCCTGAAGATGTCCGGTTCATCGGCCGACAAGTCCCTGGAGTTCGAAGCCCAGGAACAGATCACCGACTTCATTTCCAGCCAGCCTGGTGTGGAAGAGCTGAACGTCAGTGTTCGGGAGTTCATCGACGATGCCGGGACAGTGACCGCCGACATCAGTCTGATGATCTGGGGCGAGAATCTGGATGCCGAGGCGCTGAGCGCCGCCATCCAGGCGGAATTTCCCCATCTGGATGCTGCCGACATCAGCTTCGAGCCACTTTCGACCACCATCACCGAGAGTCTTTTCGACCGATTCGGCCGCCAGGTCTTCAACATCGAGACCGAGGGGTCCAGCGCCGAGGAAATCCGCACCCAGATCCTGCAGCAGCTGGCCGCTGAGGGCTTCACGGGCGACGCCCAGGTGGAAGTGATCAACGGCGACGGCACCCAGGAAATCAAGATCATGCTGGAGGAGACGATCGAGGACTAGAATCGTTGGCAAAAATTGATCAATGATGAATCAGAGGGGGTCGCGCGACCCCCTCTGGCGTATCAAGAGGCAATACCGCCGGCAAGCTCAATCACCCGGCCAGATACTTCTCCAGCAACTGCGCGAACAGCCCGGGGATCAGGGCCATCTTCTCGGGAGTGGCCACGTAGGCCACGCGCATCTGCGTGCGGCCGGGGTTGGGTTGACCGGCGGGCACGCTGTAGAAGCCGGCCATGGGTGCGGTGAGCACCGTCCACGGTTGGCCGTCCAGATCCACCGCACCTTCGCTGGCGCACCACATCACGAAGTCCAGGGCGCTGAATTTTTCATCGACCAGATTCTTCACGTCGATCACCGAGTACAGGGCCGCGTCGGGGCTGCTGACCACCACGCCGGGCAGAGACTTCTTCACCGCGGCGGTGAAGCTGAACAGCATCTCCTTGTAGTAGGCCCGCTGCTTCTCGTACCAGCCCTGCAATGTGGCGTGGTCCTCGTGCGCCACCGCGCCGAAGATGTACTGGCCGATGACGCTGCTGCACAGGCTGACGGTGTGCTCGGCGATGGCCTGGCGGTTGAACACCTCGTTGTCGGTCACGAGGGCACCGATGCGCAGGCCGCAGGCATTCCACACCTTGCTGGTGGTTTCCACGGAGATGCGGCGGCCGGTGATGCCGGGCACATCGTCCTCGGTCAGGCCCCAGATGCTGGTGCATTCGCCCCCGGTGTAATAGAGCTCACGGTAGGCTTCGTCGCTGATCAGCCACAGGTTGTGCTTCACGGCCAGCTGGGCCAGCATGATCATGGCCTGCTTGTCGTAGTACTGACCGGTGGGATTGTCGAAGGGGATCACCACGATGCCGCCGGGCTTCTTTTCCAGGATGACCTTCTCGATCGCCTCGGCCGAAGGCAGGGAAAACTTGCCGTCGTCGCCCAGGGTGCGGGTGATGCTGCAGGTGTCCCGGTCCAGACGCTGGCACAGGGTCTTGTAGTTGGTGTAGGCGGCGTCGATGAGCAGCAGGGGTTTTTTACCGCTGCCGCCGGGGCCGCAGATGCCGGTGACCAGCAGCTCCATGGCCTGGGTGCCGCCCTCGGTGATGTGCCCGAACAGGCCGCTGGTGTCGAAGCCGCTGCTGGCGATCACGTTCATGAAGGCATCGATGCATTCCTGCGTGCCGCTGGTGGCCGAGTACATGACCACGCCTTTTTCGAAGGGGCTGCCCGGGGCGTCCAGGTTCTTCATGCGATGGATCATGGCCGGATACATGGGCAAGTTGATATTGCCGATGGCCACGTTGATGGCCTGCGTATCGTCTCCGCGCTGATCGAACTGGATCTGGGCCATGCGGATGACCGAAGGCTTGCGACTTTCGAAAAGCGGGGACATTTGCGGCTGGGTCATGGCGTGCTCCTGGCCCGAAGGGGCGGCAAGGCAAAGAGGAAGTCGGGGTGGTTCTGATCCGGACTAAGGTTAAACGTGGAAAAGAAAAGCCGCGGGCGCAAGCTAATCCTGACGGCCCACCCCGACAAAAAAAGGCCCCCGACGCGCGGTCAGGGGCCCTTGTCAGAAATTCCAGTGATTTACTGCACTTCGACGTCGTCGTAGGCCTCATGCAGCTCGTATCGGCTGATGCCGCGCTTGTGGGCAGGGTCGCCGGTGTAGCCGAGGGCCTTCCAGTCCAGGCGGCCGGAGCCGTCGCTGGCGTGGCAAGCCTTGCAATGCAGGGCGTCCGTGGCCGGGGCCACCATGTGGTTGATGCGCCACCAGGCCTCGGTCTCGGCAAAGCCATATTCGCCGCTGTATTCCAGACCCACCGACTCCATGCCTTGTTTCAGGGCGTCGTTCCATTCGAACCCGTTCTTCCAGAAACCGGTTTTTCCGAAGAGCTTGGGCACGGCAATGATGTTCAAGCCCTTGTCATAAGGCTGCTTGCCCTTCATGACCTTGAAGGGGTACAGCTTGCTCTTCGGGTCCAGGCGGTCACCCAGCGGATGATTCAGCTTCGTCACACCATCGGGGTTGATGGGGTCACCCAGCAGATACTGGCCGCTGAGGCCATCGTACCAGGCATAGGTGGGGACCACGTTCATGGCCCAGGTGAAGGTGCCCTTCTTGTTGTCGAAGGTGGGCTTGCCGAACTCGTCTTTGGCCGCTTCCTGGCCGGTGCCGGCGGTGGACCAGTCCCACCACATCTTGGTGGGGTCCTTGCGCGCGTAGGTGGGCACGTGGCAGGTCTGGCAGGCCACGGATTTGCCGTGCCAGTTCAGGATCCGCTTCTTGTGCACATCGGTGTCATGGCAGCTGGTGCATTCCAGGTGGTTGGCGCCGCCGGGGCTGACGAACATGGAGTTGCCGCTGATGTCGTGGGCTTCGGTGGTATGGCATTCCTGGCAGCTGAAGTTCTGGCCGTCGGGGCTCATGTGCACGTCCAGGCTCAGCTCAGGCTCGAGCAGGCTGTTGTCCAGATCGCCGTGCTTCACGTTGTCGCCGCCACCGCCGTTGAAGTGGCAGGCTCCGCAGTTGTGGCGCTGGGGGGAGCCCACGGTCCGCGCCAGTCCAGCCAGATCCAGGGGTTCCCAGATCTTGCCGTTCCATTCCGTGGGTTCGTACACGGGATGGCCGGCGCCGGTGGGGAACTTCCTGTACTTGCCGGTCTGATCGTGACAAACCAGGCAGTCCACCTTGGTGGCGTCGGTGAAGTCGAAACTGCCGTCTTTCCAGCCATAGCCGGCATGACAGCTGGTGCAGCGGGGCCAGTTGCTGTTCACGGCAATGCAGAAGTTGTTCAGGGTGTTCTTCTTGCCCAGGGGGACTTGACCCTTGCCGATGACGTCCTGCATGGGCTCCCAGGTCCAGTGACTGGTTTTCATGAAATCATGGGCCGCGTCCTCGTGACATTCCAGACAGGTGGCCGTCACGCTGGGGCCATCGGGAAAGGGGCCTTCCAGGTCCTGGTGATCTTCGATGGCATCCAGGGCCAGGACGGGCATCGCGCAAAACAGGGCAAGAGCCAGACCGGTCAGGATCGAATGGGCAGCATTACGCATCGTCATTTCCTCCAAGGGTTTTCCAACCGCCGACAGACAGTGTCGCGGATAAAAAACAAGGTGATCGCACGGCCGGGAGCCTCCCGGTCCATTAAAATTTTAGGCAGGAGGAAAATCGAAGCCAAGGTTTTTGTGACAAATAGATGACAGAAACTGTCGCCATTTGCCCCAGGTGGGGAGGGGCAAGGGCGTTCTTTCGAGGATAAATGGGACAAATTCGCCGATTATCATTTTCAATAAAACGACTTCATCAAAAAGAAGATTCTTAAATTATTTGTTAGTTGGATATATAGGCGGTCTCCCGGCAGGGGGGGTCAAGTCCGGGCGATCTCTGCCGAAAAAAGGAAGACAAACCTGACCGGAAGGACCCGTTGACCATGGCCGTTGAATTCTGTTCCCACCTGGCGAGTTACAGCCATCAGTATGAATCGGCCACGGTGGCCTACGAGGATTGCCTGACCTTGATGGATCGGGTCCTGACCACGGGGGCAGAAAACGACCTGGTGACCCAGCTTCAGGATACGTTGAACCGATGGGAATGGCAGACCCGGGAGCTTCGTCAGAAATTCAAGCGCCTGAACGAGCGGGGCGAGATCCTCTTGCCGCAGGATGGACAAAACACTCAGCCCGTGTGCGCACACTGCGGAGCCGAGGTGCCACGTCTGGAATTTTCTGAATTTCAGTTCCTGGAGGATGGTTCGGTCCTGTTCCGGGACCAGCTGATCAAGGCCCCGGAATCGGAACTCGTCTAACTCCTCGGACCCGGAACATCAAACCCCGAAGAAGTTGGTCGTGTTGAAGTCGTCGGCATCGTCACCGTAGGCGGTCACTTCCTGACCGTCGATCACGTAGGTGGCCTGGGTGCCGAACGCGCGGCTGAACTCGACCTTGCGCAGGTGACCGTTGGGATCGCGCAGGGTCAGTTCCGCGAACTTCTTGTTGCCGGGAGAGGTCAGATCCTCACCACAAACCGGGCACGAAAAAGAGACCGTGGCTCCGGGCTTCAGCAGGTTTTCCACACTCTTGTCACAGATGAACTTGAAATTGCCCGGCTGAGGGCTGAGCAGGATCATGCCCCTCTTCTTGTTGTACTTGGCAACCAGCAGGATCTTGACGCTGGGGTTCAGCACGGTGTTGCAGTGAGGGCAGCCGTACACGCTCTTCATGGGAAATCCTCCAAAAAGACGATCAGGTTGTTGTTTCGTGCACACTGTCCGGATTGGATCTCAATGTAAAGAAAAAAGTGGTCCAGGGGTATGGTCATGTGCCAAGGTATTCCTTCATCCTTTTCCCGGAAGGCGAGACCTCATGCGCTGGGTCATTTTCCTGTCCGTATTCCTGCTGTTTTTCAGCGGCCCTGGTGTGGCACAGGACGCGATGCCGGTTCAGCTGGACACCGGCACAGGCGTTCTGCACGGCACCCTTCTGCTTCCCGAGGAGGCCTCGGCGGTTCCCGTGGTTTTGATCCTTTCGGGCAGCGGCCCCACCGACCGCGACGGCAACACCACCATTTTTCCCGGCAAGAACAACAGTCTGCGCCAGCTGGCCGAAGGGCTGGGCCAGCAGGGCATTGCCTCGCTGCGCTTCGACAAGCGCGGGGTGGGCGCCAGCCTGGCGGCCGGTCTGTCGGAGATGGATCTGCGGTTCGAGCACTACATCGAAGATGCGACCGCCTGGGCCCGCTGGTTGCAGGCCGACCCTCGCTTTTCCTCGGTAACCATCGCCGGCCATAGCGAGGGTTCCCAGATCGGGGCCAACGCGGCCTGGCTGGCCGGAGCCGACGGCTTCGTGTCCCTGGCCGGTCCCGGCCGCCCGGTGTTCACTCTCCTGAAGGAACAGCTGGCCAAGCAATTGCCGGTGCGCCACAGGGTCCATGCCGATCAGCTGATGGCCAGCCTGGCACGCGGCGAAACGGTGGCCGAGCCTCCGCCGGAGCTGATGATCCTGTTCCGCCCCTCGGTTCAACCCTATCTGATTTCCTGGCAAAAGTTCGATCCCCAGGTGGCGATTGGCCGGTTCGACGGGCCGGTGGCGGTGGTCCAGGGCACCACGGACATCCAGGTGTCGGTGAAGGATGCCGAACTGCTGGCCGCCGCTCAGCCAAGGGCCCGGCTGGTTCTGCTGGAGGGCATGAATCACCTGTTCAAGCCGGTGGCCGAGGCCAACCCCGTCTTGCATCAGATGTCGCTGGTCGATTCGGTGAGCGTGTTTGCTCCGGAGGCGGTGGCCGTGGTGGCCGACGTTTCGGCGCAGGCCGAGCGCTACCATCGGGCCAAGGTCCGCGCGCTGATGCGCCTGGCCGCCTTCAACACCGACCGGGTGGCTCTGCCCTGGCCCGCACCGGACCTGACCACGGGTCAGCAGGTGGGCTTCTGGGCCCGCCATTTCCTCGACCAGGGTGGGCAAGCCTACTGCTTCGGACTGGCGGAAGAGGGCTATGTCACGCGGGGATACCTGTGGGATGACCGGGCTTTCGACTGCATCAGTTTCCTGTACCGCTGTACCGAGCTGGCCCGCGCCCGTGACAACGACGAGGCCCTGGCCTGGGCCCTGCGCACACGCTTCTCTGGGGCCGATCCCGACTCGGTGGTCGATGCCCAGGGCCGGGTGGACTACGACCGTCCCGAGCATCTGGACTTCAGTCTGGACATGATCCGCAGCGGCATCTGGGGCCGGGACATCACCGCGCAGCTGGTCGGTGTCGTGACCGACACGGTGGGCACATCACGATATCCGGCGGGAAGTTTCCAGTATGTGGATGCGGAATCCCTGGACGTCGATGAACTGAGGGAAGGTGATGTGGTGTGGATGGTCCTGAGCCCCTGGCACAAGGATGGAGCGATGCTCCGCCAGGATTACGGACTGGTCATCGGACACGTGGGAATCGTCCTGGTTGAGGGCGACCAGGCTTACCTCTGCCACGCCGCCAGCAAACCCCTGCCCGGCCTTTACGAAAAGACCGGACTGGTGAAAGTGCCCTTGCCAGAATACCTGGCGCGGGTGGGAAAATTTGCCGGGGTGATGGTGACGCGACTTTGATCCGGCGGCAGCCGCTCAAGGCTGGACCAGAGCCGGATCCGAAACCGCCAGGGTTTCGGCGCCGCTCAGGGCGATGGCCTGCCAGAACACGATGCCCTCGGCTGGAGGGGTGGACGCCCATCGGATCTGGTCACCGGCCTCGACGCGCGCGATTTCCTGCAGTCCCTCGTCAAAAAATACCAGGACATAGCGGTCGGCCCCCGGCACCCTGGTCCAGGTCAGGGCCAGATGGCCTGCGGCGATGTCTTCGGTCCCCAGATCGAGTGTGGTTTCTTGAGCGTTGCCCCGCAAGACCTGACTGGGGGTGGGAATCTGGTCTCTGGTCCCCGGGAGAACGGCCACCAGGACCAGCACCGCGGCCAGCGCCAGCGAGCCCAGGGTCCAGGAGGCCGGCAGCCGGGTTTTCCGCTGGGTTCCCGTCATCTGCGCGATGGCGCCGGTCAACCGGGGTCGGGCCAGATCGGGCCGCGCCCCCTCGGGAACCGCCTCATCGTCCAGGAAACTTTCCAGGTTGCACAGGCTGGCCTGGCAACGCGCACAGGAAGCAAGGTGCGCGCGCTGGGGATCCCCAACGGGTCGCTCCTTGGCCACCAGAAGCTGATCCGGGGACAGGCAAGATCTCTCCATCATGACTCCTCCACCTCCCGGTCGACTCCGGGCAGTACCCGGCGCAATTTCCGCCGTGCCCTTTGCAGAAGTGCTCGGGCGCCACTGACCGAATCCAGCTGGAGCAGGCGGGAGATTTCATCCACCGGAACCCGCTCGAAACACCGGAGCCAAAGGGCGGTGCGTTCGCTTTCGTCCAGGGTGGCGTTGATCAAGCTCAGCAACTGTTCCTCGCCCTGGCTTTCCTCCAGGTGCCTTTGCGGATCCGGTCCCCCGGCGGTCAGCTGGTCCGGGTCCTGCTCTTCATCGGCGAGCAGGGAGGGCCGACGCAGCTGGCTCAGACAACGGTTTCGGGCGATGGCGAACAGCCAGGTCCCGAATCCCGATCGCCCCTCGAACCGGGGCAAGGCAGAGTAAGCTTGCATCAGAACCTCCTGCGCGATGTCCAGGGCCAGCTCGTGTTCGCGGACCATCCGGAAACACCACAGATACACATTTTGCTGATAGCGCTCCAGCAACTCGGCGGCCGCTTCACGGCCGGCCTGACTTTCCGGCTGATGGCAGGCCAGCTCCAGGAGTTGCTCTTCGCTGATCTGTGCGCCGGGCCCGGGACTCATGCAGGATCCTTGGTCAGGTCAGAGGTTCAAGATGCGTTCCATGGAGACACCATGGTACAAACCCCGAAATCTGTCGCCAACCAAAATACCCCCACCGTTTCTGCATGGTCCC
>JAZBOO010000205.1:0-6408 GCA_036351155.1 Candidatus Krumholzibacteriia bacterium | reverse complement strand
GGCCTCATCTACGTGAACCCCGAGGGCGTGAACGGCCAGCCCGACCCGATCAAGACGGCCGGGCAGGTGCGCGAAACCTTTGCCCGCATGGCCATGGATGACGAGGAAACCGTGGCGCTGGTGGCGGGCGGCCACACCTTCGGGAAATGTCATGGAGCCGGTCCGGCGACCCACGTGGGACCCGAACCCGAGGCCGCGGGCTTGGCCGAGCAGGGCCTGGGCTGGACCAGCAGCTTCAAAAGCGGCAAGGCGGGCGACACCATCAGCAGCGGCATCGAGGGCGCCTGGAAACCGAACCCCACGAAGTGGGACATGGGCTACCTGAAGGTGCTGTTCAAGTACGAATGGGAGCTGGTCAAGAGTCCCGCCGGAGCCCATCAGTGGCTGGCCAAGGATGTGGACGATGAGGACATGGTGGTCGACGCGTTCGATCCGACCCTGAAGCACCGGCCCATGATGACCACCGCGGATCTTTCGCTGCGTTTCGATCCGATTTACGAACCCATCGCGCGGGGTTATCTGAAGAATCCGAAGAAATTTGAAGAGGCCTTTGCCCGCGCCTGGTTCAAGCTGACCCACCGGGACATGGGCCCCAGATCGCGCTACCTGGGTTCCGAGGTTCCGGCCAAGGATCTGATCTGGCAGGATCCGGTGCCCGCGGTCGATCACAAGCTGATCAGCGCCAAGGACATCAAGGAACTCAAGAAAACGATCCTGGCGTCGGGGCTGTCTGTGTCCGCACTGGTTTCCACGGCCTGGGCTTCGGCTTCCACGTTCCGCGGTTCGGACAATCGCGGGGGTGCCAACGGGGCCCGTATTCGCCTGGCCCCGCAGAAGGACTGGGACGTGAACCAGCCGGATCAGCTGAAGAAGGTGCTGCAGGTTCTCAAGAAAATCCGGAAGGCGTTCAACGCCGAGCAAACGGGTGCGAAGAAGGTTTCGCTGGCCGACCTGATCGTTCTGGGGGGATGCGCCGCAGTGGAACGGGCCGCGAAGGAGGCCGGTCAGAAGGTGACGGTGCCCTTCCGCCCGGGGCGCACCGATGCTACGCAGAAGCAGACCGATGTGGTGTCGTTTGCCGACCTGGAACCGGTGGCCGACGGATTCCGCAACTACCTCAAGGCCCGGTACAGTGTGCCTGCGGAGGAACTGCTGGTCGATCGCGCGCAGCTGCTGACCTTGACCGCACCGGAAATGACTGTGCTGGTCGGAGGCCTGCGTGTTCTGGGCGCCAACCACGGGGAGTCCGGGCAGGGTGTTTTCACCGAGCGGCCGGAAACACTCACCAACGACTTCTTCGTGAACCTGCTGGATATGAGGACGGCGTGGAAACCGAAGTCGAACAAGGAAGAGCTGTTCGAAGGGCGTGACCGCGCCACGGGCAAGGTCAAGTGGACCGGAAGCCGCATCGATCTGATCTTCGGTGCGAACTCCCAGCTGCGGGCCATCGCCGAGGTCTATGCCTGTGCCGATTCGCAGAAGAAGTTCGTGCGCGACTTCGTGGCGGCCTGGACCAAGGTCATGGAGCTGGACCGCTTTGATCTGAAGTAAGATTGAGAACCGGGTACGAGTAGGGCTCTGGCCCTACTCGTACCGCAAGGCCGTGATGGGGTCGAGCCCTGCCGCTTTCCTGGCCGGCCAGAACCCGAAAAAGATGCCCACCGCCGCCGAGAAGCCCAGGGCAATACCCACCGTGGCCGGCGCAATGGCGGTGGGCCACCCGGTCAGGTAGGCCACCAGCGCAGACCCGCCATAGCCGACACCCACCCCGATGACCCCCCCCAGCAGCGAGAGCACGACACTTTCGACCAGGAACTGCATCAATACATCGCCCGGCCGGGCCCCGATGGCCATGCGGATCCCGATTTCACGCGTCCGTTCCGTCACCGACACGAGCATGATGTTCATGATGCCAATGCCTCCAACCAGCAGCGAGATGCCGGCGATGGCCGCCAGCAACATGGTCATCACCTCGGTGGTACCGGTGGCCGCGTCAGCCAGGTCTGACTGGTTGCGCACCGTGAAGTCCGCCTCCTCCCAGTCGGCCAGGCCATGGCTTTCACGCATGATGGCGGTGGCTTCTTCCATGGCGGCCGGCACATCGTCCGGAGCCCAG
Organism: Candidatus Krumholzibacteriia bacterium; assembly: GCA_036351155.1. GTDB lineage: Bacteria > Krumholzibacteriota > Krumholzibacteriia > LZORAL124-64-63 > LZORAL124-64-63 > LZORAL124-64-63. Next base: position 4,292 of record JAZBOO010000205.1, on the reverse strand, counting down.
GCCGATCCCAGGATCTGGGCGATGAACTGCCTCCCCGCCAGCCGCTTCTGCACCGTGGTGTAGGGAGCGATCACGCAGTCGTCCTGATCATCGCCGCCGGCGGTCTGGCCTTTGGCCTCGAGCACGCCGATGACATCGAAGGGCACGTCGCGCAGGATGATCTGCTGGCCGATGGGATCCTGATCGGGGAACAGCTGGGTGGCGACGGTTTGTCCCAGGAGGCACACCTTGCGCGAGGAACGGATGTCTCCCTGCCCGAACCACTGGCCGCTGGCCACAGGCCAGTCACGAATTTCTTCGAAGGTGATGTCCACTCCGTACAGCGGGGCGCGCCAGTTGCCGCCGCCACCGCGGATGCGGCCCCCGGTCATGATCACCGGGGTCACGGTGCTGAGCAGCATGCTTTCCCGGGCCAATTTTTCGGCGTCAGCGATCTGCAGACGGTTCAAGCTGCCGGCGCCGCGACTGACCCCACCGGAACTGCTGGTTCCCGGGGTGATCACCACCATGTTGACGCCCAGATCCAGGATGCTCTGTTCGATGCGGGACTTGGCCCCCTGGCCGATGGCCACCATGCAGATCACAGCGCCCACTCCGATGATGATGCCGAGCATGGTCAACATGCTGCGCATCTTGGTGCGGGCGATGCTCCTCAGGGCGATCCTGATCATCTTGCCGGGATTCATCATGTCACCTCAAGCGGGTTTCAGGGCAGCCAGGTCATTACGGGCCCAGCGGTGGTCGGCGACGGGTTCGTCCCGGATGATCAATCCATCTCGCAGCTCGACGACTCGATGGGCGTAGTGCGAGATATCGGTTTCGTGGGTGACCATGACGATGGTCAGCCCCTGGTTGTTGAGCTGCTGAAACAACGCCAGGATTTCGATGCTGGTGCGGGTGTCCAGATTGCCCGTGGGTTCATCGGCCAGCAAGAGCGAGGGCTCGGTCACCAGGGCGCGGGCTATGGCCACGCGTTGCTGCTGACCGCCCGAGAGCTCACTGGTCTGGTGCTGGCGGCGATCGTCCAGCCCCACGCGCTCCAGAGCCCGGCTGGCTGCCTGGGCCGGGTCGAGGCCACGATCGGAGCGGTCGTAAAGCAAGGGAAGCTCCACGTTCTCCTGGGCGCTGGTGCGCGCCAGGAGATTGAAGCCCTGAAACACGAACCCGATATGACGGTTGCGGATGTCAGCCAGCCGATTCTTGCTGAGCTTCTCGACCCGCTCGCCGTCCAGTTCGTAGGTGCCGCTGGTGGGTCGATCCAGGCAGCCCACGATGTTCATGAGGGTGGATTTTCCCGAGCCCGAGGCTCCCATGACCGCCACCATTTCGCCGGCCTCGATGGTCAGGTCGATGCCCCGCAAGGCGTGCACCTGGTTGCTGCCCATGGTGTAGGTCTTGTGCAGCTGCGACAGTTTGATGACGGTGCTTCTGGCTTCCATGGTTACATCCCCCCCGGGGACGGGGGACCGCGTCTCTGACCCTGGTTGCTCTGCTGGAAGGGCGAGCTTGAGCTGCTGTTCGATGACGCCCTGCTCGACACACCGGCGATCACCTGGAGGCCGGCCTGCAGGCTGCGCCCCATGACCACGGTGCTGGTGCCGTCGCTGATGCCGATGCGCACCGGAACCATCTCCAGTTGCCCATTTTCACCGATGGTCCAGAGCATGCCGCGGTTGGTGGCCGCCGCGCCGTTGCCGGATCCGCCGGACGAGGGAGGGGGACCCTCGCGGCCGTCCTGTCGGGTGGCTCTTTCGGCGCGTCTCCGCTCCAGCGCGGCGGCCATGATCTCCTGATCGGGTTTGTACCGCAGCGCGGCGTTGGCCACGTACATCACGTCGGAGGCGGTCTCCACCAGGAAGTCCACCGTGGCGGTCATGCCGGGCAGCAAGATTCCCTCGGGGTTGGCCACATCGACCACCGCGGTGTAGTTGACCACGTTTTCTTCACTGGCCGACTGGAGCCGGACCTGGCGCACGGTGCCGGTGAAGGTCTCATCCGGGTAGGCCTGGACGGTGAAGCGGGCCGTTTGGCCTTCGGCGATCTGTCCGATATCGCTCTCGTCCACGGCCACGAGGATCTGCATGCGGGTCAGGTCGCCCGCGATGAGGAAGAGTTCAGGAGCGGAGAAACTGGCCTGGACGGTTTGTCCCACGTCGACCGCGCGATTGATCACGGTCCCATCGATGGGCGCGGTGATGGTGGCGTAGCCGAGGTTTTGGCGGGCGCGGGACAGATCGACCTTCGCGGATTGCACCGAAGCCTGGGCCGAGTCCAGATTGTACTGGGCGGTGTTGAACTCGCTGTCGGACACCATTTTTTCCTGGTGCAGAGCTTCGATCCTGGTGAACTCGCGCTCGGAATGCCGCAACTCAGCCTGGGCACGGGCCAGCTGGGCTTCGGCTCCGGCCACGGCGTTGGCCAGCAAGGAGGTGTCGATCCGGGCGATGACCTGGCCCTCCTTCACGGGGTCGTTGAAGTCGACGCCGATCTCCGAGACGATGCCCGAAACCTGGGTGCCCACCTGCACGGTGGTCACGGCGTCCAGGGTGCCGGTGGCCGAGATCAGGGCTTCGATATCGCCCTGCTCCACGGTCACCAGGCGGTAATTGACGGTTTCCTGGTCGCCCTTGCCTCGCCAGAGGCCCACAATGACGGCCCCGGCCACCACGAACAGAAGGACGAGAAGCACTTTTTTCATGATCGGACCTTCCGGAATATTCCAGGGGGGAGTTCATACAGTAACCAGAACACCTTGGAAGGGAAAAACCTTCGGAGATTTCTGAAAAAATGCTGGATTCTCAGAAGGACATGGTCGGCCACAGAAGAGGTGTCACTCCGGGCAGGGTCCGGTCTTGTACCGCCCCCGGCCTCCAAAGGAGGCCCGATGGCCCCGGCCCACCCCTCAACGCCCCTTGCGGCCTCCCTCTTTTGAAACTATAATTCGCCAAACAACGAAATGAAACAACTGGCCACCACCGTCCCCGGCACGCCGGAAAGGACCGTTCCATGGAAGATTTCGTCGCCGTTGCCAAGGCCCTGTCCGACCCCAGCCGCGTGCGGGTTTTCTGCGCGCTGCGGAATTCGGAGCTGTGCGTTTGCCAGATCGTGGAACTTCTGGGACTGGCCAACTCGACCATTTCCAAGCACATGTCGATCCTGCGTCAGGCGCGCCTGGTCGAATCGCGCAAGGATGGCCGATGGGTTTATTACCGCCGGGCAACGGACCGGCTGAACCCGGCCGCCGCGGGGGCCACGGCCTGGTGTGATGACATCCTGCTCAAGGACGCCACATTGAAAAACGATGCCGCCAAGCTCCGGAGGATCGTCTGTACCCCACTCGAGGAGTTGTGCCGAACATGAATCCCAAACTCAGAGTGCTATTTCTTTGCACCGGAAACTCGTGTCGCAGCCAGATGGCCGAAGGCTGGGCGCGTCACCTCAAGGGCGATGTTCTGGAGTCGTACTCGGCAGGTATCGAAACCCACGGCCTGAACCCCAGAGCCGTGGCCGCCATGGCCGAAGTCGGGGTGGACATCTCAGGTCACCGTTCCACCCACCTGGACGAACTGGCCGACGTGGATTTCGACTACGTGGTCACGGTGTGCGCTCACGCCCACGAAAGCTGTCCGGTATTTCCTGGCCGGGCTCAGGTGATCCACGTGGGGTTCGATGATCCCCCGGCATTATCTCGGGACGCCTCCACTGAACAAAAGGCCATGGTGCCGTACCGACGCGTCCGCGATGAAATCCGGGCTTTCGTGGCCACGCTGCCCGAGTCACTCACCACAGGGAAGGGGATTGGCCATGGCGTCTGAAGCGTGTATCACCAAGGAGGCCAAGGGCCTGGGTTTCTTCGAGCGCTATCTGACCATGTGGGTATTGTTCTGCATTGCCGGGGGCATTTTTCTGGGCAAGGTGGCGCCCGGACTGGCGCGCAGCCTCGACGGCATGGCCGTGGTGGTCGATGGCGCCCCCGTGGTGTCCATCCCCATCGCCATCTGCCTGTTCTTCATGATGTATCCCATCATGGTCAAGATCGACTTCGGCGAGATCGTCAAGGCCGGCCGCAGCGTCAAGCCGGTGAGTCTGACCATGATCGTGAACTGGGGTATCAAGCCGTTCACCATGTACGGCATCAGTTTCCTGTTTCTGGGCGTGCTGTTCCGGCAGTTCATCGGGCCCGAGGCCGTGGACCTGGTGAAAATGCCGCTGGGACTGGATCTGGCGGTGGGCTCTGTTTACGGGTCTGGAACCGTGGTCCTTCACGAAGGTATGAAGATGCTGGAAGTGCC
>JAZBOO010000204.1:0-3120 GCA_036351155.1 Candidatus Krumholzibacteriia bacterium | reverse complement strand
GGGATCTGCGTGCTGGAAACCACGACAATATTACCGCTGTCCTCCATGTAGGCATAGGCGATGTGGTTTTCCAGGTGACAGTGCTGCACCATGGCCGTGGTGTACTCGCCTTGCATCACGATGTCGGCTGTTTTTTCAGCTTCCGCGACCGTACCGCCCACCTCGTAGGAGTGGGCTCCCACGATATTGCCCGAGGGGTGGATCTTGCGGGCATCGGGGGCCAGCACGGCCTCCGGTGTGATCAGGGCCTGGTAGGTTTCATACTCCACCTCGACCAGATGGGCCGCCTGGCGGGCTATCAACTCGGAATCCGCCACCACGATGGCCACCTCGTCGCCTTCCATGCGCACATCCCCGGTGAGCAGCAGGCGGTCGGCCACGTCGGCGCTGGCCCGGTCAATGGCATAGGGATGGCCGGCGGTGGCAAACAGAATGTCGGGCACATCCTCGTAGGTGAATATGGCACGCACGCCGGGCAAGTCGCGTGCTTTGCTGGAATCAATCCTGGTCACCCGGCCGTGGGCAATGGTGCTGCGCACATAAACGGCATGCTTCAGTCCCTTGGGGGCAAAATCCTCGGTGAATTTTGCCCGTCCGCAGACCTTGGCCAGCGCATCTTTTCGTTCTACCGGAATGCCAACGGACATTATCAGCCTCCTGATGACTCAGGTTTCAGTACCCAGATTCTATGCAGTATGACTTTCATGGTGTTGCCACCGTGAGCCTTGCCTTTGGAATTGCTATATCAGAATGTAGTCAATCAGGGCCATTACCGTCAAGATTGCTGGTTCTCTTTATAGATGATACCATGAATATGCGGGGGGATTTGACCTCGCACGACAAGATTCTGTACTATTTCCCCTGGGAGATTCACACGCCAAGGGGGATTCCAAATGAGTACATCCGGCTCTATGCCACGCCTGGGCCATGCCCGCCGTTTTTTCTTCATCAGTATCCTGGCCAGCCTTTTAGTCCTTTCCAGCCAAGCATTTTCTGGGCCATCCGCCCCACCAGTGGACCCCTCAGCCGAGGTGGCCTGGATTCGTATGATGGACCAGCCGGCCCATCCTGCGCCTCACCCTCGGCCTGACCTGATGAAGGGGGCACGAGGGACCGACTGGCAGGCCATGATCGATGCTGTGTGGGGCCCGGGTCGGTCGGCGTCCGAGCAGACGGGGATTTTTCAGGATTTCATCGAAACCCTGGACCACGAATACGCCCTCTTCAGGAACCGCAACGTGAACCTGAACGCACTGGCCGCCCAGTACCTGGCCGAGATACAAGGGGGAGTCAGCAAGGGCCGTTTTCAGGCGGTGATGAACAAGATGTGCCTCGCGGTTCAGAACGGGCATACTTCGCTGATCAATCAGGATGTCTATTTCACGTTTCCGGAGCCCGGGGTGCCTCTGCTGATCGGCCATCACTACATGAATCATCCCTATTTCGGGGCCTGCTTGACCACCGATGACCATGGGATTTTTGTCTACGATGTGGTGGACAACCACCCCCTGAACCTGGAGGTGGGCGACCGCATTCTGGGCTACGACGGACGACCGTGGGGGGAGCTGTATCAGGAGTTGCTGTACGAGGAGCTTCCTGTTGGGCAGGGGGGCTGGCTCACGTCCGATGCATCATTTGCTTACGGATGGGATACGGTGGCCGGGAGCAACTGGCATCTGTTCACGACGATCGATATCCAGAAGTACAGCAGCGGGGAGGTCGTGCATCTTCCCACCAGCTTGATGGTGGAGGCGGCGGTGGGGCTGTCGCTTCAATGCACGGACCAGATCAACCAGGAGATTCCCCGTCCCACGGCGCCGGACTGGGTCACCTGGGGTGTGGTGCCGCGCGGGGAGAAGAGGATCGGGTTCATCAGGGCGGACGGGTGGACCGATGATGCGGAAACAGCCTGGGAACAGGCCTGTCTGGCCATGGTGGATGATCCGGACCTGGATGGGCTGATCATTGATTTCCGCACCAACTTCGGTGGGAACATGTTCTTGAGCAACGCGGGGCTGGCTCACCTGTTCAACACCACCGTGTCCACCATCGATTGGGGATTTCGCACCATCCCCTCCAACCACTGGGCCATGGGGCGCCAGGGGGCCGCCAGCTACTACGATATTCCCGGCAATCCCGCCGACTACTTCGACAAGCCCATCGCGGTGCTGCTGGGGCCCAAGACGATCAGTTCTGGCGACCAGGTGGCATTGCGCATGATCTACCATCCCATGGTCCGCACGTTCGGGCGGCAAACCTCGACCTCGTTTGATTCGCCGGTTTCCTATGACCTGGCCGAGTATCCTGAGCTATATGCAAGGTTTTCCAAGTATGACGCCGGACCGGCCGATGATTTCAATTCCTACTATTCCTACCTCGGGTTCCCGGTGGATGAGGAGGTCTGGTTGAATCCTGCCGATGCACGCACGGGAAAGGATGCGGTTATCGAGGCCGCCATGGAGTGGATCATCACCGACGTGAGTGCGGTTCCTCTCGATCCGGGGGCCACGAGTCGGATTTCCGGTATTGCACCCAACCCTTCCAACCCCATCACCCGGATTCATTTTGAACTGAAGGAAACCGGTCCCTGCCGTCTGGACATTTATGATCTGGCTGGCCGCTTGATCGCCCATCGATCCTGGGTCAACCTGGAAATGGGGGACCACACATTCGAGTGGGATGGCACCCTGACCAGCGGTGCCGGCGCCGCCAGCGGTTTGTACATGGTGCGATTGACGGCGGCAGATGGTGAGGCGCATTCCCGCTTCACCCTGGTCAGGTAAATGGTCACTGGGGGCGGTTTCTGGAGGTCGATGTAGGTTGTAGGGGGCGGAGATCCCGACTCTCCGCCCTCCTGTTTTCACCAACGCTCGAAGGATCGTCTCCATGTCAAATTCTCATGCTGCCACCGCCCTGGTCGTGGGCGCCAGCGGGGCCACCGGGCGTTTGCTGGTGCAACAGCTCCTGGATCGTGGGCTGAACGTCAAGGCCATCGTGCGGTCACCGAACGGGGTGCCCGGCATTTTCACCAGTCAGGGCCGTCTTGCGGTCATTCAGGGGAGTGTGCTGGATCTCAGCGATGCCGACCTGGCCGAGCATGTGGCCGGTTGCGTGGCGGTG
>JAZBOO010000203.1:0-18061 GCA_036351155.1 Candidatus Krumholzibacteriia bacterium | reverse complement strand
AGGGGAGCCTGGTCCGGGTGGATCTTTACCAGGAGAATCCTGCGGCCGGTGATCTGATCTGGCTGATTCCTCCGCGCGCCATGGCTATCTGAGCTCGGCCAGGGCTTCTTCCAGCCCGATGCCTTTTTCCACCATGACCGCGAAAGCCTCGGGCTGCCCTTCCCGGCGGATGGCATCAGCAGCTCGCCCCGTATCATAGGACACACGGTGTGCGGTGGCCTGGCAACTTCCCGGACTGAGCTCCAGAACTGTGTAATGGGCCCGCGGATCCCTGCCCAGCGCGCGGCCCACGGGCCCGGCCACCACCAGGGCCAGCTCTTTCCCCGCAGCCAGGTCGACATACGGGTGATGGAGGTGGCCCCCGAGAACCACCACCGGGCCATCCAGCGCCGCATACTCCCTGGCCAGATCCTGGTAAATGAGGGTTCGCTGATCGCCGTCTTCCAGTTCCTCCAGGGCATTGGCCACCGCATGCCGCAGGACCAGAGTGTGCCCCGCCACCGTCTCTATCACCTGGTGGGGAAGGGAGGCCAACCTTTCACGCTGCCGGGTTTTCAGTTGTTCCCAGGTCCACCGAAAGGCCTCCCATTTCAGAGGATGCTTGGATTTCGCCCAGCGGGCCCCGCGCCGGGGCACCTTGAGCACCTTGGCGTCATAGTTTCCCAGGACCTGACGGCGACAGGTCCGTCCCAGCAACTCCAGGCATTCCCCGGGAAAAGCTCCATAGCCCAGGCTGTCGCCTGCGTCCCAGAACTCATCGACGCCCTGTGATGCGGCATGGCCCAGCACGGCTTCCAGGGCTGGCAGGTTGGCGTGCACGTCGGTCAGCAGGGCGATACGATGGGGGAGAGGTGACATGGGCGAACCGGGGCTCAGGCCTGGGTGGCCTGGATAAGTGTCCGCAGTTCCTGGTCGGAGATGCCCAGGTTGGTCCCCACCCGCCGCGCGGTGGCCACCCAGGGGTGGTCCGGGGTGACCAGCTTTTTACGGCCGGCCACCTCGGACAAGGGGACGGGAACGGCACGCCCACCCTGATAGGACACCATGCAGTTGTAATGGCCTTCGGCCAGCAATTCGGCGGCTCGGACGCCCAGGTGAGTGGCCAGCAGGCGGTCCTTGGCGGTGGGCACTCCGCCTCGTTGTACGTGTCCGAGTGAGGTGACCCTGGCCTCGGTCCGGGTCACGCTTTGCAGTTCCCGGGCCACCCGGCTGGCCCGCGATTCCTTGACCAGGCGGAAGCCTCCGGTCAACCGTTCTGCTTCCTTTCTCTGCTTGTCCAGGGCCGCCTGCGTGCTGTCGGTATTCTTCCGGCCGGCCTTGCTGGCCATCTCTTCCCGGCTCTGGGCCGCTTCGGCCACCGCGACAATCGAAAACCGCTTCCCATAGCGCCTTTGCCGCTCGGTCATGAACTCGCCGATGGCCTGCAGGTCGTAGGGGATTTCGGGAAGGAGAATCACGTCGGCTCCGCCGGCGATGCCGGCACCCAGGGCCAGCCACCCGGCGTCGTGACCCATGGTTTCCACCACGATGATCCGGTCATGGCTGGTGGCCGTGGTGTGCAGACGATCGATGGCCTGGGCCGCGATGGACATGGCGGTGTCGAAGCCGAAGGATACATCGGTGGCCCAGATGTCATTGTCGATGGTCTTGGGCAGAGTCAAGACGTTCAGGCCGGCCTTCTGGAGATGGTAGGCGTTCTTCTGAGTTCCTCCGCCACCCAGACAAACCACGCAGTCGAAGCCGTTGTTGCGCGCGTTCTCGATGGCCACCTGGGTCATGTCCAGAACCTTGGTGCCCATGGGCATCTTGTGAATTTTGTCGCGGGAAGTGCCCAGGATGGTTCCACCCAGTGTGAGGACACCGCTCAGATCCTGGTAGCCCAGGGGGCGGGTGCGATTTTCCACCAGACCCCGAAAACCGTCGAGAATGCCCACCACCTGGATGCCGTAATCCTGAATGGCCGCCTTGGTGATGCCACGGATGGCGGCGTTCAGCCCGGGGCAGTCCCCACCGGAGGTGAGGATACCAATGCACCTGGTCTGGCTGGGAAAGGTCGGCATCATGATATCCTGGGGTTGGGGTCTTCCATTCTCTGCAGAATAGTCGGATGGTGGGGGAAGTACCACCGCAAAAAGAAGCCCCTGCCGGAAGGACCGACAGGGGCAGGCATTCAAGAAACCCGGAATCAGGGGTCGGTGACCGTGAATTCCAGGGTGTCCCTGCGGGTCACGGACAGGGCCGGGTCAGACACTGCCAGGATCACCTGGTAGGTTCCGGGCGTGTCCCACATCCGGGTGATCTGGCGCTCGGTAAATACCCGATCACCAAAATCCCAGCGGTAAGCCAGTTTCACGAAATCGCCTTCGATCATGGGATCGATTTCACAGGACTCGGCTGTCACATCAAACGACACGACCGTGTTCACGGGAATGGTGCCGGCCTCGGGTGTGGACAGAGCCTCGATAAACAAGCTGTCGGCATACACGGTCACGGGGTAGGAGGCCGTGGCCTTGTTGCCATCGGGGTCGGTGGCCGTGACCTGGACCAGGTATTCCCCAGCATCCTGGAAAGTGTGGTAGGAAATGGAGGTTTGACTGGTGCCTCCGTCCCCGAAATTCCACTGGATTTCCAGGTTGTTGTTGCCCCCGGTGGGGCTGCCGGTCTCGTTGCCGCCGGAGACGATGGCCAGACCTTCCACCTGTAGCGGCATGACCCCGCAATCGGGATAAACGATCAGTCGGGTGAAGGCCGGTTTGGATTCGTCGTCACAGCCGCTCAGAGCCACGAAGGCCAGCAAGAGGGCCGGAAAAAGAAGCAGTAGGGCACGTTTCATGGGTTCTCGGTACTCCCTGTGGGGTGGCGGACTTCACTCGGACCTTTTTCCTTCAAGAATTCCGGAGAAATCTCAAGGCGGTCCGATCCTGCCTGGTCGCATCAATGTATTAAGCTAGGGCAGAGCAGGCAAGGAGTCCAGAAGAATCAACGTCTGGCCCGGGCATAGAGGACCAGGAACACCATGGCAAAAAAGGCGTTGCCGGCCCAGGCCGAAGCCACCGGGGGCAGGGTGCCGTTGTGTCCCAGTGCCTTGCCGAAGTTCATGAAGAGGTAGTAACCGAAGCTGACCAGCAGCGTCAGGCCAAAGCCCGAGGCCACCGTGGTCTTCCGGTGGCCCGAGGCCAGGATCAGTCCGATCAAAACCACGATCAGGTTGATCAGGGGAAAAGCCAGATTGTACTGGATATCGACCAGGCCGGTGGTGGGGTCGCCGCCGGTTTCCCGGACCAGGGCCACGTGGTCCCTCAACTGCCGGATGTTCATGTCCCGCTGGCGCACCCGGTCCCGGTAAAACGATCGCGGGGACACCACCAGATCCGAGGCCGTCAGACGCTCGAAGGTCTCGGTGGTTTCCTGGCCCTCATGGAAGCGCCGCCGCACTCCATCGACCAGAGTCCAGTACTCGCCATCCCACTCGGCACGGGCCGCGTCTATCCGCTCGATGACCTGGGCTCCCTGCTTGGTCACCACCTTCAATCCGGTCAGAATGCCGGTGTTGGGGTCGTACTTGCGCGCGTGGTAGAGGCGCCCTTCCGGCCCGGTGATGGCGATGTTGGTGGTGGGCTTGATGCGATCGGGGTTGCCGTGAATCTCGACTTCCCACACCCGGTAAACCCGCAGGTTGGCCTCGGGCAGGACATATTCGCGCCAGGCAAAGGACCCCACCGAGGCCAGCAGGGCCAGCACCACCAGAGGGCGTGTGATCTTGAGAAGAGACCATCCCGAGGAAAAAAGGGCCGTCAGTTCCAGGTAGCGGGCCATGGTACCCACGGTGAACAGGGTGGCCATGAGCATGGAGATGGGCAGCACGGTGTCGAGGATCCAGACGCTCTTGTACAGGTAATAGCGCAGGACCATGGAGGTGGTGGCGTGGTTGTCGACCAGGCTGCCGATGTGGCCGAGCAAATCCAGGAGGATGAACAGGACCAGTGACCCGATCAGTGTATAGGCCAGATTGCGCAGGAAGGTCAGCAGCAGGTGCCGGTGGATGATGGGCATCAGGTCTGATCCTCGTCCTTTTCCTTGACCGGGGGCCGCAGGGTGATGCTCAGCAGGGATCCTTCGCGCACGGCCTTGAAGAACAGGGGAACCCCGGCACACAGCAGGAGAATGTTGGCACTCCACATGGCCACCGCCGGGTTGAGCATGCCCCGGTCGGCGAAGCGCTCTCCGCCCATCAGGAACAGGTAGTAGACCAGAAAGACCGCGATGGCAAGACTGACGCTGACGCCCTTGCCGCTCCGGGAGGCGGTCACGGCCATGGGTACACCCAGCAGGGTGAAGACCACGCAGGCGAAGGGAATGGCGAATTTCTTGTGAAACTCCACCATGTAGCGGTATTCCTTGGTCCGGAAATCGCGCTGGATGCGCTCCTGGTAGCCCGACTGCTCCACCACCCGGGTGACCTTCTGGCGGGTGGTCCGGAATTTTTTCTGCAGCCAGCTGCGTCGGGCGCTCTTGTTGGTGGGGGCTTCGCGCACACCCAGGACCATGTCGCGCTTCTTCGCGGACAGCAGGCCAAATTGCCATTTCACCAGGTTTTGTCCCTGCCCGGCCACCGTGCCCTGGATTTCCGCCTGACGCTCCCTCTGGACCGCCGCGGCATCCAGCAACTCGCGCAGATCCATTTCCCGGTCACTTTTCGATTTCCGGTTGGAGGACTGGAAATCCCGTTCCACATTGTCGATCGTCAGGTTGTATTTCTTGAAGCGGTTGATCTGATACGTGTCGGGGTTTTCCGGGTCCGGCCGGTCGTGGATTTCTCCGTCGTGCAGTTCGATCAGCATGCTGTCCGACGCATGGTCGGGAACGATGGTGCCCCAGGTGGCCAGGGTCAGGCGCGGGGTCAGATCGTTGGGCTTGGCCTTCTCGAAGATGGTCACGTCCTCGATGCGGCCGGTCAGATCGTCCTTCTCCCGGACGTATATGGTCAGCTTCTCGCTCATCTCGGTGAATCGCCGCTCCTGGATCTCCAGCATGGGCTTGGAACGGCTGATGTCATAGCTCAGGTTGGCCAGGGCGTGGTTGGCATGGGGGAAGATGAAGTGATTGTAGGCCGTCTGGCTGACAAAAACGGCGAAACCGGCCAGGACCAGGGGAAAAAGGACAGACCAGAGGCTGATGCCACTGGCTTTCAGGGCGGTAATTTCGTTGTCGGCAGCCATTTGTCCGACGCCCATCAGCACGGCAATCAGGACGGACATTGGTACGGATAATGCAAAGGTGTGGCCCAGACTGAGGACCAGGAACTTGGTCGCGGTGACGAAGGGAACACCTTTGGTGACAAAGAGATCGACGTAGGTGTACAGGACATTTATCATCAGCAGGAACGTGACGACGAACAAGCCGAAGAAAAACGGCCCCGCTGCCACTCGAATTAAATGCCTGTATATCAATGACATATGGTGTTTCTCTGAGTGTCCTTGTCCGTTTTGATCTGGTCCCGGTCCGCATCTCGCGGCCGGTCTGATTCAATCCTGGAAGCCCTCGGGGCCCCGTGGCCACCATCGGAATATCGGCCTGCGAGTCGGATCGTGTACGGAATCCTGCCGGTATACTCTCGAGTCATCTGGTCAGTTCCGGGTTCAGGTTGACCAATTTCGAGGACGCGCCCGCTGCCCGCCACTATAAACTGGCCAAGGGCGGCTTGAACACAAGAAGGATTTGCCCGCCGGGATTCCCGGAAGGAGCCGAGCTTGTCCCATCCAGCCCTCAGCCGAATCACGGTGCTCACTGTGCTGCTGGTGCTGCTTGGCAGTCTGGTTCCCGCCCCCGAGGCTCATGCCGATCCGAATTACGAAGGTCTCCTGCTGTACTCCCTGGACCCGGTGATCTCCACCACCGAAGATCCCCGCCTGCTGGGGGTCGAGCGCCTGATCATGCGGGAACGCCTGCTGGCCGTGGGCATTGACCCGGTGCGGGACAAGGGGCGCCAGCCGAATCTCTACGATCAGATCTACCGCCACTGGCGCAAGAAGAGCGGCTACGACCTCGACCGGAAAGAGCAGCTGGTCGAGTACAACGGGGCCACGGGCCTCATGACAGTTTTCGAGTACCCCAAGTTCTTTTTCCTGTTTCCGGCGCCCGAAACCTTGCCCGGGGGCATGACCTTTTATCCTCCCCGTCCTGTGAGCGACCCGGTGGTCCGCCTTTTTGTGGACGAGGTGGACCGCGGAGCCCGGCGGCGCCACCTCGTGCGGCACGTCATGGTGCGCGACGAATCCCTCGACATAGCCGGTGCCGGCCGCAGCGGGCAGAACAACGAGGGGCTGATCAACCTGACGATCCCCATCAAGCTGCCGCGCACCCTCGAGAAGATCATCGGCCGGGGTGAGAAGACCAAGATCAAGATCTCCGGCCGGGAACGCATTGCCATCAGCGGAGAGAGCACGGTGGTCAATCCGTTCGTGCCCACCGAGCGGGTGAGCAGCCAGTCGCTGTTCCCCTCCCTGGACATGGAACAGGAACTGCAGGTCAACCTGTCGGGAACCATCGGCGAGAAGATCATCATCGAGGTGGACCACAACTCGGCGGCGATTGGTCCGGAGGCCACCAAGATCAAGCTGATGTACCAGGGCCTCGAGGACGAGATCATCCGCACCATCGAGACCGGTGACGTGGGACTGACCCTGCCCGGCAGTCAGCTGCTGGGCTACAGCTCCAACAAGTCGGGGCTGTTCGGCATCAAGGTGACCGGTCAGGTGGGACGCGCCGAGTTCACCGCCGTGGCCAGCAAGCAGAAAGCCGAAGCCTCGGCCAAGACCTTCAACAGCAAGGGCGGCCAGGTCGAGGACTTCATCATCTACAGCTACCAGTATTTGAACAACCGGTTTTTCAAGCTGGATCTGCCCGCCGGGTCCGATCCCAATTTCATGGACAGCCCGGGCCGGAACCCCGCCCAGGAGGTCATCGACACCGGGTCGATCAAGATCTACCGCCTGATGGGGGTAGGGCCCCTGGGCGACATGGACATTCGCAACGTGGCGGTGTACCTGGACTCCACGGGGACCTTCTGGAACGCAGCAGGCAGTCCAGAGCCCGACTGGTCCAGCGACTATGAGCACGGCGTGCGGTGGCGGGAGATCGACAATTTCGACCTGCTGCTGGACAGCGAAGGCGACCTGGTGGCCGTGGACATGAATTCCCAGATGGCCGCAGAAGACTACCTTGCGGTGATCTACAACGTGGTGGACCGCACCACGCGTGAGGTTCTGTACCAGGTGGGCGACCGGCCGGGGACAGATGACGGGGATCGCGTGTCCTTGCCCGATGAATCTGAACTCTACTACCGCATGAAGCTGCTCAAGGCCCCGTCCAACAAGAAGGAACCCATCAGCTTCCGGTACGTTCTGCGGAACATCTATTCCCTGGGCGGCGCTGGCATTGACGAGACCACATTTGACTTTCGCATCGAACGGGACGACTCCAGCCTGCAGCCCGATCAGGACTTGGGCAGCAACATTCCCTACATCCAGATCTTCGGCCTGGACCAGACGGATCCCCAGCTCACGGGGGGACCCGACGGGATCGTGGACTGGAACGATCCCCTGCTTTTCGATCTGCAAAAGGGAATCCTGAAGTTTCCCACCTTCGAATTCCCCACCCCGTTTGCGGCCGACCAGGCCCAGTACGAGGCCTATGCCGATGATCCCAACTTCGACTGGGGCTCCTCCTATCTGAGTGAGGATGGAACCCTGACCCCGGAGCTATACGATCCCGACGTGCTGCCGACCCAGTACCCTCAGTTCGGGAAGTTCCGCCTGGTGGCCAGCCACGCCTCGGCGGCCAGCAGCTTCAACCTGGGTGTGTCCAACATCGAGGAGGGCAGCGAGTCGGTGACCCTGGACGGGCGAACTTTGCAGAAGGGCGTCGATTACGAGATCGACTACACCTTCGGGCAGATCGAACTCAAGGGCGATGCGGCCAATCTGAATGCCGACAGCAAGATCTCGGTGAATTACAGCTACGCGCCGTTCTTCGGCGGCGGCAGCAGCAGCCTGCTGGGCATGAACCTGGGCTACGATCTGGGGCGAGACAGCAAGCTGTCCACCACCTGGCTGTACCAGAGCGAAGATATCGTGGGGGAGAAAGCCAAGCTGGGTGAGGAACCCAGCAAGACTCTGGTGGGCAACATCAGTCTTTCTCATACCTTCCGGCCCTACGTCCTGACCCACGTGGCCAATTTCCTGAGCCGGGTGAACACCGAGCGGGAAAGTTCCCTGCAGTTCTCCGGCGAAATGGCCCTCAGCCTGCCCAACCCCAACACCAAGGGCCGGGTGTTCCTGGAGGATTTCGAAGGGGTCGATGCCTCGGACATCATCAGCCTGACTCGTACCGGCTGGTCCTGGTCCAGCACCCCCTTCCTGGGCGAGGATTACACATTCGCCAACCCTGACGACATGCGTTCCTTCGACCATGAGGACCGGGTGGACACGCGCTGGTTCCTGCCGCGTGAGCGCGTGGAACGCCGCATGCTCAACCCTGACCTGGTCAATCAGGAGCGGGGCGAGACCCAGCAGGTCATGGACCTGTACATGAAGGACGACGATGGCTGGGACGCCGAGAGCTGGGGCGGCATCATGCGCGGGGTCAGCCGGACAGGGCGTGACCTGTCCAAGTCCCAGTTCGTGGAGATCTGGATCAATGACGGCGAACCTGAACTTCTCAACCGCCGGGGACGTGTCCATATCGACTTCGGATACATCAGCGAGGATGGCTTCTGGCCGCTGGACGACGACGGCAACTTCATTCTGAACCAGCTGGAGCAGGAGGACGGCATCTTGCCCGGTGAAGAGGCCGACGGCGTGTGGTCTTACCTCGAGGATGTGGGTCTGGACGGCGAGGGCGAAAACGGACCCCAGCGTTACAGTGCCGAGTACGATGCCGACGGCGACGCCCCCTTCCCCTACATCAACGGGACGGCGCGCAACAGCCGGGAAGACACCGAGGACATCAACGGGAACGGCCGGCTGGATCGGGACAATGGCTATTTCACCGCCACCATTGACCTGCGGGAAACCGAAGCCCTGGTGGACGTGGTTTATGACTACGACGATGTGCAGGACCTGGTCAATGCCAACATGGCCTGGCGCAAGTACCGGATCCGCCTGGGCGACATTGACCGGTTCAGCAGCACCTCCTCGCCCAACATCGAGGCCATCACTCATGTGCGTGTCTGGTACGAGGACCCCGAGCCCGGCGCCCCCGAATCGAAGCGTTTGCAACTGAGCGAGTTCAAGTTCCTGGGCAGCCGCTGGGAGCGCGAAGGCGTGCGGCGCGTGGACGGGGAAGTGCTGCTCAGCGAAGGTGAGCGCCTGCCCGGCGAGGAGTTCTTCCTGGGCGAGGTGAACAACAAGGAAAATCCCGACTACTTCCCGCCGTTCACCGTCAACGAGGTGAACAACATTCCCGAGAAGGAACAGAGCATGGTGGTGGACTTCCGCAACCTGGACGAGGGCCACATGGTCCGCGCCAGCAAGCAGGTCTCACCCCGGGGCGACGACTACACCGGGTACCGGGAAATGTCGTGGTACTGGTATAACCCCAGCCATCAGACCGCCGATGTGGATCTGTTCTTCCGGGTCGGTTCCGACACGCTGAACTACTACGAGGTGGGCTATCGCTTCAACGAGTCGGACGTCAAGACCGGCTGGAAGTACATGAACTTCGAGATCCCCGAGCTGACCAACGTGAAGAACAACGAGGTCGACGCCCAGGGTGTGATCCACGGCGAAGTTCACGATCTGCGCACCGGTCAGCCCTACCGGGTCCGGGTGGTGGGGCGGCCCGATCTGCGCAAGGTCCGGCGCTACTACTTCGTGGTGGCCAACAACGAGCTGAGCACCGATGTCAGCGGCTACTTCTACATCAACGACGTGAAGCTGGAGGGCGTGAAGAAGGACACGGGTCTGGCCCAGAGGGCCGGAGTGCGCCTGAACATGGCCGATGTGATCAACATGGACATGGACTGGTCGCGGCGGGACGCCGAG
The DNA here is from genome assembly GCA_036351155.1 of Candidatus Krumholzibacteriia bacterium. Taxonomy (GTDB): domain Bacteria; phylum Krumholzibacteriota; class Krumholzibacteriia; order LZORAL124-64-63; family LZORAL124-64-63; genus LZORAL124-64-63. Next base: position 8,018 of record JAZBOO010000203.1, on the reverse strand, counting down.
TACCACGGGCTGGATCAGCGGGTGGGCACGGGTATCAACAACGAGGACTGGAGTTTCTCCACCAGTTTCAACGTGGAGGATTTCATTCCCCTGCTGGGGTTCAAGCTACCGGTCACGGGCAGCCGGCGCCAGACCCTGAACCGCCCCAAGTACCAGACCAACAGCGACGTCGAGATCATCGACGAGAACGTGCGGAATCGCCTGTCGACCATCGACACCCAGGAGCGGTTCTCCACGCGCCTCAGCCACACGCCCAGCCAGTCTGCCATCCCACGGTACCTGATCGATCCGTTCACCATCCTGCTGAACGGTTCGCAAAACCAGATCAACGGTCCGCTGCAGGATCGCTACAAGAAGAACCTGCAGGGCTCGCTGAACTACGACCTCCGGATTTCCGGGGATTACCGCCTGGGGAGATATCCCCTCCTGAAGTACATCCCCATCGTCAGCGGACTGTCCATCGTGCCGCGCAAGATCGCCTTCGGAGCCAGCTTCACCAGCACCTACGATGCCTCGACCACCTTCAACGATCTGGGCGAGCCCACGCGCAGTACGACCGTCGTCCAGAGGCCCGGCAAGCTGACGGCCAGCCTCGATTACAAGCCGCTTTCGGTGCTGGATCTGACGGCCTCGGGAGGGAGCGACCGGGATCTGTTGCGCGAGAAGCGGCAGCTGGGTTTGAACATTGGCGAGGAGGAGAAGCGCAATTACGACGTGCGCATGACCATCACGCCGCCGCTGGCCAAGGAACTTCCCGGCGGCCCGGTCTTTTACCCCTTCCGCGCCATGGCCCGGGGCCTGGCCAAGGTGCGGCCGAGCATCCAGTTCCAGGGCCAGTTTGCCGATGACCACCGGCCGGCCATCGCCCAGGAAGGCGATCCTCCCGGGGTGCGCAATGTCAGCAACAACAACTCCTGGGAATTCCGCCTGAACGTTCCGGTGGGCGATGCGTTCACCAAGCTGTTGCCCGAGAAGAAGTATTCGGATCGGGACCGGCAGAGGCTGATCGATGAGCAGAAGCGCCTGGAGCAGCAGAAGCTGCGGACGGGACAGGCGCAGGACCAGGACCAGACCGATGCGAACCTGGAAGATCTGACACCCGAAGAGAGGCAGCAGCGCGAAGAGGAACGCCTGCTCCGGGAGGCCGAGCAGCGGCTCGATGAAGAGCGCGACCGGGGGATGGGCAGCGAGCCCACCGAGGCCAAGGGCGAACCCATCCTGAGCCTGGCCCGCCTGTACAACGTGGGGCTCAACCCGATCCGCAACATCACTCCGGTCAAGGTGACCTACAGCGATCGCAGGGCCAGCAGCTACAACCGGATGCAGACCATGCCGTCCTTCTGGTACCAGACCGGTCTGGCCAACACCGCCAGTGTGGCCGATTCCCTGTATGTCTCCAGCTCTTTCCAGGAACGTCAGGTGCTGGACCTTTCGACCACCTCCAAGCTGGCCAAGAATCTTTCCCTGGACATGAAGTTTTCCAATAGCGTGTCGCTCAAGGAACAGGTGTCCTCGCGCAGCAAGAGCTATCAGCAGGACTGGCCCGATGCGAGCATCAACCTGACCGGTATCGAGAAGTGGGGGCTGCTCGGAGGATCGTCAGATCCCAACAGCGGGTGGTTCCGGTCCAGTACCTTCAATTTCAGCTACAAGCGCAGCAAGACGGTCAACAACATGACCAGCATCAGCTACAACCCGGCCGTGAACACGGCGATCAACCCGCGGCTGACCTTCAATTTTCACAGCGGTATGTCGGCCACCCTGACGGCCACGATCAGCAAGGACGATGCCCTGAACAACGGTATTCTCACCGAGACCCGGCGCAATCGTTACAGCATGCAGCTGCGGCACCAGTTCCGGGCCCAGAAGATGCTGGCCAGGCTGGGCCTGTATCGCCCGGGCAGCAATCCCACCATCAACATGGATGTGGATGTGACCTACCAGAACGACAAGACCCAGCGCTTCAATCCCGGCAGCAGCTCCAGCACGCCCACCGGCACCAAGCGGTGGAGTACCAACCCGCGGTTCAGCTACCAGGTGTCCCGGAACCTGAGCGGCGCTCTGCGGTTCATCTTCAGTTACAACAAGAACCTGGCCACGAATCAGAGCACAACCAGTCTGGGACTGGGGCTGGAGGCGACCTTTGTTTTCTAGGATCATGAGCGCAGGGCTGACCCCATCTTTGCAAAAACCCGTTGAGGCGAAAGTTGTCAGGGTGCGCCAGCAGTGGAAAAAGTTGGGATTTGCAGGGCCGCAGTGTATCCGTAGATACATGAGGTCCTGCAAATCCCAACTTTTTCCGCTGATGGTGTGCCATGGCAACAACTTCAGTGGTTTCGGCCAACGGGTTTTTGCAATGATGGGGTTGATGCTGGGCTTTCTGCTGGGCGCTCCCCAGGTCAGCCGGGCCCAGTCGTCTGCCGTCCCCGATTTCGATGGCCAGCAGGCCATGTCCTGGCTGGTGCAGCAATGCGATCTGGGCCCGCGCATTCCCGGCAGTCCGGGCAATCGGGCCCTCCGTGAATTGATCCTGGAACAGGCCGCCAGCCTGGGGCTGAGTGGCCAGGCCCTGTGCTTCTCCACCGGGAATCCCGCCGCCGAGGGCGAAGTGGAACTGTGCAACGTGGTGGTCTCGGCCGGGCCGCAGGGAGGCGACCGACTCTGGCTGGGGGCCCACTTCGACACCCGGCCTTTCAGCGACAAGGATCCCGACCCCGATAAACGCGGGGAACCGCTGGTCGGCGCCAACGACGGGGCCAGCGGGGTGGCCGTGTTGCTGCATCTCATGGAAATCTTCTCAGCGCAGCCTCCCGCCCGTGGGGTGGATTTGCTGTTTTTCGACGGGGAGGACTCGGGCTCGGCGGGCAAGCCCCTGGAATTTTGTCTGGGCAGCCAGCATCTGGCGCGCACCTGGCAGGACTTTGGCAATCCCCTCAGCACCGGCACACCAGAAGGGCTCATCATCCTGGACATGGTGGGGGACAAGAACCTGGCGATTCCCCAGGAGGAATACAGCCGGCGCTACAGCCCGGACCTCGTGGCCCGGGTTTTCGACCGCGCTGCCGCTCTTGGCCTGGACGCCTTCGTGGCCGAACCCGGCCCGGCCGTTTATGATGATCATGTGCCGTTTTTGCAGGCGGGGATTCCGGCCATCGACCTGATCGATTTCGACTATCCGCTCTGGCACACCACCGGCGATGTGCCGGCGGCCTGTTCGCCGGCCAGCCTGGAGCAGGTGGGTATTCTCATGGTGGACCTCATTTATCGCTCGGAGCCCTGATTCCTCGAAATCCGTGCTAAACCCTGCCGCCCAGGTGCCGAAAACCCGTGGGTAAGCCAGATATTTCCGGTCCCAGGAAAATGATCCACCGGGACACTGACCGAAAAAGGAGCGGGGAATGATTACGACGTGCACCGAATGCCAGGCGCGTTACCAGCTGGACGACGAGAAGATTCCCAGGCGGAAAATCCGCGTGCGTTGCCCCGCCTGCAGTGGCGTGTTCGCTCTGGACGGGACCCTGGCCAAGACCGCCGTGGTCGAGCCGATGGCCCCGGCCGCTCCACCGACCCCGGAACCAATTTCGGAACCAATGGCGGCCCAGGATGACCTCATTGTCAGCAACGGTTTCGAGGATCCCGTGGCCCGCCCCGATCCCCCGAAGCCTGCCGTCTCGGCTCCGGCTGCCACGGTGGCCTCGGCAGCGGCCAAGGAAGACCTCTCGGCTCCGGTGGCCGTTCTGGAACGGGCGGAGGCCAGTCCCACGACCTCGCGCCGGCGCCGCAGCAAGGAAGAGATGCTGGCCCGGGCGCTGGTGTCGGACATCCTGGTCTACAACCGGGAACTCCGGGACACCGCCCTGGCCGAGGGCAACCTGCTGGAAGCTCTGGGTGCCGAGATCAAGAAATCCTGGGAGCTGTACAAGGAAAAGGTGACCCCCGAGGTGGCCAACAGCACCAACCATTTCCGGGATGCCTTGAACGAGATCCTGGCCGAAGGCGACAAGGTCTTTTAAAGACACCGTCTGAATACATGTTGAAGGCCCCGGTGGTAAAACCGGGGCCTTCTTGTCATCTGGATTGGGGAAGAAGGGCTACTTAACCCACTTCCTATTTGTCCCACTTCTCCTGGCTGATCTCGCCCAGGATGTCGTCGATCTGCTGCCGCACCCGCACGTTGTGATCGGGTTCGAACAGGGCCTGCTTGACCCGCCCCTGGTCATCCTTCTTGACGTAGCGCAGGGACTGGAGGTCTTCCATGGACATGAGGATGTCCTTGCTGACCCGGACTTCCACGGGGGTGCCTTCCTGGTTGGCACTGGGATTGTGGTAGGGGTGCATGCCGTTTCCCCACCCATGGACCACCATCGAGCACAGCAAGGCGGCAAAGGTGTTCTGCCCCTGAACCGTTTCCAGGTCAAAAGAGCCGCCGACCCGGTCGGTCACGCTGTCAATGACGGCGCACAGCTTGCTGGCCAGATCATCTTCGATTTCCAGCTGCAAGAGGCGGGAAAACATGGTTCTGAGGATCTTGTCGGTATTGGTGGACATCAAGCCACTCCTGTTGGTCGGTTCCCGCAAAATGCCCGGCCGTTCCGGTTCAGGAACCCCGAGCGCCTTCTTTTCCCTCACATCCCTGTCTTCTTCAAGCAAGTAGCTTGCCCAAGCCAAGGCTGGCCACAGGATAGGGCTTTTTATCAAAGAATCCTCGCAAAAAGTCCTGAAAAAATCATGGCACGTCCTTTGCTCTTGATACCCGACAAGACCTGAGTCCTACCATTCAGGGCGATTTGACCGCTGGAGGGGCCCCGTTGGGCAATTCATCTGCCACAGCTGTAAAGACTTGCCGGATCCTGTATTACGGCCCACGTGACGTGGGTAAGCGGGAAAATCTGCGTCTGGTCCACTCTTCTGTGCCTCCCGAGAACCGCATGTCCCTGGCTTCAGGTGATCCGGAGCGGCAAATTGCCTTCCAGTTTTCCAATGCCACTCAGGGCGACTGGCAAGTGCTTGTCCAGTGCGTCGATGCGGGGCGTGAACGCTACCGTTCCGCCGGCATGGGCACGCAGCCGCCTTTTGACGGCATAGTTTTCGTGGTGTCTTCCCGGGCCGGGTTGCTCGATCAGGGCATGGCCGCCATGGAAAGCCTGAAAACCTATCTGGACACCTGGGGGCTTGACCTCATGGGTGTGCCCCTGGTCATCCAGTACAACGAGCGCGAACAGCAGGACACCTTGCCCGTTGACCGGCTCGAAGGCCTGCTCAATCCCTGGGGCTTGCTGTCCTTTCCCGGCAGTACTGCCCGTCGGGAAGGGGTCCGTGAAACCCTGAAGGCCATTCTGGGCCTGACCATCAACCACCTGCAAACCCAGCCGAAGCGAAATGAAGAGGAGCTGCCTCGCATGACTGTCCAGGCCGGATTCCCGTCTCCACCCGCCAGCGAACGCGAAACGTCCGCCCTGGGGCTGCAGTACGGTCCACCGGTGCCTGGATCCGAGGTCACCCTGGAAACCGCTCAGCGGGGCGATGCCATTTTTGACGAACTGCGACCACCCATCGTGATCCCCGTCAAGATTCCCCGGCGATTGCTGACCGGCGATGGTCCGTTGCGCCTGCTGCTGGAGGTCGTGGTCACCGATGAGAGCGATTTTTGAGGACGGACTTCCCCTGCCCGTTGACCATCAGCCTCTTCTGCAGTAGATTCCCCGCATGACACGGCCAGCACCACACCTGCCTTCCCCGCCTGACCGACCGGGAACCCCTGCGGAACTATTCCGACAGGGCCATGAAGCCGAACTCTCCGGACGGCTTGAGGAGGCGGTGTGCCTGTATGAACTGGCCCTCAAGGGCAGCCCGGATCAGCACCCCTGGCATTACCGTCACGGGTGTGCCCAGCTGAAGGACGGACAGGCCGAGGCCGCGGAGAAGAGCTTTTTGCGGGCCCTGGAACTGGATCCCACCAGTGAGCGCTACCTGACCAACCTGGGGGTGGCCCTGGACCGTCAGGGGAGACGGGAAGAGGCGGTGCGCGCCTATCGCAAGGCCATCAACCTGGGTGCGGAAAGTGCGGTGGCCTACCATAACCTGGGCGCCATCTATGCCGAAGAGGGACGCACCGAGGAGGCCATCAGGGCCTTCGAGCAGGCCATCGCCCGGGACCCTGACGCCGAAGGCTTCCACAATCTTGGGCTGGCGCACTACACGGCGGGTGATTTCACGCGGGCTCTGGTGTACTTCGAGAAAGGCACCGGCTGTGACAGCAGCTTTGCCATTGGCCATTACTTTGCGGCCCTTTGCCTGATGAAAACGGGCAACTACCAGGATGCCGTCCATCGATTCGAACAGGCCCAGTCCTTGAATCCGCGCCTGGCCCGGGTTTCCTATCACGTCGGCGTGTGCCTGCACAAGCTGGAGCGCTATGAAGCGGCCAGAGCCAGCCTGGACCGTGCGCTGGAAATTTTTCCCGAAGATGGTCGGCTTCACTACCAGCTGGCCCTGACCTGTGACGCTCTGGGCCGTCCTCAGGAAGCCCGTCTCCATTACAGTCAAGCCCGGGCTGCCCGGGACGGTGGGTTCTCCCGCTGATCACTCCGGTGGCCTTGTTACCCTTGAGGTGTTTTTCGTGGTCGATTTTGTCCAGATGATTGTCCTGGCCGTGGTCCAGGGTCTGACCGAGTTCTTGCCCGTCAGCAGCAGTGGCCACCTGGTCCTGTTCCAGCATTTCATGGCCACCCGCGAAGGCGATGTCTTTTTCGACATCGTTCTCCACATCGGAACCCTGGGCTCCGTTCTGGTGGTGTATCGGCGCGAAGTGTTGCGCTTGCTGAGGTTTGACCGCGCTGCCTTGATGTATCTGGTGAGCCTGCTCGTGGGGACCTTGCCCGCGGTCGCCGTGGGCTTGCTGGCCAAGGATCTGGTGGAGAGCCTGTTCCACAGTCCGGTTTTTGCTGCCTCGGGGTTGCTCTACACGGCGGCCCTGCTGTTCTCCACTCGCCTTTCGCGAGATCCGGGATCAGCCGCAGCCGTACCCTGGGAACCCCGACCTCTGGTGCTCTGGAAGGCCCTGGCCGTGGGTGTGGCCCAGGCCATTGCCATCATGCCGGGGGTCAGCCGCTCCGGCTCCACCATCGCCGCCTCGTTGTGGCTGGGACTTCCCCGGGCCGAAGCCGCCCGTTTCAGCTTTCTGCTGTCCATCCCCGCCATCGGCGGTGCGCTGGTTCTGCAGGTGGTCTCCGGGGGGGGCGAAACGGGCAGTGGTCTCGTGGGGCTGGTTCTGGCTGCCCTGGTGGCTTTTGCCGTGGGCCTGCTGGCCATCCGCTGGACGGCTCTGGCGGTGGTTCAGGCCCATTTCTGGAAGTTCGGGTTCTACTGTGTGGCGGCGGGTCTGGTGGCCCTGTGGATCCTCACCTGAGGGTCAGTGGGAGGCCGGCGAGGGCACGATGCGACTCAAGGTCTCCTGGACTCGTTCCTGATCGAAGGGCTTGATCACGAAGTCCCGGGCCCCGGCCTTGATGGCCGCCAGTACCTGGTCCTTCTGTCCGAGGGCCGTGATCATGACCACCGCGGCGTCCGGATGGCTTTCCAGGATGGTCTGGAGGGCCTCGTTGCCGTCCATCACGGGCATCGTGATGTCCAGCAGGGTGATGTCCGGAAGCAGCTCTCGATAGCGGCTGATGGCCTCCTGGCCGTCTCCGGCTTCGCCGGCCACGGTCCAACCCAGATCCTCCACGATATCCCTGAGCATCACACGCATGAATTCTGCGTCATCAACGATGAGGACGGTGGGGCCCAAGGTACACCTCCGGGTGGGAAACAGGCGGGTGGGGCTAGGGGATTTCCAGGCCCCGGCAAATCTCGGCATACCTGCCGGCTTGCGTGACCTCTCCATCATCGACCCGGTCGGGGGAGACTTTACCCCCGAAGGTTGATCTCACCGGAAAAAGTGGCTCACCTGACCTGCTGCCAAAGCGCCCTGACCCGCGGGTTGCCCGGATCCAGTTCCTGGGCGCGACGCAAGGCCT
>JAZBOO010000202.1:0-34437 GCA_036351155.1 Candidatus Krumholzibacteriia bacterium | reverse complement strand
GCCGCCAGCTGGAAGCGGCGCAGGGCATCCTGCACCTCGCTCAGGGTCGAACGGGGATTGTCCAGCACGTTGAGAAAAGAGGAAGCCTTGTCCCCCTGGATCCACTTCTGGACATAGAAGATGATCTCGTCCCCGGAAATGTAGCGCGCCGCCAGCTCGAAGGGCTTGCCGGTCTCCAGAAGGGAGCGGTCGGTGGTGAAGGCCGAAACGGGTGTATTGACTTCACCGGTCCCTGTTTCCAGAGGGTCATAGTCCAGATCGATATCCCGGAGCATGGCCTGCGCATCGGCGATGCCGATGGAGCAAAGGAAATTCAGCATCTTGCGGGAAATCCGGAGGAAAAGGGAGTCGTCCGTCTCCCGCAACAGATCGATCACGACCTGCCAGTTGGGGTTGGAAGCATCGCCCTCCATCTCGTCCAGCTGGCTCCACTTGCGGCCCATCTTCTGGACTTTCTTGAAGAGGATGTAGTGGCTCATCCGGTCGGCCAGACTCTCGATGAGGCGCACCTCTTCCTTGAGGAAAGGGCCCTCATCTTCATCGGGGCATTTCCGCGTGTAGTACACGCGCAGCTTGCCCACCACCTCGTCCTGCACCTGGATATCCGTGGTCAGGGCGCAGGGCGTTTCCTCGAATCCTCGCGACTCCCAGGTCCGGTCCTCGATGGTGATCGAGGCCACACAAATTTCAGGGAACTGCCATCCCTGCCCGATGACCTCCACCACCTCGGCCATGACCTCGGCCAGGGGTCGGTCACCCTGATTGAGCCTTTTCTCCACCTCGTAGAGGCAGTTCAGCTCCTTGGCCCGCTCCTTGAGATCGCCCAGCAGTTTTTCGGTCGGCTTCATGCCTTGCCCCCGGTCTTGATCAATCCCAGGCCCGCCAGGCCGTCCACACGCACCTGCAAACCGCCTTCCACGCGTACGTGACGCAGATATCGACCTTCCTTGATCACCGGCTGATTGTCCAGCCAATCCCAGTCGATCTTGCCCGCCCCCGTCTCCCGCACGGTCAGATAGAACACCCCGAAGGAGATCAGGTTGTGAAAGAAATGGGCGCCCTGGCTCGGGTCGGGATTCAGGTCGCGATAGGGCGCCTCCACGATCACCCGAGCCCCGCTCAGCTGACCCCAGTCCACGGGCACGCCCAGCCAGGGGTCACTGCTGCCCCAGCGGCCGAAGCCGATCAGGATATAGGGACGCCCCGCCGATTGCAGTTCATGGTTGAACTTTTCCACCTCACTGGCGATCGCATGCGATCGGGCGATGTCGAAATCCTCGGGCTTCAGGTAAACCACGTCGCGGATGTTGTCCTTGGTTCCATGCCCCAGAGCCCGCTCGCTGGCCAGGATGACCCCCGATTCATGCAGGGCCACCGGGGAGACCTTGGAGTCACCCTCCGGAATGGCCATGGGCCGCATCTGGAGCATGCACACCCGATGGCGACCGTCGGCCGCCCGGTCGATGGCGAATTCCATTTCCACAGGACAGCCCGCGGTGCGCTCGGCCAGGGGAAGCATCTTCTTGATCAGCCCGTTCAACTCGAGTGTTTCGCCCACCAGGATGGGACCAAAATCCAGGACGCGAGGGCCCTGCCCCACCAGTCCCAGGCGCAGTCGATCCGAGGCGGGATCATAGGTGGAGACCAGATGGTCCAGGGTGCCGTCCTTCTCGGCCACGGCCAATTCGTCGCTGAGCAAGAATTCCGTTTCCCCCATGGGGTCGGGCGGCGGCGGAGTCCCCATGTTGATGGACCAGAAGCTGTTCTGCGTGCTGCGCATCCGGTCACCCACGTCGTTGAACGGTGGCGGAGCAGCCGGGAAGGCGGGGCAATACCCCCAGGACAGCTCGCCGTCCACGATCTGGCGTCCCAGCCCCAGAGCCAGGTTGGCCACCCCATCGGTAGGCTTGGCCGATCCGTTGGGATAGTAGTTGAAGGAGCGACAAACCCCCGATATTTCCGGGTAGAAGCGATCGTCGTGACGGTCACCCACCACTTCCTGGATCACCACGGCCATCCGCTCCTGGCGGTGATCCTGGCCCGAACCCTTGAAGTAGTTCCGGGCCGACCTGAAGTAGGTGGTGGCATAGATGAACCGGATGGCCTCATCCAGTCGCTTGTACCGGGTATCCAGGTCCAGCTGGTTGTTCGGGATCATCTTGGTCGAGTAGACCCCGGCAAACGGGTGGTCCAGATCGTCTTCCAGCAGACTGGAAGAGCGCACGGCCAGGGGGCAATCCACCTGGGAAATGAAATCCCGCAGATCGCCCAGCACCTCCGGCGGCAGGCTGGCCCGGCTGAAAGCCTGGGCCAGACGGTCATCGGAAACATCGGACAGTGCCAGATCCCACAGATCGTTCAGATCCATGAACGACTCGAACACCCCGGTTCCCAGCACCACCAGGCGCGGTATGGTGATCTGAAACTGAGGAAACTCCTGATGGTTCAAACCGGTCAAGAATTCCCGGGCCAGGAGCACCAGGCCGGAAGCCTTGCCCCCGATTTCGCCCTGGCCGATGCGGGAAACGATTTCTCCCGACTCCCAGGTTCCCCGACTGAATTCGGGAATGGGGTACTTTTTCAGCGCGTGCATGCCGGTCCTCCAGTTCCTTCAGTGTCTAGACCCATCCCCGATCTCGGCAGGCCAGAGCCACGCGGTCGATCGCCAGCATGTAGGCGGCGTCCCGGGTGGACACTCCCTGCTTCCGGGCCAGGTCGCTCACCGCGTAGTAGGCCGCCGTCATCTTGACGTCCAGCTTACTCAACACCTCGCCCAGCTCCCAGTAGTAGTTCATGTTGCACTGAACCTGTTCGAAGTAGCTGCAGGTCACGCCGCCGGCATTGGCCAGGAAGTCGGGAATCACGAAGACGTTCTTCTGGGTCAGGTACTTGTCCGCCTCGGGCGAGGTGGGTCCGTTGGCGCCCTCGGCAATCACCCTCACCTGGTCGCTGATGCGCCCCACGTTATCTTCGGTGATCTGATTTTCCAGGGCCGCCGGCAACAGGATGTCCACGTCCTGGGTCAGCCAGGATTCTCCCGGCAGAATGCGATAGCCCAGATCCTTGGCCTGGCGCTGGTCGATCCCGCCAAAGGCATCGGTGATCTTCCGGAGCTCGCCCAGGTCCACTCCCTCGGGCTTCACGAAGCAGAAAGATTCCTGCGCTTCCTGATCCCAGCACGACACGCAAACCGTCTTGCCGCCCAGCCGGTGGTAGAGCTCGATGGCGTACTGCGCCACGTTGCCGAAACCCTGGACGCTGGCGGTGGTGTCCTGGGGCTTGAGGCCCAGTTCCTTGAGGGCCTCGCGCAGAGTGTAAACCACCCCGTAGCCCGTGGCCTGGGTGCGGCCCAGCGAGCCGCCCATGCCCACCGGCTTGCCCGTGATGGCCCCCGGGTAGTGCCCGCCGTGGATCGCCTCGAACTCATCCAGCATCCACAGCATGTGCTGGCTGGTGGTCATCACATCGGGGGCGGGTATGTCGCGAACATGTCCCACGTTGCCAGAGACTTGCCGCACCCACCCCCGACATATCGCTTCCTGTTCCCGGGGACTCAGGTGATGAGGATCGCAAATGACGCCGCCCTTGCCGCCGCCCAGGGGCAGGTCGGCCACGGCGCACTTCCAGGTCATCCACATGGACAGGGCCCGCACGGTATCGACCGTCTCCTGGGGGTGGAAACGGATACCGCCCTTGCAGGGACCCCGGCTGTCATTGTGCTGGATCCGGTAGCCTTCGAACACCTTCACGGCGCCATCGTCCATGCGCACGGGAATACTGAAGTGGTATTCGCGCATGGGCTTTCTCAGAAGCTGCCGCGCACCCTCTTCCAGACCGATCATCTGCGCCACGCGGTCGAATTCCGCCTGGGCGGACTTGAAGGCGTTGAATTCCTTGCTGGGGGCCATGTCCCGATCCTCCTGAAATCCGAGTGAAGGTTCAGTGTCTAGTCACACCCCCTCCAAGGCAAAATGCGCACCCGAAAGGACGCGGCGGGGGAAATATTTATCACGTTGTCGGACAAGGGGTTGAAAGGATGAAGAGAAGATAGGGTAACCGGCAACAAACAACTACTGACGCACAAATGCATCACCGAGCAACTCTATTGATGCATTGTTGCATCAAGGCCTGCCGCAGGTTCAGGAGCGGGAACGACCATCCTGGGGAGGGGGAATCAGGCCCAGCTTCTTGATTTTTCGCTGCAGGGTGGTGCGATGGATCCCCAGTTCCCGGGCAGTGTTTTCGCGATGCCAGCCGTGGCGCTCCAGAACCTGGGTCAGAAAAGCCGCCTCCACCTGAGGCAAACCACCTGGGCCCCCCGCCTGACCGGCCTCCCAGCGGACCTGCAACCGGCGGGGCAGATGCTGAACCTCCAGGATGTTGCCCGGACACATGACCCACGCATGCTCGATGATATTCTCCAGCTCCCGCACATTGCCCGGATAGTCGTGAGCCATCAGACACTCCAGGACCGATGAGGAAAACCCCGTCACCTGCTTGTTGCGCGACAGACTGAACCGTTCGATGAAGCGCTGGGCCAGCAGCGGGATATCACCCTTGCGTGCACGGAGGGGCGGAATGTCCACGTTCAGGACATTGATGCGGTAGTACAGGTCACGTCGGAACTGCCCCTCGGCCACCATCGTCGCCAGATCCCGGTGGGTGGCGGTGATGAACCGGATATCGCAAGGAATCGGGGTTTGCTCGCCCAGCCGCTCGTAAACCCGCTCCTGCAGGACCCGCAACAACTTGACCTGCACGCTCAGAGGAATGTCGCCCACCTCATCCAGGAAGAGAGTCCCACCCTCCGCTGCGGCAAACCGTCCGGGCTTGTCCCGCGCCGCCCCGGTGAAGGCCCCGGCCTTGTAGCCGAAGAGCTCGGACTCGAGGAGAGTTTCCGGCAAGGCCGCACAGTTGACGGTGATCAGAGGCCCGCGCGCCCGGGCACTCAGGTTGTGAATGGCCCGGACCAGCAGATTCTTTCCCGTACCCGTTTCCCCATTGACCAGGATACTGGTGGCGCTCCGGCTGATGGTGGGCAGGATCTCGAACACCTTCTTCATGGCCGGATCCCCGGTCACGATGTTCTGCAGGGGCAGGTGTCTGTCCGCTTCCTTGAAATGCTCCCTGATGCGGGCCAGGTTGACGAAGGATTCCACACCCCCGATGACCTCGCCCTCGGCGTCCTTCAGCAGGGTGGTCGACAGGCTGATGGGGATACGGCGTCCTCGCCCGTCCAGAATGGTGCTTCCCAGGTTCACCAGCGGTTCCCCGCTGGCCAGGGTGCGCCGCAGGGGACAGTCCTCGTCACACAGAGTGGAGCGGATGACCTCCCCGCAGGGTCGACCCATGGCCTGCCGGCGCGAAATGCCCAGGGTTTTCAGAGCGGAGTCGTTGATGGCGGTGATGCGGAAGTCCAGATCGACGGCAAACACACCCTCGGACACGCTGTTGAACAAGGTGAGCAACAGTTCGTGAGGTACCTGATTGGCATCCGCCCTGGATCTGCTCATGCCGAAACCACCGTGTCTGGAGTGCCCAGCAAAGAAACCATGCTGCGCGTGCCGGGTCAAACAACTTGGTGACTCCACCCTGGTTGTGATACTTTTTCCTGGCTGGCCCAGAGTTCTCTCCTGGCCCCCAATCCATGTATTCCCGTCATTTTCCTGGGAGATCCCATGACCTCGTTGCTGCGCACCCTGTCGATGCTGGCCGCCTTCTACCTCCTGATTCCCGGCTGTGCCTCGGCCCCTCCCCGGACCACCTCGCCTGAAATGACCACCCTGGACCGGTTGCTGGAAGAAGCCCTGGCAGACACCACCACCTACGACAAGCTGGGCGAACTGAGCGATGTGGTGGGCCACCGACTGGTGGGATCGCCCGGCATGAAGAATGCCGTTGTCTGGGCCGTGGACGCCATGCAGGAGGCCGGCTTCGACAGCGTGTGGACCGAGCCGGTGACCGTGCCGCACTGGACCCGCGGCCAGGAATGGGCCCGCTGCATCGCCCCCGTGGCCTTCGATCTGGATATCAGCGGGCTGGGCCGCAGCGATGGAACCGGTGGTCAAACGGTGGAAGCCGAAATCATGGCCGTGAAAGACTTCGACGAGCTGGAGGCCCGGGCCGAGGAAGCCCGTGGCAAGATCGTCCTGTTCAACCCCGACTGGGAGGGTTACGGACGCACCGTCCAGTACCGCGTTCACGGGGCCAGCCGGGCGGCCAAGCATGGGGCCGTGGCCGCCCTGGTGCGGTCGGTCACCGGAGTCAGCCTGGGCGCGCCACACACGGGCGTCATGCACTACGCAGATGATGCTCCGCGCATCCCCGTGGCCGCCGTCACCGTGGAGGATGCCGCCCGCCTCCACCACCTTTGCCGGCGGGGCCTTCGCCCCACCGTCCAGCTCTCCATGGAGGCCGAAAACCACCCCGACATCATCAGCTACAACGTTGTCGGGGACATCCGGGGAACCACGGCTCCGGAGGAAATTGTGCTGGTTTCGGGGCACCTCGATTCCTGGGACGTGGGCACCTGCGCCATGGACGATGGAGCCGGCGTGGCCCTCGCCCTGGGAGTGGGCCGTCTGCTGGTGCAACCTGCCTACCGTCCGCGACGTACTGTTCGGGTTGTGCACTATACCTGTGAAGAAATGGGAGGCCAGGGTGGCCGCGCTTATCGCGACACCCACGCCACCGAGCTGGAGCGTCACGTTCTGGCCCTGGAAAGCGACAGCGGATCATACACGCCCCGGGGCTTTTCCATCGAGGCGGACAGCCTGGTCATCGCGACCATCGCCGACTGGACGGCTCCGCTGGTGAAGCTGGCGCCCGACACCTGGCAGATCGTCAAGGGTGGATCGGGCGTGGACGTGGGTCCCATAGTCCGCGAAGGCGTACCCGGTGCTGGTCATCGAGTCGACACCTCCCACTACTTCGACATTCACCACAGCCGGGCCGACACCTTCGAGAAGGTGGATCCCGAAATCCTGGCCCGGAATCTGGCCGCCATGGCCGGTTTGATATTTACCGTGGCTGACCATCCTGCTTCGTTGCGAAGCTTCACTCTGGACGGAGGACATTGATGCGCTCTGTGAAAACCCTGCACCTGATCCTGACGGTGGCCCTGCTGGCTGCCCTGACCGGGACCGCCCTGGCCAAGGACGTCGTTGAAGGCCAGCCCGACACCGACGACATGCGCCTGTTGCGCTACCCCGATATCCACGGCAACACCATCGTGTTCTCGTATGCCGGAGACCTGTGGACCGTGTCGGCCCAGGGTGGCGAAGCCCGGCGCTTGACCGGGTCGATCGGCTACCAGAACCAGGCCAAGTTCAGTCCTGACGGCAAGACCATCGCCTTTTCGGGCAACTACGACGGCAACAACGACGTCTACCTGATCCCCGCCGAAGGGGGCGAGCCCGTGCGCCTGACCTACCATCCCGGCGGCGACCGGGTCATGGACTGGCAGCCCGACGGCAAGCACGTGCGCTTCCAGAGCCGGCGGGAAAGCCTGACGGGGCGCGACATGCAGCTGTTCACCGTGTCGGTCGACGGCGGCCTGCCCCGGCGCATCCCCCTGCCCACGGCCGGTCTGTCGAGCTACGCTCCTGACGGCCACCGCCTGGCCTTCAACCGCATCACCCGGGAAGACCGTACCTGGAAGCGTTACAAGGGCGGCATGGCGCAGGACGTCTGGGTGTACGACTTCGACAAGAACACCACCGAGCAGATCACCGACTGGATCGGCAGCGACAACTTCCCCATGTGGCATGGCGACACCATCTACTACAACAGCGACAAGACCGGTCGTCTGCAGATCTGGGCCCACGACACCAGGACCGGTGTGAAACGTCAGGTGACCGACCACAAGGAATACGACGTCAAGAATCCCAGCCTGGGCCCCGACGCCATCGTGTACGAGAACGGCGGTTGGCTGTACGTACTGGATCTGGCCACCGAGAAAACCCGCAAGGTCACCGTCAGCCTGCGCAGCGACAATGTCCTGACCCGGCCCAGCCTGAAGAAGGTCGATGGGCTGATCGACTCCGGGGACATCGCCCCCGATGCCCAGCGTGCGGTGTTCGGCGCACGCGGCGATATCTTCACCGTACCCGCCGAGAAGGGCAACGTGCGCAACCTGACGGCCACGCCAGGTATTCGCGAACGCGAACCGGTGTGGTCCCCCGACGGCAAGTACGTGGCCTATCTGAGCGACCAGACCGGCGAGTACGAAATCTGGCTGGCCCCGTCCGACGGCAAGGATGAGCCCAGGCAGCTGACCAAGGGCAGCAAGACCTACAAGATGGGCATGGTGTGGTCGCCGGACAGCAAGCATCTGCTGCTGAGCGATGCGGCCCTGAACCTGTGGCTGATCGATGCCGAGAGCGGCAAGCAGACCCACATCGACCAGTCGACGACCGACGAGATCCGCCAGGTGGCCTGGGGCCCGAAAAGTGGCTGGGTGGCCTATGCCAAGGGCGAGGCCAACGGCTTCAGTTCGATCTTCCTGTACAACGTGGCCGACAAGAAGGTGCACCGCGTGACCAGCGATTTCACCATCGACACGGCCCCCTGCTTCGACGACGAGGGCAAGTACCTGTTCTTCGCCTCGGCCACCGAGTTCAACCCCACCCTGGGTGGCTTCGACCTCAAGCCCATCTGGGCCAACCAGGATGGCCTGTACCTGGTCACCTTGCGCGAGGACGTGGAAAATCCCTTCGCCCCCGAGAGCGACGAGGTCGAGGTGAAGGAAGAAGAGGAAGACGACAAGAAGGACGAGAAAAAAGACGAGGATGAGGGCGAAGACGAGGACAAGGACAAGAAAGACAAGAAGGACAAGGACACCCCCCTCGTCATCGACCTGGACGGACTGGCCAGCCGCATGGTCGAGCTGGACGTCTCGCCCGGCAATTACTCCAACCTGAGCTTCACCAAGGGCAAGCTGTTCTACATGAGCCGCCCCTTCACCCCCGGCGGCGGGCGAGGTAATCAGAACGCCACCACCTCCATCAAGCTGTACGACCTGGAGGAGCGGGAAGAGAAGGACGTGCTGAGCGGGGTGTGGGGCTATGCACTGTCCGCCGACGGCAAGAAGATCTTCTACCGTCAGCGCGGCGGCAAGTTCGGCATCATCGACGCCAAGCCCGAGCAGAAACCGGCCAAGAAAAGTCTGCGCACCGACGAGATGCAGGCCAAGGTGGACCCTCGCGCCGAGTGGCGGCAGATGTTCCGCGATGCCTGGCGTCAGGAGCGCGACTTCTTCTACGATCCCGGCATGCACGGCGTGGACTGGGACCGTATGTACCAGCGCTACGGCCAGCTGGTGCCCTACGTGGCCCACGGCAGCGACTTCACCTATCTGCTGGGTGAGTTGATCGGCGAGCTGAACAGCTCACACAGCTACGCGCGCCCCGGCGACCGACCCCGGCCCAAGCGGGTGGGCACCGGCCTGCTGGGTTGTGACTTCAGCGTGGATCGTGAGAGCGGGCGTTATCGTTTCGAACGCATCTTCACCGATCGCGACTGGAACAGCAGCACCCCCACGCCTTTGCACCAGCCCGGTGTGGACGTGAAGGAGCTCGACTACCTGATCAGCATCGACGGGGTGAACCTGACCACCGCCACCAATCCGTACAGCCTCCTGGAGAACAAGGTAGGCCAGCAGGTGGTGCTCGAGGTGAGCACCAATCCCGACGGCAAGGACAGCCGCGAGGTCACCGTGGAGCCCATCGCCAGCGAGGCCAACCTGCGCTACGAGGCCTGGGTCCAGGACAACCGCCGCAAGGTGGACGAGCTTTCCGGCGGCAAGATCGGCTACCTGCACATGCCCAACACCGCCGTGGGCGGTCAGGTGGGCTTTGCCAAGGGCTATTATCCCAACCTGCGCAAGGACGGCCTGATCATCGACGAGCGCTTCAACGGCGGCGGGTTCATTCCGGACTTTTTCATGAACATCCTGCGCCAGAAGCTGGTCAACCTGTGGAAGCCCCGTTACGGCCAGGACTGGCGCACGCCGGGCACGGCCTTCCTGGGTCACATGGCCATGATCAGCAACGGCTACGCCGGCAGCGGCGGCGACGCCCTGCCCTACTACTTCCAGTACTACGAGCTGGGTGAGGTCATCGGCACCAGGACCTGGGGTGGTCTGGTCGGCATCAGCCGCGGTATCCAGCTGATGGACGGCGGCGGCGTGACCTTCCCCGAGTTCGGCCTGTTCAACGTCCACGGCCAGTGGGACGTGGAGAACTACGGGGTGGACCCCACCATTCCGCTCGACAACCTGCCTCACGAGGTCATGGCCGGGCGCGATCCTCAGCTGGAAAAAGCGGTCGAGGTTTTGCTGAAGAAGATCGAGGATGAACCCGTGGTCGTGCCGCGACACGGCGACTTCCCGCGGAACAAGAAGTAGCCCCTCGGGGTACAAACAAGATGGCGCCGCTCCTTCGGGGGCGGCGCCTTTTTTTGCCGTTAATCCACGCCCAGAATGGTCAAGGCGGGATCGTTTTTCTCGATGGAGTAGCCCCGCCAGACAGCGGCTCCAGGCACCTCCTCGATGCCCTCACCCTCGTACCGGTACTTCCAGGCCACCTCGCCCGTGGCGGTGACTTCCCAGAACCCGTAATCGCCCTCGGCAACCAAGGTGTTGCCGCCCGGCAAGCGCTGGGCGCTGCCCAGGTGACCGCCGAAGAGGTCGGGATCGGTCCAGCTCCAGAACACCGTGGGCTCATTGGCCACTCCGGGCTGCTGGGTCAGCGTGGCAGGCAATACCAGCTCGTACACCACCGACTGGTCCGTGGTCCGGCCCTGGATGGCCCGGCCGTTCATGAAGATCATCAGGTGGCCGGCACCCGGCAAACCCTGGGCCACGAAGTTGGGGTGATGCTGGGTCCAGAACAGCCGCGTGGCCGCCGTGTTGCGCCAGGCCTCGGGGTTGCCAAAACGATAGACCAGATCCCCGGCCGGGCCGGCGGCCTCCTCGGTGGTGGTGTCATGGTCGATCACCCACACCTCGGACACGTTGTTCACACTCAGAAAAATCAGGTCCCGCTGGGCATCGTAGGCAATGCCGTTGGCGTGGAACACATCGCCCGCCTGGAAATCCAGCACCAGCCCGTAGTTCGGGTCGATGCGTCCGGGGTGCTGGGCCGGGTCGCCGAAGCTGGCCGCCTCGGGATCGTGATCCTGGATGAAGTGGTCGGCGGCGTCCCAGCGCCAGACCACCTCATTGGTGGCCGGGTCCACCTCGATCAGGGATTCGGACAGCAACATGGTGCCCGCGGCATATCCCATGGCCGCGGCGGTCACCGGATCGTACCCATCCACGGCGATGAACAGGATGTTCCCGCTGGGCAGCATTTCCAGATCGTGATGACTGATCGTGGTGGGTCCCTGCCAGGTCATCTCCCAGTCGAAGCTGCCGTCGGGGTTGATCAGCTTGAGCTCGCCCCCGTAGAAACGGGTCTGGTCGTTCCCCAGGTTCTGTTCCAGGTTGGCCAGGATGCGACCATCGGGCAGCAACTGGGCATCGAAGCGCAGATCGGTGGGAATGTCCCAGCCGAAAAGCCGCGCCCCGGTCTTGTCGATCAAGCGGAAGGAATGGGCATCGATGGGGTTCATCAGCACGTAGGAGTCGTGGGCCAGATCGGGATCCAGAAAATCCACCTGATCGGACAGGTGTAGGGTGTCCTCCGGCTCGGTGGGGTCGTCGTCGCAGGCGCTCAATAAGAGGAGCGTGGTCAGGGCCAGGGTCATCAGAATCAATGGGGCGAGGCGATAACTCTGCACGGCAGAACACCTTTCAGAAAGTCAAAATGAGGGGTTGATTCCGGGGAACCTTTGCCCAAAACTACCACATCTTCGCAGGCAGAACTACATCCGGCCTCGTCCCTTGAAAGGACTCCCATGCCGGCCAATGTTGAGATCAAGGCCAGGGTGGCCTCCCCTGAATCGTTGCTGGCCCGCGCCGCGGAACTGGCCGATCGTCCCCGTGAAATCATCCACCAGCGCGACACCTTTTTCGTGGTGCCCCAGGGACGCCTGAAGCTGCGCGAGTTCGGTGACGGCACCGGCGAACTGATCCGCTACTGCCGCCCCGACGCCACCGGTCCCAAGGTGTCGGATTACGCCATTTTTTGCACCGACGATCCGCAGGGGCTTTCCACGGTGCTGGAGGGGGCGTTGGGGCTGCTTGGCGTGGTGAGCAAAACCCGCACCCTGTTTCTCAAGGGCCGCACCCGGATCCACATTGACGAGGTGGCCCACCTGGGCTGGTTCATGGAACTGGAAGTGGTTTTGCGAGAGGGCGAATCGGCCGAGGCGGGCGAGAAAGAAGCCTGGGCCTTGATGGCGGAACTGGGCATCGACCGGAGCGATCTGGTCGAGGGGGCTTATCTGGATCTTCTTTGATGGGTACTAATCGCCCATCTGGGTCAACGCGATGATCATCAATGCCGCATAGCTAGCAAACACGCCCACCGCAGTGGTCACAAAGCTCGCGAAAATAGCGGGCTTGTAAACTTCAATTTGCTGGATATCACTCCACAGGTATTCCTCGTGTTCCAGCCCGTAATTCCCGACTTTTTTCAGAGCCACCCGCTCACCGGAAACCGCCGAAACCTCTCCCTTTTTGATCTCGCCGGTTTTCAATTCAATTCTCACGTCCACACCGACCTTGATGGTCTCGACTTGCACCGTCTCGGGTTGCGGCTCCACATTCCCTGGCATGGCTGCCAGCCGGTAAGCTCCGCACCCCGTGCATTGCATGACCATGAGGCATAAGGCGAACAGGCGAAAAAGAGGATGGTTCATTCGGGTCATTTTCTTTCGAGTCAGGACATCCCAATCACATAGCAAACCCCGAACCAAAAACAATGATCCGTTGACCTCCCGGTCACCTCATATGGGCCAGCCAATGGTAAGCTTCCGTCAAACTCTTCCTGTGCCCTTGTGTAGAAGCGGTAACCGCCAACGGCATCGAGTTGATTCAAGAACGGGAATCTTAACTTGGCACCCCCGGCAAACCCCCAGTTGGCCAGCTCATGAGTGTAGTGTTCACCTTCAACAAAGACGATCTGATACTTATCCTGAATGTGTGCTGCACCAGCAAAAGCCTCACAATGTGCGCGCCCCAGTCCAAACACCTTCACCAAACCCAATGATGTTGCCCGTGATCTGGTCGTCACGGAAAAATTCCATGATTCACCGCTCCACAACAGATCAATGGAAAGCTGAGGTCGCAGCCCCATGAAGACTTCAGGCCCCAAAATATCGCCGCCAAAAATGCGAGAAGCAGCAACCGCGCCTCTACTATTTTGAGACCGCGCCACGACATTCTGGTCAAAATCAACACCACCATACCGCACAGACACCATGGCATCCTGAGCAAGCCCGATTTCCATTGGCATTATGGTCAGCAAAATGATTCCTATGAAAACCAGGTGTCGTTCCAATCAATTCCTCACTTGACAGTTTAACGTTGGCTTCAGTGGCAAGCGCGGACCGCGGAGCGGCCAGGGTTCGACATTTGCGCAAGCAAGCGGCGTGACTGGTGCGCTTGTCGGGTGAAAGCGGTTGTTAGATTGTTCGCCAGCTTGACCGCGAAGGCCACGGCGCCCTACTTCAAAATCGACCCAATATCTTGAGCCCCACCCAATACTCGGACGACCTCGACGGGGCTGGTACCCGACATGTATATCACCAAGTACGAGTAGACAGGAAAAAACCGAACCGGGTGAGTGGTCAAGTCCTCTCGAAAATGTCCCACGTCTGGATTATCTCCCAGGAGCTCGAAGATCTCCAGGAAACGGTCAAGAACCTTGTCGGCCGCATCGACATTGTCCTCGGCTATATAGCTCAGGATTTCTCGGAGATCGGTTCGCGCTTGGGGAACTAGATAGTGCCCAGGCAAACTACGACTTTCTCTTCAGAAGTTCCTGCCGCAGTTCCTCCATGACCGTGGGGCCGTCGAGAAGTTCTCCAGCCAGAGCCTGGTCGACACCTTTTTGGATCTCACCGCGCAGAGCCTGCAGCCTCGCCTCAAGCATGAGCTCGCGCTCCTTGAGCAGGCGGAGGCCCTCTCTGACGACCTCACTCACTGAGGCATAGTCACCCGAGGCGACTTTGCCCTTCACAAATTCCTCAAAGTCCTTACCCACAGAAACATTCATCGCTCAGACCTCCTCATTTCTCAGCTGGTCTCAGCATACAAAAAATAGCAAAAGTTGTCAATTATTGACACATGACCAGGCGTGGAAGTGGCCCAGAAATCTAAGTTCTTCATCAATCTAACGGTGATTTCACCGGCAGGCTCAGGCCGTGTAGCGGCCAAGGCGCCATGCTTGTTCTGCAAGCCGAGTTATTGGCGAGCTTGTCAGGTGCATACGCTTGATAGTTGGGACCGATTTCTCTATCCACGTCCTAATCGGTTGCCGCTACAATTTTGTTTGCCCAAACACTAGTCGAACTCAAAAGCCTGCCCGTTTGGCTATAGCCACAATGAAACTTGTCGGCGCTTCAGAATCGAAATGTGACAGTTCCCCATCGACTCGATATGTGCCCGAGAGTTTTGTGCCCTCAGCGGCCTCGATCGCCACAGTGACTTCATGCGGACGAGACGCCCGAAGAACCAGGGCCGCCAGCAGTACTACGACGACTAAAGCAAAGAACCCGAGTGAACGGACGAGTCGACTCTTCATGATCCCCCCCCAACTCCACCTAACTTCTCTTCTGGGAATTTACCCACCACTTCAGGCCACCGGCTGTGGGATATCTCGACCAGATTTCCTTACCGATGGCCCTGTAAAATTTTCCAACTGGTTGGAAAATCCGGGTTCAATTCCGGTTGGACCCGGAAGTGTCGAGAGTCCGCTGCAAACCAGGGTGAGGTGTCGCATCGAATACGGTACCTGCCCCCTGTTCTCTCTCGACTATTTCGCAGGCATAACGACCAACAAGAATGTGGCTAACGGTCCAAGCAACAGAGACAGTAGCCACCAAATAAGGCCGCGCCGCCCCTTGCATTGTGCCAGGCCTGCATTGAGGAGTGCTAAAGTTAGCCAACCAACTGCGTAGTCACTCGGGGGGATTCGCATTCTTCCACTCCCTCAGTTGCCAGTGCTCTGTCAGTGAGTGCAGATCACTTCTCTTCCGGGAAATTGCCCACCATTTCAGGCCACCGGCCGTGGGATATCTCGACCAGATTTCCTTACAGATGGCCCTGTAAAATTTTCCAACCCGTTGGAAAAAGGGGGGTGTGCTACCTCAATACCGGTTGCCCGATCTGCCCAGGCCCCAGCACCGTGGTCTGCACCATCAACCCCTCACTCTTCATCCCCGGCTCGGTTTCCACGAAGAAGAAAACCGTTTCTTCTGGATCGGCGGCCTCACTCTGAAAAGAGCAGATGATCTCACCAGACTTGACTTCCACCACCCGGGCAGGCTCAAGCCAGGTGCATTCTTCAAAGTCCTGATGGTTTCCCATCCAGACGGCCGGCATGCCAGACACGGCACCGTCAGAGGAATATCGGGCCAGGAGAGAATCGGCTTCACCGGTCGCAAAGGAGACCTGACGAGAAAACCTGGTGGGAACCTCAAACCAGCCGGGCTGCGAGGGAACTCCCGGTGCCTGCGGAGTGTCCTCCGCAGCCTCCCCAGGAACCCACCGCTCCCCATCATTTTCCAGGGGAATCTTGTTTTCCGGGTCGTTGAGAATTCCCATTCCGCGTTTCCAGGGACCGATGGCCGAACTGACCTTGCCCTGACTGTCGGCCACGTAGAGATAGAAATCTTGCTGCGCGCGCAAACCCTCTTCCAGAAAAGTGAACTGGATCACGCCGTCTTCCCACTTCTCCACCGGCAATGGCCGGCGAAAATCGCAATCGTCCCACCGGGGCGCGTCGCCCACCACCACGCCCTGAAGAGCCTGGTCCGCGGCGGGGCGCACACCGAAGCCCGAACCGAAAATCTGGATCTCCGCACCCTCCTGCAACTTGCCGGACACGAAGCGGGGCTGCGGCTGAGAAAAGGCAGGGGTGAAAGCGATCAAGGCCAGACTCAAAGCAGCAATACTGAAGAAAAAACGCCGAATCATGGAAATCCCCCTCCATAAATGATTGATGACAATCACTATTCTACGGGAGGGGTTCCGCGAATTCCAGCGCGAATCATTTTCCAACCAGTTGGAATTGGCAGGTCACAGCAACTTCCTCAGCACCTTCTTGATGGTGAGGCCCTGCACGATGATGGAGAACAGCACCACCAGGTAGGTGCAGGTCAGGATCAGATTCTTCTCGGGGATGGGCGGCAGGGACAGGGCCAGCGCCACCGAGATACCGCCGCGCAACCCGGCCCAGGTCAAGATGCGGACCACACCCCGGGGGAACTGGCTGCGCAAGCCGATGATCGAGATCGGCACCGCCACGCTGACGAAGCGCGCGCCCAGGACGATGGCGATGGTGATGAATCCTGCCAGCAGACCCTTGCCGTTGAAGGCCACCACCAGCACCTCCACACCGATGAGCATGAACAGCAGGGCGTTCAAAATTTCGTCGATGAGCTCCCAGAATTTTTCCAGGTAGTCAGCCACACTGTCGCTCATGGCAAAGGCGCGCCCCCGGTTGCCGATCAGGATGCCCGACACCACAACGGCGATGGGCCCGGACACGTGCAGGGCCCAGGCCAGGCTGTAGCTGCCCATGACCAGGGCCAGGGTGATCATCACCTCGACGATGTGGTCGTCGATGCTCAGCATCATGCGGTAGGCGATGTAACCGGAGACCAGGCCCAGCACCGCACCCCCTCCCGCCTCACGCAGGAAGAAGACCAGCATGTCCATGGCCCCCATGGTTTCCTCGTGCGCTCCATGTCCCCCTCCATGACTTCCAGCCAGCAAGGTCACCAGTCCGGTGAATACGACCACCGCAACTCCGTCGTTGAACAGCGACTCACCGGCGATGTTGGCTTCCAGGCCCTTGGGGGCATTCAAGGTCTTGAGAGTGCCCATGACGGCGATGGGGTCGGTGGGAGAAATCAGGGAACCGAAAATGAGGCAAGCCAGGAACGAGGCGTGCAAACCCAGCCACCCGAAAACCAGCCAGGAAAGGCCGCCCACCAGAAAGGTGGAAATCAGCAGCCCCACGGTGGCCAGCGAGGCGATGGTGCCCTTGCGTCGCACGAAATATTCCAGGTCGACATGCAGCGCTCCGGCAAAGAGCAGGAAGCCCAGCATGCCGTGCATGAGGGCCTCGTTGAAATCGATGTTGCCCAGAACCGCCTGGAGCTCGTTCACGATTTCCAGCTTGGGAAAAACCCAGTGCAGCCCCATGATGCCCAGGGAACTGACCAGGCTGATCATCATCAGTCCCACCGTGGGTGCCAGCTTGAGCCAGCGGTGGTTCACGTAGCCGAACACGGCCGCCAGGGTCATGAGCAGGGCGATGATATCGAAAATTGACATGAATGGTCCCTATTTCTGGCGCCGCCGCAGGTGGACCTGCTGGAGTAGACGGGCCACATCGGTGTTGTCCGGGGTCAGACGCGCCGCCTCTTCCAGGTCGGATTCGGCCTGGTCCAGGTCCCCCGCGTGCAGATTCATCAGACCCCGGTTGTACCAGGCTGTGGCCAGCAAAGGATCCAGCTCCAGCGCGCGGGTCAGTGCATCGGCGGCCAGGTCGCGCTGGCCATCCATGATATGGCAAAGCCCGAGATCACTCCAGGCGGTGGCGTTTTCCGGATTCAAATCCACCGCCTCTCGCAGGGGGCCCAGGGCCTCCTCGGGCTGCTCTTGCACCAGATGCAGGTGGCCGATCATGGCCTCGATGCGGCCGTCCTGTCGAGGTTGCCCACCCAGCAGATTTTTGGCCTTCCGCAGGTCCTTGAGAGCGCGTCGGGTCATTTCCTTGTCGCCAAACACCAGGCCGCGCGCCCGCAGGGACCAGGCCCTGTCCATGTCCATGCGCAAAAGGATGCCCGCGGCGTCCACCACCTGGCCGGCCCAGAACTCGTGAATGACGGGATCCGAGGACTGGTCGAATCGGTTGAGCGCCAGGGCGGCATAGGCACTCAGGGATCCGGTCACGAAGTAGCGGTCATCGGCCAGCCAGATGGGCTGGTCGCTGTCCGCAGGGCCCGGCTCCAGGCGGGGATGATCCAGGCGCAGCAAGGTCGCGTTGCCAGGCTGAGATGAGGCCGCCTCGGCATACCAGCGGCGGGCGTAGGCCCATTCCTGGAGATGCTCGGCGATCAACCCCTTGTCCCGGAAACAGGCCGCCGATCGCTCGTGGTCCGGACGCAGCGAGGCAATGAAATTGAAGGCTTCGCGGTATCGACCCTGGGCGCGATCCAGCACGGCCAGCACCCAGTCGGCGTCCGGATCGGATCGATCGGTGCGGATCATGTCCCCGGCCACCTCGTGGGCCTGGGAGCGATTGCCCAGGCTTCCGGCCACCAGTCCCTTGATGCGGCGGATCTGGATATCGCCCGGGGAGGCGGTATCACCTGCCCGCACCCAGCGCATGGCCTCGCGATATTCGGCTCGATCATAGTGCAGCCAGGCGCGCAGCAGGGCCGTCCGGCGCTGGGCCTCGCGCTTTTCCTCGGATGGGACGTTTTCCGGCAGGGAGCGAATCGCCGCGGCCGCATTCTCCAGGGCGCCGACCGTCCCCAGGTAATCGCCCTGGCGCTGCCGGGCCTCCGCCTGGTCCAGCCAGTTGGCAGGGTTGGTCGGGTCGGCCGAACCACCTGTGATGGTACGGGCGGGAGTGCACCCTGAGAGGGCAATCAGAACCACCATTCCGACCAGGAACACAAAGCCCCACTGCCACGAGGCAGTGGGGCTATTCCCGTCGCGATCACTTTTTCGCAAATGCATCAGCGGTTTGACTCCTCCGAACCCGGCGAATTCAGTGACCGGCTCACCGGATTACTTCTCTTCGGGCACCGGGTGCTTGATCTCTTCCCAGCGGGCAGCGAAGTCGAAACCCTTGAAGGTGGGGCTTTCCTCGTTATGGCATGTCACACAAAAGGCCTCGCTTTTGTCCATGATCAGGCCGGCGGCCTTGGCAGCGGCCGAATCCATCATGACCTTCTTGCTCTTGTAGTCCGAGCCGGGGCCGTGGCAGGCCTCGCAGCCCACACCCTCGGCGTCTTCATATTTTCCCTTGGCATCCACCACGACGTCACGGCCCAGGAAGGCGTGAGTGGCGTGGCACTTCAGGCAAGCCTCTTCCTTCTGGGGATCGCCCAGGCCCTTGTCGGCAGCGATCTTCTTGGATTCCTCGGAAGCCAGGGTGGCGAAGGCGCCCGCGTGGGCCGAAGTGGTCCAGATCTCCCACTGGTCACCGGTCTTGGCCTTGTGGCACATCTTGCATTTCGGGGCACCAATGATTTCGTGGCCAGCCACGGCGTCGGACACCATACCTGTCATCAACCCGCCAACGACGGCGATAGCGACCAAGGCGACAAATTTGCGACTCATGATTCCTCCTCGAGTCATGCAGAAACTGCATGATCCGTTGATTGGTTGAAAGCTGAGGTCTGAATATAACCCACGGGTCGAGGGTTGTCACCCGTTTGTCATGGTATTTTCGACCCCGGCGCTTCCCACTGGATGGCCCAGTTGAAATTTAAACAACCTAGTTCATCAAACGGTTCCACCAATTACCCTTTTCCACCATTTCCGTGAGGACCAGGGGCACACGGCCCATCTCCCGCCCATCGAGAGTCACCACGGCGAACCCGACCTCGGCCCCCTTCACCTGGGGCGCCTCCACCTTCCCGGGAAGCTGCAGGTCGGTTTTCAGGTCGTTTTCGCGGCCGCGGGGCACGCTCACGGTCAAGCTTTCTCCGTAAGCCACCTGGGCGGTTTTCTTCTTGGCGCCCTTCAAGGGTAGGGGCTGTTCGAGCAAGGCCCCGGCCTGGGGAATCACCGTCACCTGGACGAAGGCGTTGAAGCCGTAGCTCAACAGGCGGGTGGTTTCAGTGGCTCGTGCTTTATCGGTGGAACAGCCCATGACCACCGAGATCAACCGCTTGCCCTGCTGCACCGCCGAGGCTGTCACGCAAAACCCTGCCGGGCCGGTGAATCCGGTCTTGATGCCATCGAGGCCCCGATAGGTCCCTATCAGCTTGTTGGGATTGTACAGGGTGGTGAAGGTGCCGTTCTTGAAGGGGGCCGTCTTGGTCGAGGACCACTCCAGCGCCTTGGGATGCTTGATCAACTCGCGTCCCAGAATGGCCAGGTCGTGCGCCGTGGTCAGGTCAGGCTCCTGCTTCCAGCCGGCGGGGAGGCCATGAACGGAATGGAACTCGGTGTCGTTCATCCCCAGTTCCTTGGCCTTCATGTTCATCAGGTCCACAAAAGCTTCGACGCTGCCGGCCACATGCTCGGCCAGGGCCACCGCCGCATCGTTGGCCGAATGGATGGCCAGAGCCCGCAACAGGTCTTCCACGCTGAACTCTGTGTTGTGCTTGAGGTAAACCTGTGACCCACCCATGTTGCTGGCCCTGGCGGACACCTTCACCATCTCGGTGAGGGACATATCCCCCGAATCCACGTGTTCCAGCACGATCAGCTCGGTCATCATCTTGAGCATGGAGGCGGGCTGGCGACGTTCATGGGCGTTGTGGGCCACCATGGTCAACCCGGTGTCCGCATCGATAACAATGGCAGCCTTGAAATCTCCCGTCAGCTCGGCCGGACCGGCAGGGGTGGCGGCAGATTCGGCGTCATCATCGGCCAGCACCAGCGACGGGAAAAGCAAATACAGGCAAGCCAATGTGAGAAAAACGAGAGTGAGCGCGTGGCGCAACCCGCGGAGATCCTTCTTCCGCATGGAAACTCCTCATCTGGAGGGACAGAAAGGTGGCGGTTCCCTGAAGAAACCGCCCCACCTTCCCAATGTTCCGTACTCTTCAGAAATACCAGCGCAAGGCCAAGAAATCAAGATCTAAGCTAGCAGAACAATCCCTTGGTCACCCTGGCCACCGGGCTCTCTGTCCCGGCGTTCACGGTGCCCTCGAGCCGCCTGCGGGTGAATTCCTCCATGTCCTTGTCGCCACGGCCGGAAAGATTCACCAGCACCGTGGCGTCGGAGGACAGCTCCCCTTTCAGCCGTTCCAGATAGGCCAGGGCATGGCTGCTTTCCAGGGCGGGAATGATGCCCTCGTACCGACACAGCTTGCCGAAAGCTTCCATCACCTCCACGTCGGTCACCGCCTCGTACTGCACCCGACCCAGGTCCTTGAGGTAGCTGTGCTCCGGTCCGATCCCAGGATAGTCCAGCCCCGCAGCGATGCAGTGATTGCCCTCCGCAGTCACGGTGCCCTCCTCGATGCAGTAAGTTTTCATGCCGTGGATGACCCGGGGCTTGCCCACCGTCAGGGTGGCCGCATGACGGTCCGAATCCACGCCGCTGCCCGCAGCCTCGACCCCCACGATCTTCACCTGCTCGTCCTGCAAGAAGGCGTGAAACAACCCGATGGCATTGCTGCCGCCCCCGGCACAGGCGGTGATCAGATCCGGCAGCTTTCCATACTCATCCAGCATCTGGGCCCTGGCTTCCTGGCCGATGACGGCCTGGAAATGCCGCACCATCAAGGGATACGGATGGGGTCCGACCACCGAGCCCAGCAGGTAAAAGGCACTGTCGGCCTCCTTCACCCAGGCCCCAATGGCCTCATCCACCGCGGCCGTCAGGGTGCGATCTCCCGTGGTGGCCGGGATCACGCGGGCCCCCATCAGGCGAATCCGGGTCACGTTGGGTTGCTGGCGCCGCATGTCCTCCTCGCCCATGTACACATCGCATTCCAGACCCAGGCGTGCCGCCACCGCTGCGGTGGCCACTCCATGCTGACCGGCACCGGTTTCGGCGATCAGTTTTTTCTTGCCCATGCGTCGGGCCAGCAAGGCCTGGCCCAGGCAATTGTTCAGCTTGTGGGCGCCCAGGTGGTTCAGATCCTCGCGTTTCAGCAGAACACGGAACCCGAGGTGCTCGCTCAGGCGTTCGGCATGGTAAAGGGGCGTGGGTCGGCCGCTGTACGATTGGCACTCGTGGGCCAGTTCGGTCTTGAATTCTTCGTCGTTCTTGAACTTCAGAAACGCGGTGGTCAGTTCCTCGAGAGGAGCCATCAACGGCTCGGGCACAAAGCGACCGCCGTACGGACCGAAGAATCCTTCCGGATCGGGAACGTTGAAATTCTGGGCATCGAATGTGGACATGTCTGGCTCCTTTGGGACATAAAAAAACCGGCCTTCTTGCGAAGCCGGCGGTCGGTTTGGCGCTTTGAATCAGGATTTACCTCAGCGCACACCTCACCGTCCGGCAGTGGGGCCACCACCAGCGACGGTTCATGAGGATGTTCACTGCTTGCTTCAAGGCATCACCTCTGTGGATTCCAATATTTGATATGATGATAGGCCATTTCCCACTTGATGACAACGGATTTCTGACCTCACCGTGTGTACACCCCGATGGTGGCGGGGCTGGTGCTGCCCTGGAAGGGCGACCCGGCAAAATCGCCAAAGGTTTCCAGGGAACGGAATCCCGCGGCCGCATGCGCCGCCCACAGCCGGGAACCACGCCGGGGACAGAGGTCCACCTCGCCGGAAAAAACCTCGCGTCCCGCGGCGGTCAGGCGCGTGGAGAACACCAGATGATCCTCGGTGATGCCCCGGTAGCTGCGGTGGAATTCCAGCCCTTCTTCCGAAAAACTGCGCACGGGAAAATGGTGGTCCCGGCGATCGAGCAGGGGGTCGAAGTTGACCGTCTGAAACAGCCAGACGCCCTCGGGGGCCAGGATTCTCCGGACCTGGGCCAGAAAACCGCCCAGCTGTCCCGCCGGCAGGTGAGGCAGCACATTCCCCACACAGAACACGCCCTGGAAAGACCCCGGCGCGAAGGCCTCCAGACCGTCCATCCCCATGGTCTGGAAGGTCAGATCCGGATACTGGCCACGGGCACGCTCCACCATTCCCTCGTCGGGATCGATACCCTGACAGGGCCGCCCCGCCTCGGTCAGAGCCTGACAATAACGGCCCGGACCGCAGCCGATGTCCAGCACCTGTCCCTGCATCGGGATAAAACGCAGCAGGAAATCACGCACCTGAGGTCGGAAGGGAAACACGGTGTCATAGTGGCGGGAAAATTCGTTGTAGAAGGTCATGTCCAACAAGCCTTTATGTGCTATATTGCCGAAGTGTGCTTTTGATCCCGGCGGTGCCGGGGAGAATCAATCGGAGGTTGGCTGATGTTTCCTTTCAAGAAAATCCTGTGTCCCACCGATTTCAGCGAAGCTTCTTATTGCGGCATCAAGCTGGGTGGGGAAATGGCCGTGAACCACGGGTCGGAAATCATCATCGTCAATGTGCACAAGCCGATTCCCAAGTTGCCCAAGCCACGCGGCGAAGCCTCCGAGGTCACCTTCGATGTGACCGCCTACGAGGCCGAGGTCATCAAGGATGCCGAGGAAAATCTGGCCCGAGTGAGCAGTTCGATCCTTGATGACAATATCACACCCAAACTCATTGTCCGCATGGGGCGTCCCGCCGAGGAAATCCTGAAGGTGGCCGAGGAAGAGGAAGTCGATGCCATCTGCATCGCCACCCATGGACGAACGGGACTGGCGCATATCGTCTTCGGATCGGTGGCCCAGCGGGTGGTGCGCCGGGCTCCGTGCATCGTGGTGACCGTGCCTCGCTGCGATTAGAAGCTATTCAATTCGGTAGGTTTCATACAGTTCATGGGGCTGGTCGTCAAGGCGGCGGGCCCCGTTTTTTTTGAGCGCCGATCGCCAGAATTCCAACCGCGCGCCATCACCTGGCCGCAAGGCCAGTTCCACCCAGGTGAATCCCGCCCGATGCATCTCTTCCAGCAAAGCCGAAGCATCGCTTTGCCCTTTTTCGCAAGCTTCCAGCCGACGCCGTAAATCCGCCACCTCCGGAGGCTCCCAGCCCGAGACTCCTCCCGTGGTGGCCCGACCCGTGGCCATGGCGCGCAGCAGCCAGCGGGCTTCCGTCTGATCCTCGTCGTATTCCCTGGCCGGCGCCGGCAAAGTCAACACCGCCGCACGGCCGGCGGGGCCCACGGGAATCAAGCGGCCATCCAGTTCCAGATCCACGGCCGGCACCTGAACCGGCAGGGACAGCAAGGTCAGGACCACGATCAGAAGAGGCGGGCCCCAGGAACGGACCTGACGATGACCCTGCCGCTCCACCATTTGCTGGACCGCCACCGCCGACCACCAGGACAGGGCGATGACCATCAGCCAGCTGAAGCGCCAGGCGGCACGGAAGGCCTTGAAGGACGGGATCAATTCACGCAAGCCATCCAGAGGCAAGGGCACGCGCCAGCTGGTGAAGGGCACGCCCATCGAATCGCCGAACGAGAGCACCAGTCCGACCACCCCCAGGGCCAACAGGGCGCGCCCCAGCCGACGCTGCTGAAAGGGAAGATACCCACGGCGCCACCAGCCCAGCCCAGCCAGCGCCAGGGCCAGCCAGCCCGGATGCAGAACCTGCCGAGGTTGACCTTCATATCGTGACGGTCCGACCTGACCTTGCCCCACCCAGTCCGCCGGGCCCGAGCGATAAACGCCGCGATTCAGAAAATGCTGGAGGTCCGCGCTGCCCTGGCGCACTTCCAGGTCGGTGCGGGAGAAGTCGGAGTAGCGATCGGCCAGTTTCAGCTGAGGCTGGGCCAGCACCAGTACGCCGATGGCGGCCAGAACGGCAGGAATCAGGGCACGCCGCACGACCTGAAACACGAGGGACCAGCCCAGGGTGCGCCCGTGGGAACGATGCACCAGCCAGGCCGTTTTGATGACGGCCACTCCGATGACGGCGTAGGCAAATCCGTACCAGCCCCAGGCCGCCTGCAAAACCAGAAACAGGGCCAGCAGCCACCACCAGCGCGTGGTGGGCAGGCCCGCATCCTGGCGGCGCAAGGCGGCGATCAGGGCGCCAAAGGAAAACAGAACGAATGGCGGGGGTAACTGGTTGAGATGACCCAGCTGAGCGGCGGTGTAGGGGGCGCCCAGCATGACCAGGGCCGCGATGGGAGACGCCCACCAGCGCCCACCCGAGGCCCGATACAGAAAGGCCATGCCCAGAGCCGCGAGGATCAAGCTCCCCAGAAAAGCCGTGTTGTACAGGGCCGCTGCCGTGGGGTTGAACAGAACCGCCAACGGCCACACCAGCCAGGCCTGCCCCAGCAGGGAGTCCATGAAGCCAATGGCCCCCGGCACCGGGTGAAAGATGGGTAAATTGGCCCAGGTTTCGGGTTGCCACCAGGTGTGGGCCGACCACTGCAGAAGTCCGGCCTGCAGGACCACATCGATGCCCCCGAAAGGTCCCACCACACTGTCCGACCACCGGGGCCAGACCGGCCGAAGGCAGGCGCCCAGCAGAGCCGCCAGGCCCAGGATGGCCAGACCTCCGGTGAGCAATTGGTTCCAGCGCTGAACGCGGGACATCGTCTCTACTTTCTGGGACGAGATGGTGAACCTTCAGTATACGGCCCACCCATCACCTCACCAACATCTTGTTGTCCGGGGCAGTCATCGATTGGCCCGACGGGCAGGGGACTGAGGCCCCCCACAGCTCAACCACTGAAGGGCGACTCTTGCCGCTTTCCAGCGGCCAGAGCGAAAAGCCCCCGCACTGGAATGTGCGGGGGCTTGGAGCGCGGAGCCCAGCAGTGGCTGAACCGTGGGGAAGCCTCAGTCCCCTACCTGCCGGACACAATCGATGACCGTACCGTCCACCCACTTGATGGCCGCCACCACCTTCTCCCCGAATTCGGGCTTCTCGGCCGCGCCGCCGCAGATCTCCTCCACCTCGGCCTTGATCTCCTCGATGGGACGGATAGGCAAGGAGGATCCTCGCAACATCTCCGTCAGATCGCGACGCTGCGGATTGATGGCGATCCCCCGTTCGGTGACCACCACATCGATCAGCTCTCCCGGGCCACACAGCGTGGTCACCCGGTCCACCAGCACCGGAATCCGGTCCCGGAAACTGGGAATGGGCAGGATGGTGCACTTGCTGGCCAGACAGTTTTGCCAGCCGCCAATACCGTGCAGCAACCGCCCGTCGCTGTGCGTCACCACGTTGGCGTTGAAGTCCACATCCACCTCGGTGGCGCCCAGCACCACCGCATCCAGCATGGACGCGAAGTTTCCCTTGCCGTGCCAGTTGTAGCTGGTGAAAGGCGAGGTGTTCACATGACCGGCGTTCTCCCGCATGGAGCGTACACCTTCCAGGTCGAAGGTCTGGCCGTCCAGGATGTAATCGGTCAGGCCCTCTTCCAGCATGTCCACCAGGTACTGGGTGGACCCGCCGCGCACGAAGCGCGCCTTGATGTTGCGCTCACGCATCATGTCCCGCAGGAACAGTGCAAACGACAGGGCCGTGCCGCCGGCTCCAGCCTGGAAGCTGAAACCATCCTGCACGATACCCGCCTCGTCGCAGAACCGGGCGGTCAGCTCGGCGATGAGCAACCGGTCGGGCGACCTGGTGATCTGGGTGGTGCCGCTGACGATCTTGCTGGCATCGCCAATCGAATCCATGACCACCACCTGGTCGATGTTGTTGCCCTGGATCTGCCATGGGTAGCAGGGAAACGGCACCAGATTGTCGGTCACCACGATGGAGTGCTCGGCGTACTCGCTGTCAGCCAGGGCAAAACCCAGCAGCCCACAGGCCGTGGGTCCCCGGTCGCCGGTGGCGTTGCCGAAGGGGTCGGCGGTGGGCGCGGCAATCACGGCGATGTCGATCTTGACCTCGCCGTCCTGAATGGCCTGGTAGCGCCCGCCATGGCTGCGCAGGACAGCCATGCCCTTCATCTTGCCCCTGGTGCAGAAATCACCCAGCGGACCGTTCATCGAACCTTCGATGTGGTGGATGAGCCCATTTTCCATGTACTCGATCTGCTGCGCCTGGCAAGGGAAACTGGCGCTGGGAAACCAGCGCAGATCCTTGACGCCCAGCTCGGCCGCGGCATCGAACACCGCGTTGGCCACGAAGTCCCCATTGCGCAGGTGGTGATGCGTGCTGATGGTCATGCCGTCGCGCAGGCCCGCGTTCTGCAAGGCCTCCTTGAGGGAGGCCACCTGCTTGTCCCCGTCGGTGGGATAGTCGGCACAGCTGCGAATGGGGGGACCGTTCTTGCGGCCGGTGGGCTTGAACTTGCCCACCCCCAGGTAGGGCGTGGCCTTTTCCCCGTTGATCTCCGCAGGCACCAGACGACCGGCGGCATTCTCGACCAGTTGAATCTTTCCGCTGCTCATCGTTGGCCTCCCTTTTCCACCGTGCGTCCATCCTTGTGAGCGCCGGGTCTACCGCCCGAGTCCGTTTCACGCCAGTCCCCGTCCAGCCGTCCGATTTTCATGGCCGTTTCCACGGTGGTCAGCGCGCGCTTGACCACGGGGGCATCGATCATCTTGCTCCCCAGGCTGACCACACCCAGGCCGCGGGTTTCGGCGTCCTCGAAGGCCAGGACGATCTGCTTGGCCTTCTCGATTTCCGCTTCACCAGGCGCCATGGCCTCATGAACCACGGCGATCTGGCGCGGATGAATACAGCCCTTGCCGGCAAAGCCCAGGCTCTTGGCCTCGACCACCGAATCGAACAGGCCCTGCATATCCTCCACGTCGCTGAACACCGTGTCGATGGGCTGGATGCCCGCTGCCTTGGCCCCGTTGATCACCTGGCAACGCGCCCAGAACGACTCGGTGCCCTCGAGGGTGCGGGCCACGCCGATGTCCGCGGTGTAGTCCTCCAGGCCGATGGCCAGAGCCACCACGTTCGGGCTTGCGTCGGCGATTTCATAGGCGCGCCAGGCACCCAGGGCCGACTCGATGATGGGCATCAGGTACACGGGCCCTTCCAGGTCGTGTTCCTGCTCCAGCGCGGCGATGCGGCGGTCCACCGCGATCACCTGCTCGGGGCTTTCCACCTTGGGAATCAGCACCAGGTGCACGTTGTGGGGAATGATCCAGCGCAGGTCCTCGAGACCCATTTCCCCCTGGTTGATGCGCACCATACGCTCGGCCCCGTAGAAGTTGACCGAACGCAGAGCATTGCGCACCAGGGCGCGCGCCGCATCCTTTTCCGCCGGAGCCACGGAATCCTCCAGATCCAGGATGACCCCGTCCGGAGCGTGCAGCCCGGCGTTGACGTAGAACTTGGGTTCATTGCCCGGCAGGTACAGCCGGCTGCGGCGCAGGCGGTCCCGGAGAGAGTCGCGCAGACAGGAGTCGCTGGCCGGCAACAGGTAGTCATCGGCAGGCAGGTGACCGGCCCGTCGTACGGCGGTTTCCAGCCGGGCCGCCAGGGTGAAAGGCAACGCACCCTGGTCCTCCACCGTGATGCGGGCGCCCTTCAACCCAAGGGCTGCGCAGCCCTCGGTCACTTGCGCGCGGATCCGCTCCCCGTACATCCCCGCCACCTTGGACTGGATGTCTATTTCCAGCCCTTCCTGCGAGGTCAACTCGACGCCGATCCAGCAATCGGACCGGACCTCTGGTCCGCGTTTGCCGGCTTCACCGAATCCCGACATGATGGCCGCCTTTCCCAAGCAAAATGCTGTTCGACCCAGAGGAGTACTGGGTGTATGGACCTGCTAAAAATGGAACAGATCGTACCGTGAAGCAAGGAACATCACCCTGGGGATAACTTGAGGACCTCCGAGCTCCAAAAAGGTGGTAATATTTTTTACAATATCATGACATTCTCACAAGATGTTTCCAGGCAAGGTGTTACAAGGTCAAGGTGGCCGGAGGAAGGGATCGTGGATAAGCTGTCAAACCTGGGGATAAGTTGTGGGTAAGCCTGGACAAAATGTCCAGAACCCGGATAGGGGCCAAAAAACGCGGCCGAGCCACCTCGCGCAAGGTGACCCGACCGCGCATTCTCAACCCTGAAGATCAGCTTTGGGCCACATCCTCGAGGGTCGCCGCGAAAAGTTTCCAGATTTTCTGCACCGAGGAAATCTGCACCTTTTCATCGGGGGAGTGAGCCCCGCGGATGTTGGGCCCGAAGGAGACGATATCCAGATCGGGATACTTCTCGGTCAGCAGTCCGCATTCCAGGCCGGCGTGGATCGCCAGCAGCTCGGCCTCCTGGCCAAACGCCGACTTGTACTTCTTGCGCGTGACCGCCAGCAGCTCCGAGGCCAGGTTGGGCTTCCACCCGGGATAGCCTTCGGGTTGCTCGACCACCGCACCGGCCGCTTCGCCGATGGCCCGATGCTGCACCACCAGGCCCTCGAGGGCCGACATGATGGAGGAGCGGCTACAACAGACCAGGCGCACCTTGGCGCCCTGGGTGGCCACCACACCCAGGTTGGTGCTCGATTCGACCAGGCCGGGAATGTCCTGACTCATGGCCGTCACACCGTTGGGAATGGCGGCCAGCAGGTTCAAGGTGGCCCGGGAAGAATCCAGGCTGAAGCACCGGGGCGCCTGCACCGCGGCCACCTTCCAGGCAAATCCATCATCCTTGCCGGCCAGTTCATCGGTCATCACGTTTTGCAGGCAAGCGTCGACGATCTTCTTGAAGCGGCGTCCCTCTTCCTTGGGAATGACCACCTTGGCCTCGGCCTCGCGCGGAATGGCGTTGCGCATGCTGCCGCCGTTGATCTCGACCAGGCGCACTTCCATTTCCTGTGCTGCGGCCAGCAGAGCCCGGGTCAGGATCTTGATGGCATTGCCGCGATTCTGGTTGATGTCCAGGCCGCTGTGCCCCCCCTTGAGCCCCGTCAGGGTGACCTTGCGGCCCACGCCGGACTTGGGCGCACGGGTGGCCTTGTTCTTCATGGTGAACACCGTGTCGCGTCCGCCGGCACAGCCCACGAAGATGGCGTCATCTTCCTCCGAATCGAGGTTGATCATCTTGCGGGCCGAGAAAAAGCCCGCCTCGACACCTGCCGCGCCGGTCAGGCCGCGTTCCTCGTCCACGGTCAACAGCACCTCGATGGGACCATGGGCCACCTTCTTGTCGTCGGCCAGGGCCAGCCCCATGGCCACACCAATTCCGTTGTCGGCACCCAGGGTGGTCCCCTCGGCGGTGACCCAGTCGCCCTCGATCTTCAGCTTCAGGGGATCTTTCTCGAAGTCGTGCTTGGTGGCCGCATTCTTCTCGCACACCATGTCCACGTGCCCCTGGATCAGCACCGGAGCCGCCTTTTCCCGACCCTTGGTGGCGGGAATCTTGATCAGCAGATTGCCAACCTTGTCCTCGGCCCAGGCCAGGTTTCGCTCGTCGGCCCAGGCCTTGAACATGTTCTGGATGGCCGTTTCGTTGCCCGATCCGTGGGGGATTTCCGTCATTTTCTCGAAGATCTGCCACACGGCGGCAGGCTGAAGCTTGTCGAGTTTGCCCATTGTCACTCCCGATTCATTTGCAGGTTTATCGTTCAGTGCCCATATCGAATGATCAGTCCCCAGAGGCCGCCCGCCAGAATATCCCCACAGGGATTCATGTAGATGGAATTGAGGCGGTCGTGGAAACCGGTGGTCAGGATGGTCCATTCGCCGTCATCGTATTCCAGAACCAGCCCGTTGAATCCGGAAGCGTAGGCGCGGTTGCCCCCGGCACTGGTCACATCATAAAGGGAAAAACTGGTCCCGCTAACCTGGGGCTCCCAGGGTGTGTCTTCGCCAAGCAGGCCGCTGTTGTGGAGGACCAGGCCTCCCTCACCCACCGCCACCGCTTTTCCGTCCGGTGAGCAATACACGGCGTTGATCTGGGTGGTGGTGCCGCTATTGCTGGGCCGCCACACCAGGCCATTGAAATGCATGATGGTCCCGTTCAGACCCACCGCGGTGACATCCGTGCGGCTTCGCCCGTGCACCCCATTCAGGGAAATTTCCGTCTGGCTGAACATCTCCTCCCAGGCGTACCCATCGTATCGCACGATGGTGCCCCCGGCGCCCACGGCGAACACATCACCCGGACCGGCGCCCCAGACATCCTCCAGATTGGCCTCTGATTGCAGGCGCCAGACTTCCCAGGGCCGCCCTTGCCGATAGCGCGCAATGACCCCCTTGCTGCCCACCACGAAGAAGTCGTCCTCGGCCAGGCCCCAGATGGCGGTGTAGTCGATGTCGTCCAGATCGGGGGAAATATCCTGCCAGCCCCCACCCATGGATTGCAGGATCACGCCCTGCTTGCCCACGGCGTAGGTCCGGCCGCATTCCGCCGCCCACACGGCATTGATCCAGTGGGTCCGGCCGGCACTCAGGGTTTGCCAGGCGGGATCGGTGATGCGCATGATCAATCCATTGTACCCCACCAGAAGAAGCGCGCTGTCCCCATCGGCCCACAGGCCGTAAAGATAGCGGCCTTCGGCGGCGACGATGGCCGTCCAGCCACTCTCGGTGCGCTGGAGATAGGCGCCGTCCGACCCGATGGCCACCGGCCCCTGGCCTGGCAGGCCACGGACCGCCCACAGGCGCTCGGTGGTGTGGGATTCCTCGCTGACCCAGTCGTCCCCGTCCAGGCGCAGGATGGTCCCGGCCGTCCCCACGGCGTAGACATCATCGCCGGCCAGACCCCAGACACTGTCGAGTGCCTGGGTGGTGCCGCTGGGCATGGATTCCCAGGTCTGGCCATCGAAGTGCAGGATGGTGCCCTCGGCGCCGACCATGTAGATATCGTCGGCAGCCCGTCCCCAGATGTCGATCAGCAGAGCATCGGTTCCGCTCTCCATCGCGGTCCAGCTCATCCCATCGAAATGAACCAGGGTGCCATTCTGGCCACAGGCATAGACATTGTTCCAGGACGTGCCCCAGATGCCGTGCAGATCGGCGGTGGTGTCGGGGTAGCGGGTTTCCCAGTCCTGCCCATTGTACTGGTAGCAGGTCCCGTCGTCGCCCACCACCAGGACATGCTCACGGTCGGTGCCCCAGACCGCGTGCAGGGTGGGGGTGTGGTTGAAGCGCCAGCTGCTCCACTCGCCACGGTTGTAGAGGCGGATGATGCCCTTCTCTCCCACCGTGAAAAACTCCGAGGCGTTGACTCCCCACACCGCACGCAGGGTGTAGCCCGCCTCGAGAATGGCTTCCCAGGTGGCCTCCTCGGTGTTCTGCACCGGGTCGTCCTCGCCGCATCCGGACAGGAGTCCCAGACCCAGCATACAGACCATGGCCCACAAGGCCAACCGACGGGTCGTCATGGGCCAGGAACGTGGGGCAGATGTCAGCGGAATGGGCAAAGGAGTCATGATCCGGTCCGTTGCTTCAGAAAAATCCGCGCGGGAACAAGCCCGGGGCTGATGCGAAACAGCATTGTATCACATTCACCCTCGGGGCTCCCAGGTATTTGGCAAATTTGAGCTCGACCGAGCACTACTGCTTGATCACAATAAGCGGCGATCCAGACAGAGGCCAGTTCCCCTTGACCACATCGCCCTGCCCCCGGGGCATCACCAGCCAGCTGTACTTCCCGTAGTGCACCACCCGTCGGGCCAGGGACTCGAGACGATGCGGTGAATCACAAAGAATGACCAGATCGGTGTTTTGCGGAGACAGGGGATTGGGGGCCGCGAATACCAGGTCGTTCTCCTTGAGGCTGTAGCGCTTGCCCCCCAGGAAGAAGGTGGACCCGGAAAGGACAAGCTCATCCGTCAGATAGCGATTGAGCAGGGGTGTGCCGGGGTTGATCACCACGTGAGTGAAAGCCTGGTCCGGGGCCAGATCCCTGGCCAGGTGCCCCTCGGTATTGAAATAGAAGCCTTCATTCATTTCGGAAAAGGCCTGGGCAAAAGCCCGCCCGGCGGTGGCCATGGCCTCATTGGGCTGGTCCAGAACGAACCCGGGCAAATCCACGCCCAGCACCTGGCTCAAGGTGGATTCGATTTCCCTGGGGTGCAGGTGGCGGAACAGATGGCAGGCCGGATCCACCGCCAGGCGCTGCGCCCCCTTCACCTTGATCTCGAAGGTCTGGCTCACCCCATCCAGATGCACGAGATGCTCCTGGTCGCCCTCGGCGGTGGTCACCACCATGGGCACCATCACATCATACAGAGGGGCTGCCTGCACCAGGCGGAAGCTCACCTTGTCCTGGTCGAACTTCACCGCATCGACCGACAGGCGCACCGCCCCCGGTCGGGTCAACCATTGATCCCGGAAGGCCGTCAGATCCTGGCCAGAAATCTCGGCAAAGGCCGCGAGAAAATCGCTCCAGCTGGCCTGCCGGAACTGATGCTCGGCCGCCACCTGCTGCAGTCCCGCCGAGAAGGCCTCCGGACCGATCAGACGTTCAAGCATGTGGAACACCATCATGCTCTTGCCGTAGCCCACCGCACGCGTGGCGCCGCTGTGCCGGGCCTTGAATTCGCTCAGCGGAAAGTCGGCCGCAGGGTCGTGCACGTAGGCTGCGTAATCCTTCAGGGTGTTGCGTCGGTATTCGTAGGCGCCGGTGGGGCTCTCCAGATCCTTGTAGTGATAATCGGCGCAGTAAACCGTCAGGCCCTCGCACCAGTTGCCCTCCGCCACATCGACGAACACGGAGTTCCCCCACCAGTTGTGGGCAATTTCATGGCCGAAGCTGGTGTAGGGAATGAAGGGCAACCGCAGCACCTGACTGCCCAGCAGGGTGTAACTGGGCATGCCGTAGCCGGTGGGAAACCAGTTTTCCACGGTGGCAAACTTGGCGTAAGGATAGGGGCCAATCATTTCCTCGTACATGGCCAGGTAGGCCTTGGTGCGCTCCATGTAGGTGGCACGCAGTCGGGGATCGTCCTCCAGGAAGAAGGTGTAGCTGTCCACAGCGTCGCGCACCGGTTCCACGTGCACCACGTAGCGGTTGGCGATCAGGTTCAATCCATCGGAGGGGTGCGGTGCCTCCCAGGTGGTCAGCAGGCGGCCGTCCCGGGTTTCGTGGC
This sequence comes from Candidatus Krumholzibacteriia bacterium, assembly GCA_036351155.1. Lineage (GTDB taxonomy): Bacteria > Krumholzibacteriota > Krumholzibacteriia > LZORAL124-64-63 > LZORAL124-64-63 > LZORAL124-64-63. Next base: position 562 of record JAZBOO010000202.1, on the reverse strand, counting down.
GGCTGCGCCGCCCCTGGGTCACGGTTTCGAAGCCGGCGGGAGTGTCGCAGCGCAACAGGTGGGTGGCCATGGCGTCCGGATGCCAGGCCAGCCACTGGGCCGCACCCGACAGGTAGATGCCCTCTTCGCTGATGGTGGCGGTGATCTCGCCCCCCACGTTCTCCCGGGAGAAGGTGGTGTTATCCACCGACTCCAGAAAAGTGCCCCTGTAGGTCAGGGTCAGGCTGCCGCCAGCGGAGGTCAGACCCAGCGCCGCCAGGTCGATCCACTGATAGGCCCCATCCTCGTCTTCCTGGTGGATGACCACGGTGGAGGGATCCACGGGGCCGCCGGGACCGATAATCGTCTGGATTTCCATACCTTCGCCCAGACGCAAATGGTCCAGGCCGGCGGGCAACACCAGGGTGTCGGTCACCTGAACCTGATGGTTTTGCACGTCAAACACGGCCTGGGCATCATGGGCCATCGCCCTGGGCTCTTCGGCGGCGGATAGCGCGCCAGCTGTCCACAAAATCATCATCCCCGCCAGCGTGGTCGCGCGCAGGATGTTGCCTGGCATCTT
>JAZBOO010000201.1:0-2667 GCA_036351155.1 Candidatus Krumholzibacteriia bacterium | reverse complement strand
GACGACGTGACCCTCCACTTCACCCCGGACGACAGCACCCGCTACGACTCGCCCTTCGCGTCGGCGCGGGACAACGGCCGCATCATGGCCACGTTTCGCGAGTTCACGCCGCGGGCGGGATCCGCCAACGTCACGCTGAAGCTGGCGGTGGAGCCCATCCGCAAGGACATCCGCAACATGCACGACCGGTGGGACCGCGCCGGCTGGGTACGACTGGTGAAGCCGGGCACCGCCCCGGTGGAACTGTGCCGGTTCATGACCGCCTATGGCGGAGCCATCGAACATGAGGTGGACGTCACTCGAGTATTGCCCCTGCTGGAGGGCTACTGCGAGTTCGAGGTTTTCATCGACACCTGGGTGAGCCCGGCCTGGAAGGTGGAAGTGGAACTGGCCATCACCCCCCAGCCCTACGGCGGGGTGGATCCGCCCCACTGGACCCGGGGTGTGTTTTTCCCGGACGGAGGTTTGAAAACGGAGCAGCCGGCGACCACGGCCCAGGTTGTGATTCCCGAGGGCAGCAGAAGGGTAGAGCTGGCGCTGATCTCGACGGGGCACTGCACCGACGGTCAAGATGCGGATGAGTTCATCACCAAGGATAATGTGGTCCTGGTTGATGGGCAGGAGGTCTTTCGCTGGCGGCCCTGGCGTGACGACTGCACCGAGTTCAGGGCGGTCAATCCCTACTGTGCGAAGTGGAGCGATGGGTCCTGGAGCAGCGACTACAGCCGCAGTGGCTGGTGTCCCGGTGACGTGACTCTGCCCGAGGTTGTCGATCTCAGCGTCTGGTTAACGCCGGGCTCCCACGAGATCGTTTTCCTGGTGGAGAACATACGACCGGCGAACATCGAGGGACAGCACGGGTACTGGCGGGTTTCGGGAGCCCTCTCTGGCTGGAAGTAGGCCGAAAAAAAGCCCGGACCGCAGAAGGTCCGGGCTTTTTTCTGATCGGCAGATCAGGCGAGATCGGTGGTGCAGAAGGCGCAGCGGGTGGCTTCCAGAGGAATTTCGCTCAGGCACTTGGGGCACTTCTTGGTGGTCGGCGCGGCCGCAGGAGCCTCTTCTTCCTTCTTCTTGGCCGAGTTCATGCCCTTGATCAGCATGAAGATGGCGAAGGCGATGATGATGAAGCTGATCACCGTGTTGATGAACGCACCGTAGTTGATGGTCACAGCACCGGCAGCCTGGGCATCAGCCAGAGCAGCGTAGGGGCCGGCCACCTCGGCGCCTTCCTTCAGAACCATGAAGAGGTTGGTGAAGTCAACCCCGCCAAGCAGCAGCCCGATGGGAGGCATGATGACATCGGCCACCAGCGACTTGATGATGGTCCCGAACGCGGCGCCGATGACGATACCCACCGCCATGTCCACCACGTTACCCCGCATCGCAAATTCCTTGAATTCCTTGAACATGATTTCCCCTTTTCCAGAATGCAGGCGAGATCGCTCGAATGAACTCCAAGCGAGTATGGAAAATTCTCCGCAGTTGCGGAGCCCCCGAATCAGAACTGGGCAAGGTTCCTTCTTGATGCACACATCGTCAAGAAAAAAGGCCCCCGCCGAAGCGGGGGCCACAACTGGCAGTCCTTGAAAAGGGGGGGATCAAGGATTGGGCATCACTTCAGCCGCCTGCCAGGGGAAACTGCTGGCGTTGACAATCACCAGCCGGAACGCTTCACCGGTTTCGCCCAGACTGCCGGCTGCCACCGCAAAGGCTTTCTCCACTCCCACCAGGGAGAGGTCGAAGGTCGCCACAGGGTTGACCGTCCCGGTCGCCGCCACGCCCACGGTCAAAGCATCGGCGTTGATGGGCAGGCCGGAGCCCGAGGACGCTTCGCCAAAGGCCAGATCACTGTAGTCCGAGATCGGGGAGAAATTCAGTCCCGCGTCCCAGATTCCCACGTCCACCGACGGCGCGTCGGGGGAAGCATGGATGACCCGCACCACAGGCGAAATCGATTCCTCGAACTCGTCCGCGTAGGGCAGCAAGGTGAAGCTCGGGGTGCCGCCGCCGACAAAGCCGGAAGCCACGGCCAGGTAACGCATACCTGCCATCAGTTCCGGGGTGTCCACATTGGCGGCGACGCCACCACCGTCAAAAACCCGGATGTCCAGGTTGTAAGCAGCGGGAGGAACCTGAACAGCCGAGGAGAGGTTGCCGAAGGACAGATTGTCCACCAGCTCGGTGTCGGTCCCTCCCACATACACATCCACTGCGGGGGCGTCAGGCGAGGCATGCATGACGAACACCACAGGGTTTTGCCGAATCAGACCAACGGTGCCCTCGGGGCCCACAGCCAGAAGGCCAAATCCCATCTCGTCCGCCGGGCTCTTGGCCAGCAAACCGGTGGCGATCAGGATGATATCGGCTTCGGGAAGCGCAGGAGTCTGGAATGCGGTCACCCGGCTCAAGGGAGAGCCGGCCCAGATTCCCACGTCCAGGGGCATGCCGGCGGGCAGGGCCACACCGGCGGCTCCGGTCTCGGCAAACCGGGCAAAGTCGCTGATTTCCGGGGTCCCGTCGTTACCGACATCGATGGCGACCGACGGAGCGTCGGCCGAGGCGTGCACGATGCGCACCGCGGCGTTGCCACTACCGGCGTCTGCGAAGTCTTCGACCAGAGGAATCACCCGGAACATGTCCTCGCTATCCATACTTCCCAGAAGTCCG
>JAZBOO010000200.1:0-14921 GCA_036351155.1 Candidatus Krumholzibacteriia bacterium | reverse complement strand
CATTTGTAAGGGAATCTTGTCGAGGTATTCCCACGATGGGGTGGCCCGAAAACCTCGTGCCTGACTCTCGGAGATTTTACCACCGAAACAAAGAAAAGGCCCCAGGCATAGCCCGAGGCCAGAATAACAAGTCCCATAATGGACTGAAAGACTTTCGCTATTTCACCAGGGTCATGCGACGAGTCTGGGTGAAGTCCCCGCTCGTCACCTGGTACATGTACATGCCGCTGGCCAGCCCGGTGCCGTCGAAGGTCACCTCGTGGCGCCCGGCGCCCCGGGTTTCCTCCACCAGGTTGCGCACCATCCGGCCGCGAATGTCATAGACCTTCAAGCTCACGCGCCCATCCTTCGGAAGGGAGAAGGAGATGGTGGTCATGGGGTTGAAGGGGTTGGGATAGTTCTGGTCCAGGGCGGCCTTGAAGGCGACCACGTCCGACTTCTCCTCGGCCAGCAAATCAGATCCACCCGCCGCAGGCAGGGTCAGCACCGTGCCGTCGGGCAGAGCGGCGAACAGGCCGAAAGCCGCGCCGTTGTTGTTGTCGGCGGGGCTCAGGAATCCGCTGGCGAACACCACGGCCGCGCCGTTACCAAGGCCACTGAGGTCAGCCTGGTAGGCCGCCACGACGGTGCCGGGATCGCCCGCGGGGGTGACCTGCAGAGTGTAGCTGCGGGCCCGCAGGAACCGGTAGCTGGAGAAGTCTCCGTAACCCAGATCACCGAAGATCTTCAGGCTGCGTCCCCAGCGTGTGGTGCGGCGGATGTCCACGTTCGGGGCATCGGTCGCGCCGTGGAAGGCCACCACGGCGGCGCGTCCCCAGTATCCCATCTCACGGGCGTCGGCCAGAGGCTGCACGGTGAAGCCGATGCTGTTGCCCGCCGGGTTCTCGGCAAAGGCGGTGGGGTCCAGCACGCCGGTGGCCATGGCCACGTAGGTGCCGTCGGTGTCCAGGGTCAGGGGGAAGACAGCCAGGGCGTCCTCGGCCGACTCGCTGTTGCCGGGAGCCACGCCCACGTTCAGCTGCACGCCGGCCGGCACGTCAATGAAAGGCGTGGCATCGCGGAAGGCGAAGTCGTTCAGCAGCAGGTCGCCGTTGACGTAGATGTCCACCTCGGACGCGGCGGGATCGGCAGCATTGTGGATGACCTGCAGACGCGCGGTGGGCTCACCGGCGGCCGGCAGGGCCACCACGGTGCCATCGCTCAGGGCCACGAACAAGCCGAAGCCCTCACCACCCTGATTGGCCTCGGGATCGAGGAAGCCACTGGCAAATACCACGAAGGCCTGACGGGCCAGGCTTTCCAGGGGAGCGTTGTAGGAGGCGACCACGGTTCCGGGCTGGCCGGGCAGGGTCACGTCGATGATCCGGTCCCGGGCGAACACCAGACGGGTGCGTCCGATATCACCATAGGCCACGTTGCCGTAGAGCAGGCTGTTGTAGTCGTAGGCGGGGATGCGGGTGCGGATATCCACAGCCGGCGCATCACTGGCCCCGTGCACGGCCCGCAGCTTGACGGTTCCCCACCAGGCGCCACTGGCCATGTGATCCTGCAGGAAAAGGGTGAAGCCGGTGCTGCGGCCATCGGGGTTCTCGGCGAACGCGCCGGAATCAAGCACGCCGTTGGCCACGGCCAGGTAACGGCCACCGTTGTCCAGGGTCACCGGGAACGAGGCCAGGATGTCGATGGGCCCGGTACTGTTGCCAGGGGCCACACCGATGTTGAGTTCCACACCCGAGGGCACGTCCAGAAAAGGAGTGGCGGTGCGGAAGGCGAAGTCGTCCAGCGCCAGGTCCCCATTGATATAGACATCCACCTCGGCCGCAGCCGGATCGGCGGAGTTGTGGATCACTTGCAGTTCGGCGCCCGCCAGGGCGAGAGCCGGAAAGGCCACCAGGGCCAGATTTATCAGGATGATCGTCAAAGATTTCATGGCATTGTCTCCAGATTTATGGTTGGTGAGATGGCCGGTTCCCCCGCCACATTTCGATACATTATCTATACATTTAAAATTTTGTCAAGCGTTTGTATAAAAATGTTGTATACTATGTCCCACACCGCCAGGTAAAACCCTGGCAGGATAATGAAATGATGGTATCAAGACATTGAGGAGAGGCTATGTCTGGACGTATCGCCATTGTGGGGACAGGTATCGCCGGCATGACGGCGGCCTACCTGCTTTCTCGCCGGCATGACATCACGGTCTTCGAGGCCAACGATTATATCGGGGGTCATGCGCACACGGTGGATGTGCAAGATCCGCAGGGGGTGATGGGTGTGGACACCGGGTTCATCGTCTACAACACCCGGACCTATCCCGGCTTTTGCCGGCTGATCGACCAGCTGGGCGTGACCACCCAGGCCAGCGACATGAGCTTCAGTTTTCGCAACGATGCCTCCGGCCTGGAATACGGGGTGCCCGAGCTGAGCAAGCTGCTGGCCCAGCGGCGCAACCTGGTGCGGCCAGGTTTCTGGCGGATGATCCGGGAAGTCCTGCGCTTCTACAAGGAAGGCACCCAGTTGCTGGAGGCGTCGGAGGCGGATCTCGATCTGGACCTTCAGACCTATCTGAAGCGCCACGGATACAGCAAGGACTTCCAGGACGATCACCTGTTTCCCATGGCCGAGTCCATCTGGTCGGGCAGTCGCGAGCAGATGGGGGCCTTTCCGGCCCGCGCTTTTCTGCGATTCTTCCAGAATCACGGTCTGCTGTCCCTGAAGGATCGTCCGGTGTGGCGCACCATCAGTGGCGGCTCCATCCAGTACGTGGAAAAGATCACCGCGCCCTACCAGGAGAGCATCCGCCTGAACAGTCCGGTGACCTGTATTCGGCGTCACGCCGACCACGTGGAAATCAAGACGCCCCGCACCCAGTTCGAAACCTTTGACCAGGTGATCCTGGCCTGCCATTCCGATCAGGCTCTGGCCATGCTGGAAGAACCGACGGCGCAGGAGCGAGAGATCGTCGGAGCTTTTCCCTACGCGGCCAACGACGTGGCCCTGCACACGGACACCGCCATCATGCCCCGCAGCAAGGCGGCCTGGGCCAGCTGGAACTATCACCGGCAGCCCGATGCACATGAGCCCGCGGCCTTGACCTACGACATGAACCGGCTGCAGAACTTGCCCGCCTCCGAACGCTATCTTGTCACGCTGAATCGTACGGCGTCGCTGGACCAGGAACGCATCCTGGGCCGCTACAACTATGCCCACCCTCAATACGACCTCATGGGAATGGCGCAGCAGGCCCGGCACGATGAACTGAACGGTCCCAACCGCACTTTCTTCTGTGGAGCTTACTGGGGCTATGGTTTTCACGAGGACGGGGTGCAAAGCGCCTTGCGGGTGGCGCGACATTTCGGGGAGGAGCTGTGATGGGCTGGAACAGCGCCATCTACGAGGGTATGGTCACGCACCAGCGACACCGGCCTCGGAAGCACAGCTTTCGCTACCGGATGGGGTACCTGTACCTGGACCTGGACGAGTTGCCGGCCCTGATGGACGAGCATCCCCTGTGGTCCGCCAAGGGTTTCGCCCCCGGCTGGTTCCGGCGTCAGGACTACTTCGACCAGGGCACAAGCCCTCTGGCTCAGGCCATCCGCGACAAGGTGCATAGCACCTCCGGGGTCATGCCCACCGGCCCGGTGCGGCTGCTGACCCATCCCCGCTACTGGGGTGTGTGCTTCAACCCGGTCAGTTTCTACTACGTGTTCGATGACACGGGCCAGAACCTGGAGTGGGTGGTGGCCGATGTCATGAACACCCCCTGGCGCGAGAAGCACCCCTATGTGCTGGGCCCCTTTGGCGCCCCGGACGACCAGGGCGGCTGGCGGCCCACCTCGCAGAAGGTGTTCCACGTATCGCCCTTCATGGAGATGGACATGGAGTACCGCTGGACCCTGCGTCCGCCCGAGGAAAACCTGCTGGTGGTGATCCAGAACCATGACAGCGAGGGGCAGATTTTCCAGGCGTCTCTGGCTCTGACCCGGCAACCCTGGACCCGCGCGGGACTGGGCCGCTTGCTGTGGGCTTATCCCTGGCAAAGCATGAAAGTGATCAATGGAATTTACTGGCAGGCCCTGAAGTTGTGGGCCAAGAGAGTGCCTTACGTTCCCCATCCGGGGAAGGCAAGTGAGAGGACATCATGAACCGACCTTATCAACCATTGAGTCGTCGGCAACGGATGTGTCGGCAAATATTTTTCAAGATTCTGGCCGACCTCGGCGGCGGCGTGATCTCGTTCCGCGATGCGGACGGTGGGCACCAGCTGGGCAGCTTCGACTCGCCTGACGCCCTCGAGGTGAACGTGGCCATCTGGGATGGCGCCTTCTACTGTGCGGCAGTCACCGGTCAGAGTGCCGGCGTGGGCCGCAGCTACATGCAGGGGATGTGGGACTGTGATCAGCTGGTGAACCTGATCCGCATCTTTGCCCGGAACGAGAAAGTTTTGCGGCGCTGGACCGCCCCCACGCAGGGCTTGACCGGCCTGTGGCATCGTTTCTCGTTCTGGCTGCAGCGCAATACCCGCAGAGGTGCGCGCCGGAACATCTCGTATCACTATGATCTGGGGGAAGACTACTTTGCGCAGTTCCTGGATCCCGGCCTGACCTACTCGTGCGCTTTCTTCGCCCACCCGGGGCAGGACCTGGCACCGGCCCAGACCGAGAAGCTGGACCGGGTGTGCCGCAAGCTGGGGCTGGGGCCTGGTGATCATCTGCTGGAAATTGGCACGGGGTGGGGAAGCATGGCCATTCATGCTGCCACCCGGTACGGGTGCCGCGTGACCACCACCACCATCAGTGCCGAGCAGGCACGTTATGCCGACGAGAAGATCCGCCGGCTGGGACTGGGCGATCGTATCAAGGTGATCCAGAAGGATTACCGCGATCTGACCGGCCAGTACGACAAGCTGGTGTCGCTGGAGATGATCGAGGCGGTGGGGGTCAAGTATTACCCGGCCTATTTCCGGAAATGCGCCGAGCTGTTGAAGCCCGAGGGGGCCATGGTCCTGCAGGCCATCACGGTGGACGATCGGCACTTCCGGCATGATGCCCGGCACGTCGATTTCATCAAGCGGTACATCTTCCCCGGGGGTGTGCTGCCCTCGGTCCAGGTCATGAACAACACGGTGGCCCGGGCCACGGATTTCCAGCTGGTGCACCTCGAAGAGATGGGCCTGCACTACGCCCGCACCCTGGAACTGTGGCGAGAAAACCTGACCGACGCCTGGACTGTCATGCAGGAGCAAGGCCGCACAGAGGAATTTCTGCGCTGCTGGGAATTCTACTTCGCCTACTGCGAGGGCGGATTCCGCGAACGCCGGATCGGTGCTGCGCAACTGGTGCTGGCCAAGTCCGAGTGTCGTGAACTGCCTCTGCTGAATCTGGGGTCGGCCGGGTATGCGCCGGCCATGGATCAGCCGCTGCGCCGCCAGGAAGGAGAAGCCTCATGAACGAGGTCTTCAAGCTCCTGGGCACCGGCTGGGCCGTGGGATTTGCGGTGATGTTCGGTCTCTGGCTGGTTCAGCGACGCACCCGCAACGCCGGGATCGTCGACCTGGGCTGGGCTGCGATCACCGGGGGGCTGGCCGGGCTGTATGCTCTGCTGGCCGGCGGGGACGAGGCTCGCCGTCTGGTCCTGGGCCTGCTGGGCGCCATCTGGGGAGGGCGTCTGGCCCTGTACCTGTGGCGCGACCGCATCTGGGGCCAGCCTGAGGAAGGCCGCTACGTGACGCTGCGCCGCAACTGGTCGCCGCATGCCGACCGGGCGTTTTTCATATTCTTCCAGGCCCAGGCTCTGGCGGCGCTGGTCCTGTCGGTGCCCTTTGCGCTGGGTGCCGTGTCGACACGCCCGTTCCCGGCGACAAGCGATCTGGTGGGACTGGTCCTGGTGGTCATGGGGGTGATCGGCGAATCGGTGGCCGACCGTCAGCTGGAAAACTTCAAGCGCCGCGCCGACAGCAAGGGCCGCACCTGCCGCGAAGGTCTGTGGCGCTACTCGCGGCATCCGAACTACTTCTTCGAGTGGATGCTCTGGTGTGGATTCGGTGTGCTGGGACTGGCCGGGCCATGGGGCTGGGCTGGACTGGTGGCTCCGGCGCTCATTCTCTATTCCATCGTTTTCGTCACGGGGATCCCCCCCACAGAAGCCCAGGCCCTGCTGTCCCGGGGTGACGACTATCGCGATTATCAAAAAACAACCAGCCCCTTCATTCCGTGGCCGCCTCGCAAGCAGGCGACCCGCGGGGGCCTATCCGAAAAGGAATCATGATGTGGTATCTGGGAATACTGGATCGGGATCTGGTGCCCGACTGGGTGATCAGGCGAGCGATCAGGCAGCGCTGTCAGCGACGGCTGGACAAGGAGGCGGGCGACTCTTCGCAGGAGGCCACCGCAAAGGTGGCGGCCTTCGTGGAGGAGCTGAAAACGATGCCCATCGCCTTGCACACCGACGACGCCAACGAGCAGCACTACGAGCTGCCCCCTGAGTTCTTCACCACCGTGCTGGGCCCCCACCTGAAGTACAGCTGCGGCTACTGGCCCGAGGGGGTGACCACCCTGGCCGAAAGCGAGGAGCGCATGCTGGCGCTGACGGTGGAACGCGCCGGGGTGACCGATGGGATGCAGGTCCTGGATCTGGGATGCGGCTGGGGTTCCTTGTCCCTGTACATGGCCGAGAAATTTCCCGGGGCCCAGTTCACCGCGGTGTCCAACAGCGGCCCCCAGGGGGATTTCATCCGGGCCCGCGCCGCCGAGCGCGGTTTGACCAACCTGAAGGTCCTGACGGCGGATATGAACACCTTCACGCCCGACGAGAAGTTCGATCGGGTGGTGTCCATCGAGATGTTCGAGCACATGAAAAACTACCAGGAGCTGCTGAAGCGCATTGCCTCGTGGTTGAAGCCCGAGGGGGCGCTGTTCGTCCACATCTTCGTGCACGCGCGCCTGGCCTATCACTACGAGTCCGAGGGACCCGACGACTGGATGGCCCGCTACTTCTTCACCGGCGGGACCATGCCCTCGGACGATCTGCTCTCCCGCTTCGATCAGGATCTGAAAGTGGCCCAGTCCTGGCAGGTGCCGGGGGAGCATTACCAGAAAACCTGCGAGGCCTGGCTGACGCGCATGGACGATCAACGGAATCAGGTGCGCGAGATTCTGGCGGGAACTTACGGCGCAGATCAGGTGACACGGTGGTGGGTGCGCTGGCGCATCTTCTTCATGGCCTGCGCGGAGCTGTTCGGCTACCGCGGGGGCCGGGAGTGGTTCGTCGGGCACTATCTGCTGAAGCGATGATCCGGACCAAGGTTCACTGGACCTCGGGCAGGGTGACGGCCAGGACGGCGCCGCCCAGGCCCAGGACGGAAAGTCCCAGGATGATCAGGATGGGGTCCAGGAACGAGAAGAAGCTGGTGACCGCACCCATGGCCAGAAGGACGAGGGCGATCAGAGTGTTGCTGACCGACACGTAGTCGGTGCGCTTGACTCCGCCGGCCAGGTCCACCAGGTAGGTCTTGCGTCCGGCGCGCACTCCGGCGTGGGCCACGCCCAGGACGAAGAAGAGGACCGGGAACAGCCAGGCGGTCGCTGCCAGGTGGGATGCCCAGGTCATCAGTCCGTAGGCTCCCACGCCCAGCATTCCAGTCAGCAGGGCGGCCTGGATCATGACCTTGCGGCTGGAACTGTCAGCACGTATGCCCCACACCGGGGCAGACAGGCTGGAAGCCAATCCGCCGGCAATCATGAAGACGCCCAGCATGGCGGCACTTCCGTCGCCGTGCTGGCGAGCCAGGACCACGTAGAAGGGGGCCGTGAGGGCCGAACACAGCAGGAGGGACCGGGTCAGGACGAAGCGCCGGAAGGGCGCGTCGGTGCGCAGCAGACCCAGGCTTTGCCAGGCGGATCGCCATCCGTTCACGCCGCCGGCCGTTTCGCCGGGCGTTTCCTGAAGGAAGCTGAACAGCAGCAAGGCGATCAGCCACATGATGCCCGCGGCGAACAGCAGACCGGCGTAGAATTCGGTGTCGTGCCGATCTCCGGCTCCCAGGGTGAACCACAGGCCGACCCCCAAGGTGAGAAGGCCCGAAAGGCCTGCCGACCACCCGCCCAGGCGGCCGCGGCGGCCCTTGGGAATGGTCTTGCCCACGATGTCCTTGCTGGCGATGGAATTCAGCGACCGGGCCAGTGAGAAGGCCACCACCGCGGTCAGGATCACCAGGCCGGCGGTCCGGCCCTCGAGCCACAGGGCCGCCAGAGCACAGGCCAGGATGGAAAAGCCCTGCAAGGCGCTGCCGACCAGCCACACCGGTTTGCGCAGGGGCCGATTCCGCACCCAGCCTCCGAGGGCCAGCTGGGGCAGCATGGAACCGGATTCGCGGATGGGGACCAGCAGGGCGATCATGGCCGTGGGCGCGCCCACCGAGGCCATCACCCAGGTCAGCACGGTCTTGGGGCTGGAAAGAGCATCGCCCAGGCCGGTCAACGTCTGGCTGATCAGGTAGATGAAGAAATTGCGAGGAACCCAGTGGCAGGCGTCATCGTCCAGGTCCCGGCAGCTGCGTGAATCTTCCTCGTCGGCCACCAGGGCGTAGAGGTTTTCCAGTCGATCGTCCAGGTTCTGGCCGGTGATCAGAGGCATGCTGGGTTCTCCTGCGTCAATCGAGGGGCTTGTAGGTGCGTACCCAGTCGATCTCCAGCCGGAAGGGTCCGGCCTTCTTGTCGGCGATCATGAAGGTCAACTGCCGCAGTGCACTTTGGTCCAGGGGCGGGTAGTCTTTCAACAGGCGTCCACGGAAGGTGGGCTGGAAATCGGCAAAGGGAATCCGCAGGGTGGTCCATTCCCCTGCGGTGGTGGGGAAATCGGCGGCGTAGGCGGCCCCATCGAACTGGGCGTCGTTGCGGAATCGCAGCTGGTAGGTGCGGCCGTTGCCCTTGACCCGGATTTCGACGCCCTCGAAAGCGGAAAGATCCTGGCTCGGCAGCTTGGTGCGCACCGAGGCGAAGCCCCCGTTGAATTCCAGGGAGACCCGTCCGGTGAACAGGCCGGTGCCCTGCTCGGTTCGGGTGATGCGGCTGCGGGAGACCCCGCCCATGACGCCGTCGTTGACGACGGTCCACTGGCCCAGGTCGTCCTGGAAAGAAACGATGGTGATGGGAGCGGTCATGTCGTTTTCTCCGCCGAGCGCCCCGATGGGGACGGCCATGAGGATGAAAAGGAAACAGATGTTGCGAAGCATGAGATTTATCGGTCCTTGATAGTGTGTCCAGTGACCCAGCGATGTTAGAAGGGAAGTTCGTTGTGCGCCAGCCTAAATCGGAGAGTCTGATCCTGGTCACCGGAGCCACCGGCTACGTGGGCGGTCGGTTGCGGCGACAGCTGGAAGAGCTGGGCTACCCGGTGCGCTGCCTGGTGCGCGACCCCGTGCGACTGCGAAAGCGCGTGGCCTCGACCACCGAGGTGGTCACCGGCGACGTTCTGGATGAAGACACCCTGTTCGCGGCCATGGAAGGCGTGGACACCGCTTACTACCTGGTGCACTCCATGGGCGCACGCCGCGGGTTCGAGGACCTGGACCGCCTCGGGGCGGAGAACTTTGGCCGGGCAGCCAGGCGGGCCAAGGTGAAGCGCATCATCTATCTGGGAGGACTGGCCGAGGACAAGACGGACCTCTCCCCGCACCTGCGCAGCCGGCATGAAGTGGGGCGCATCCTGCGGGAAAGCGGGGTGCCGACCATCGAGCTGCGCGCCTCCATCGTCCTGGGTTCGGGCAGTCTTTCGTTCGAGATGATCCGCAGCCTGGTCGAGAGGCTGCCCATCATGCTCACCCCCCGCTGGGTCAGCGTCGAGGCCCAGCCCATCGCCGTGAACGACCTGCTGGAATACCTGGTCGAGTCCCTGGACTTGCCGCCGGAGTCGCGTGTTTTCGAGATCGGTGGGGCGGATCGGGCCTCCTATGGCGATCTGATGCGGGAGTACGCGAAGCAGCGTGGTTTGACCCGGCGCATGCTGCCGGTCCCCGTGCTCACACCCTGGCTGTCCAGTCTGTGGCTGGGGCTGGTGACGCCGCTCTATGCCCAGGTGGGCAAGAAGCTCATCGAAAGCATCATGATCCCCACCGTGATCAACGACCACTCGGCCCAGGAAGCCTTCCGGGTGCGGCCCGGGGGCATGCCCGAAGCCATCGCCACGGCTCTGGTGCGCGAAGAGCAGGAGTTCATCGAGACCAGCTGGTTCGATGCCTATTCCGCCGCGGGGAACAGGACCAGCCGCGGGGGTGTGCAGTACCGCAACCGGATGCTGGATTCGCGGTCGATTTCCACCGATCTATCACCGGCTGAGGTGTTTGCCCCGATCCGGCGCATCGGCGGAGAAACCGGCTGGTATGCCCACAACTTCCTCTGGAAGATTCGCGGCTGGCTGGACCTTCTGGTGGGCGGGGTGGGGGTGCGCCGAGGCCGCCGAGATCCCGAGGATCTGCGGGTGGGCGATGCCCTCGATTTCTGGCGGGTGGAAAAGTACGAGCCCGGCCGTATTCTGCGGCTGCGCGCGGAGATGAAAGTGCCGGGCCGGGCCTGGCTGGAGTTCGAGGTGGAGCCCACTGAAAACGGTGCGGCGGTGCGTCAGACGGCCATGTTCGATCCCGAAGGCCTGTTCGGCCTGATCTACTGGTACCTGCTGTACCCGGTGCACGGACCGGTGTTTGAAGGAATGCTCAAGGGGATCGTGGAGAAAGGGGCGGCCGCACGTGACGGCCGCCCCCGGTCAGACTGAAGCGGATCAGGGAGAGGTGGCCAGCTGCGCGGGGAATTCGTAGCTGATCACGGTCACCGGCTCGGCTTCCAGGTCCAGATCCGTCTCGCCATCGCCGCCCATGCGGGCCATCATGGCGTCCAGCAGATCGGTCACCACGAAGGCGCGGTCACCCGCAAAGAACAGGCCGTCCTTCACCGCGTCGGCGTCGGCCACCAGGGTCACTGTTTTCATGAAGCGGCCCTCGCGGTCGTAGACGTCGAAGCTGGTGAAATCGCCCTCGGCGGTGCGCCACCGCTGGGCGCTGCTCTGGGCCCACAGGGTGCCGTCCTCGCGGAAGAGAATCTGCTCCACGGTGTTGTGATGGTCATTCACCCGGAAGGTGCTGCCGCGATTCCACCGTGTGAAGGCGTCGTACATGGTCTGGAACATGGCCTTCTCGTCGCCGGTGCGCTTGACCTTCTGGTAGTCGGGCCGTTCGATGATCCGGTTGACGGTGCCGTCGGCATTCCAGACGTGAATGCGGTACTCGTCGAAGGCCAGGACGGCGGCCACGCGGCCGTCGGGCGCCACATCCCAGCGGCGCTGGAAGTCCACGAACTCTTCCTCGATGAATTCATAGTTGCCGAAGTTGGTGGGCCGGGAGTTGTCCTGGTAGCTGGCCATCTCGTTGCCGGCCAGGTCATAGCTTTTCAGGTAGGAGAACTGCATCTGCTGCTCGCCTTCGCGGGCCCAGGCGGTGCCGGACAGAACAATGGCCTCACCTTGCAGGTCGCCGCGACTGACGGACTGGAAGCCGCCGCCGTCACGGAAGGGCAGGGCAAAGGTGGTGCCGGGGTCGCCGTCGGCCGTCACCATGACCACCTTGCCGGGCCAGGCCTGCACCACGCCGATCTCGCCGTTGGGAGCCCAGAACATGTCGGCGCCGTTCTGGAACTCGCCGGGGCCTTCACCCTGACGGCCCACGGTGCGCAGCAGTTCGCCGGCGGGATCGAACACCTGGATCTCCGAGATCTGGCCGTCCAGCAGGTAGATGTTGCCGTCCTGGTCATGCAGGAACTCGGCGATGGTCCCGAAGAACACCTCTTCATCGTCCTCGCCGCCGCGACGCCACACCTCGCGCATGACCTGGCGCTCGGTGCCGAAGGCCGGGGTTTCGGGGTTGGTGACCACGGTCACGCCGTCCTGGGTGGTGACCTGGCCGGACCATTCGGCCATGGCCATCGGGGCTGCCAGGGCCACGGACACCAGAATCAGCAGAGTCACAAGAAACATGCGTTTCATTTGGGTACCTTCCATGAATGTATCGGGGTTCAGCGCGGGGCTGGATTGACTGCAAATGACCTCCCCATGATAGAAAGGGCAGAAATAATCGCCTCTTTTTATCGATCAAGGCTATTCTGTTGGGATTCGGGGTTCGAGCGAGTATTGTTGGGCGCTCCCACCACCCTCATCGGAGATTTGAAATGCGCAACCTGGGTCTGGAAATTCTGGCTTCGGCCAAGGCCAATGCCAAGCACATCGCCCTGAAGCGGAAAATTGGCGACGTGTGGCAAGATACCACCTATGCCCAGCTGGGCCTGGCCATCGAACAGCTGGCCGCCGGTCTGGTCGCCAGGGGCATCAAGCCCGGTGAGCGCGTGGGCATCTGTGCGCCCAACCTGCCCGAGTGGTTGATCGCCGATTATGCCATCCAGTCGGTGCGCGCGGTGACCGTGCCCATCTATGCCACGAACACCTCCGAGCAGATGGCCGGGATCATCAACGATTCGGGCCTGGGTCTGCTGTTCGTCGGCGGCGCCTCGGAATACGAGAAAGCCTGCGAGGCGCGCAGCACGTGCCCCGGGCTGGGTGAGCTGGTGGTGCTGGACCCCGAGGCCGAACTCGATGATCCGCAGGCCCTGCGCTTGAAGGATGTGTCGGTGGATGATCCCGCGCCCGAAGTGCAGGCCGAAATTGCCGCACGCCGTCAGGCCATGTCCGCCGACGATCTGGCCACCCTGATCTACACCTCGGGCACCACGGGCCAGCCCAAGGGCGTGCAGCTGAGCCACGCCAACTTCGTCAATCAGTACACCACCATCGACAGTCGCTTCGTGGTGGGACCCAGCGATACCTCGCTGTGCTTCCTGCCGTTGAGTCACGCCTACGAGTGCACCTGGTCCACCTATGTGCTGCTCAAGGGGGCCACCAACACCATCCTGAGCAATCCCAAGCAGGTGGCCACGGCGCTGGCCGAGGTGGGGCCCACGGTCATGGTCTCGGCTCCGCGGCTGTACGAGAAGGTGTACTCGACCATCTATTCCAAGGTGGAGACGGCCCCGCCTCTGCGGCGCAAGCTGTTCCACTGGGCGGTGAGCGTGGGGGGCGAGTACTGGCCCGCGGTGTATGAAGGCCGGGAAATCGGCACCGGATTGAAGTGGCGGCACAAGGTGGCCGACGCGCTGGTGCTCAAGAAGATTCGCAAGGTCATGGGTGGGCCCAAGAATTTCCTGTCGTCGGGTGGAGCCGCGCTGGACAAGAAGATCGAGGAGTTCTTCCTGAGCGTGGGGCTGCTCATTTGCCAGGGTTACGGGTTGACCGAGACCGCGCCCATGCTCACCTGCAATGCGCCCGGCTCATTCAAGTTCGGTTCGGTGGGGCGGCCCATCGACGGGGTGGAAATCCGGGTCGACGCCGAGACGGGCGAGATCCAGGCCAGGGGCCCCAACGTGTTCTCGGGGTACTTCGGGCAGCCGGAATCCACCACCGAATGCTTCACCGAGGGCTGGTTCCGCACCGGCGATATCGGGCACCTGGATGAAGACGGCTTCCTCGTGATCACCGACCGCATCAAGGACATCATCGTGACCTCGGGCGGCAAGAACGTGGCGCCCCAGCGCATCGAAACTCTGGTGGGCAAGGACCACTACATCGACCAGCTGGCGGTGGTGGGCGATCGGCAAAAATTCATCAGCGCCATCGTGGTGCCCGCCTTCGAAAACCTCCAGGAATTTGCCGAGCGCAAGAAGCTGCAGTTCCAGAATCGCGAAGAGCTGATCAAGCTGCCCGAGGTGGTGGAGTTTTACACCCAGCGCATCAAGGAGCAGTCGTTGCACCTGGCGCCCTTCGAGAAGATCAAGCGGTTCACCCTTGTGGCCCGCGAGTTCAGTGCGCAGGCCGGGGAAATCACGCCCACCTTGAAGATTCGCCGCAAGGTCATCGCCGACAAGTATCACCAGCTGATCGAGCGCATGTACAAGGGAGATCACCCGGAGCCGGGTGCCCCGGACTGAGGGGGGTGGCATCATGGTTTCCCTGGACGCTTGAAAACCAAGCAATGAAATGCTAGAATCATTTAAAGAGGAATGGGCAAGTCCGGTAAGTAATGGTCAGAATATTTTCCCCTCTGCCCTTTGGTAACCATCAAGTATTGTGAAAACTTTTCCGCAAACAATCAGGTGATGGTTTTTCTCACAATCCCCGGACAGAGATCCATTTTGGGCTGCCGGCAGATGCTCAAGTACACCTTGATATCTTCGACCTGCGAGGCCGGCACATAGTCTGTCTGATGGATGAGTTGATGGAGACTGGGGCGCATTCAATTGTTTGGCCAGGAACGGACCGTTCCGGACATTCTGTTGCCAGCGGGGTTTATTTTGCTCAGCTTCGTTATGCAGGAAAGCTAATGACGCGGAAGTTAATGTTGGTCCGGTGAACAGCCCGACCACTCCATCAACGAAACAACAACCTGGAGGTCCGGCATGGGTAATCGAATAAGGTCATTTCCGTGGACGGTGCTTGTTTTGGCCACCGTGTTTGCCGGTGTGGCTCATGCCCGGACCTGGAACGTCGAGAAGGACGGCAGTGGAGATTTCACGGTGATACAAGATGCCGTGGACGTGGCTGAAGATGGGGATATTATCATGATTGGCCCCGGGCGATACACCGAGTACACCGAGTACTCCTGGGGCAACGTTTACGTGTATCTTTCTGGGGACAGGAGCTTGACCTTCGTTGGTGCCGGAGTGGAACAGACGATTATTGGACCCGATGTCTACCCGTCTGGGTACAGGGACTACGGAGTACGAAGTGACAATGGCCTTGGGGTGTATCGTTTTGAAAATCTCCGAATCGAGAACCAGAATTTCAGAGGGCTTGCCATGCTCAATTATGCCGTTGAACTCGTTGGTTGT
>JAZBOO010000199.1:0-2740 GCA_036351155.1 Candidatus Krumholzibacteriia bacterium | reverse complement strand
CTGCCCCCTGGACCGGGCGGCCCTGGACGGCAAGACGGTGGACCACGTCCCGCTGGACGTCCACATCGGCAGCATCGCGATCAAAAGATTCATCGAGGACAAGCAGCCGCTGCTGACGTTGCACGGCCATGTGCACGAAAGCCGCACGTTGACCGGACAGTGGCAATGTCACCTGGGCCGCACCCACTGCTTCAGCGCCGCCAACGACAGCCCGGCGCTGGCCTTGATCCGCTTCGACCCGGCTTCTCCAGACAAGGCGACCCTCGACCTCGTTCATTCCAGCGGCAACGGGTAGGCCGCGTCGGTCACCGCCCCGATCTTGACGGCGTAACTCGTGCGCTGGTCAATATCCTCATTCGTCACCAGATGAACATCCAGCAACCCATCCGTGCGGTAGCCCGTCTTGTGGTAATTGACCTCGGCCAGGCACTGGCTCCAGCCGTCCAGCCAGGTCATCAATTCGGCCCTGTTCTCCGCCGTACCCGTGAAGTGAATCAGCAAATCGATATCGCTGGCCGGGCCGGCGATGGCGTTCTTCACGCTCCCGAACAGGTACATGGCCTGGACGCCCAGACGCTCATGGTCCACCTCGCGTGCTATCCGCTCGGCCATCTGCTTGCGCCACATCCAGTACTGGATGGGCTTCTCGAGCTGCCCACCCTGGGCCACGCGCACCTTCTCGGTGACGATGCCAGGTTCGCTGAAACAGGCCACCGCTTGATCCAGGTCGGCGTTCAGCAGGATCTTCACCACTTTTCCGTCGGTCACCTTCCCGACATCGATCACCCGGATGGTGTCGCTCAGATCGGCATACTTGGGCACCAGGTCGGCCAGGATGTTCTCCGACCGCATCAGAAAATGCGCGGCAAAATGATTGCCCTCGACATCAGGATACAGGGGGAGATATCCGATCCTCGCCTCGACCAGATCCTGGAAGAAATGCGTGCCGAAGCTGACGTCGGGCACGAAGCTGCCCTTCTGTCGCGCGATCTCGATCAGCATGGCGGTGTTGTTGATGTCCGCGTAGGTGACATTGACGCCCAGCTTGATGTCGCCCCGGCTACCCCAGCGGCCCGGTCCCATCAGGACAAATTGCTTGCGGGGAAGCAGCTTGTTCAACCGACCCACCGCACGCCCCACCGACTTCATTTCATCCAGCGATTCCATGGCGCCGTACTTTTCCGGGTCCACGTACACCAGGTAGCGGATATCCTCCATGCGCCCGTTCGACACGAACTTGTTCGCGCTGAACAGGATGTCTTCATCCGGAATATCCGGAGGAATGGGCGCCGGGGCGGCCAGGTCGCCCTGGCTCTGGGGGCGGCATTGCAACAGATAGAGGTCCTTGCCGTCGTGGGCGAACTCCACATCGACCGGCGTTTTCAATGTTTCCTCGAGGATCTCGAGCAGGCCCCGGATCTGGCTGAGAAATTCCGGGTCCTGGCGCAGGCCATCGAAGGTGGGATACAGCCGGTCCTTCTGCAGATCCAGCATCATGCTGGAAGGGCGGACCAGGCGGCCGTCCCGCAAGATCGAGAACACCAGGGGCAGCCCCATGTAGCGCCCCTCCAGTTCCTCCAGGAGCCGGCTGACCTTCACCGTCTCGAAGCTGTTGGACTCCAGGTTGATGACGTCCATCATGCTGGGGGAATAGCGGATGATTTCATCGACCGCCACGTTGACCCGCAACTCGGGCTGGCCGGGGACGATCAGCACGGGATAGTCGTCGCTGGTCCGATCGACCGCCCGGGTGCCCAGGCCGGGGACCACCCGCACCAGGCCATCGTCCCGATTGATCCGTGGCGACCACCGGAACTCGTTCTTGGAAAAGGCCACCCCGGCAAAAGCGGGAAAGAAGTATTTCCCCACCTTGGCGCCCACCACTTCCTGGATGAGGATGCCCATCTGCTCGTCGTACTCCAGAACGCCCCGCTCGGTGCGGTACTCGATGGGATCGGGGCCGAACATGGAGGCGTAGATCTCGGCCACGGCATCCAGCAGGGCTCCCAGGCACTCCTTCTTGGTGCCCTGGTTGGCCAGGAAGAGACTCTTGTACTTCCCGGAAAACGCCGTCCCCACCCGATCTTCCAGATGGCTGGAACTGCGCACCACCAGGGGCGCCCCTTCGAAGTCATCCAGGGCCGAGGACAGTCCATGCACCAGCCGCGGCGGAAAGGCCGAGTTCTTGAACAGGCGGATGATATTGGGATAATCGCGCCGCACCTCTTCGATGGGCTTGTACTTCTGGTGCAGCACATCCTCGAGGTCGTTGTAGGCGATGAAATCCAGAGGGGCATCGGAAGCGATGTGCCAGGTCTTGGGCACCTTGATCCGGGCCAGAGACTCGTGGCCGGTGACCTTCCCCACGCCTGATTCCGTGTCCTGCCGATTGCCCTCCTTCTGCAGGATGCTGTGCCCCAGGAGCATACCCGCCGCCTTGCCCCCCAGCTGACCGTGACAGACTGTGGGCATGACGATCCGGTCCATCAGATTCCGGAAAAACGAAACTTCCAGGTGGTTCTTGGCGACCTGGACAAAGTCCAGCTGTTCGGTCAGGATCCTCTGGGTCAACGAGACGCGCAAACTCTTCATCGTTGAGTCGGGCAGACCCGCCCCATCCGGTGCCGCCAGCTGGAAGCGGCGCAGGGCATCCTGCACCTCGCTCAGGGTCGAACGGGGATTGTCCAGCACGTTGAGAAAAGAGGAAGCCTTGTCCCCCTGGATCCACTTCTGGACATAG
>JAZBOO010000198.1:0-3224 GCA_036351155.1 Candidatus Krumholzibacteriia bacterium | reverse complement strand
GAGGAGTGAAGCCCCAGCGCCAACCGATGCTCCATCTCCCGCAGGGGCATCAGATCGCCCCGCCGGCTGGCCACCTCGATGCCGCGCTTGAGCACATCGGCCGCCTCGTCCTGCCGTCCCAGCTGCTGCAGCAGCTTGCCGCGCGACAGATACAGCGCGCTGTTGTCCTTCTGGGCGGCCAGGGCCCGGGCCAGATAATCATCGGCCACCTCAGGCTGGTCCAGGTCGATCAGGGCATTGCCCATGCCCATCAGGGCCAGGGGGTCTTCGGGGTCGATGTCCAGGACCTCGGCAAACATGACCTGCTTGCGCGCCGCCTCTTCCCGGCGAGCCTGACGTTCGGCCGCCTCCATGGCGTCCACGGCCGCGGGGTCGGTGTTGCCGAACCGCTTCATGGTGCCCAGCGCTTTCTGGCGCTCGGCCTCTTCCTTGTCCCCCACCTTCATGTAGTACAGTGAAAGGTTGGTGTGCACCATGGGCTCCTCGGGCGCCACCTCTTCCAGCCGCCGGAAGATGTCGATGGCCTCGTGGTACCGCTCACCCCGCCCCAGAATCACGCCCAGGGCCTCGTAGGCCTCGCTGTGTGAAGGGTCCAGGCGCAGGCATTCCTCGAGCAAGTCGATCGCCTCGTCATCGTGCCCCTGACTGAACACCTCGACGGCCCGATGGTGCAAGGCGGCCGCCTGCTCGGCGGCATTGGCTGCGCTGTACAGGGGCAGCAGGGCCACCTGCGCGGGGAGGATCTCATCCGGGCCCACCCGCACCTCCAGAACCTGACCAGGGGTCCGGCTCACCCGGTCCAGAAAGGCCAGGGCCACCGGCTCGTCCAGGGTGTCGGACCAGGCGGTCCGCGCCCAGGTGCCGATTTTCTTGTCCTGTGCATTCAGCAGGGGCTCACCCGGGGCAGGCGCGGCGTCCAGGTCGCTCAGTCCAAACCCCTGAAAAATCAATCCCCGCAATGCCTGAGGCACCGCGCCGTAGGTGCGAATCCGGGCCACCACTTCCTGGCCCAGGTAACAGCCCTTGGTGTAGCTGACGGCCTGCTGTTCCAGGCCGGTCTGAGGCAGCACGCGTGCGCCCGGCTCCAGGTCATGCTCCAGGCTGGGCCACCCCGCTTCCACCTGCAGCCATCGCCAGGCGTGGGTCGCGGCTTCGTCATCGCCCAGCACGCCGCACCCCTGGGCCTTCAGCTCGGCCACGGTACCGGCGAAGGCCGATTGGCCCTCGTCTCCAGGCACCATCAGCAACGCGCCAGGATCACCCGTGAGCGACAGCGGCCAGCGTAACACGCCCACTGGGAGCTCCAGGCCCGCCGCACCCGACAGCAAGGACTCGGTGGCCGGCCCCTGAACCAGCAGGCCCTGGAACTCACCGGTCACATTTTCAAGCAGGAGGTTTTCCGCGAACACATACGCCTGCAGGTCCTGGACCAGGGCGTCGGCCAGGCTGCGGGGCAGGATCATCAGGTAGGACGGGAAAGGTTGGCCGCGCTCGGGCATGCGCAAGAGGTGAAACCAGCTGACCAGATTGCCCTTGCGGTCCAGACGGGCCGAGAGCTGCTTCTCGCCGGGTGCGAGGGCCAGAACATCGCTGGTCAACTGGGCCTGGAGGAAGGAGGCTACCTCCGGCCCAGTTGCCAACACCGCGCCCAGTCGTGGTGCACCGTCCCAGGGGGCGACCACGGCCTTGCCACGGGCCAGGCGGCAAAGTTCACGGGCAGCGTCAAACATCACACCGAAAAGCTTTCCCCACAGCCGCAGGTGTTGCTGGCGTTGGGATTCTGGAACTGGAAACCACGGCCGGACAGGCCCTTCTGGTAGTCCAGGGTCACTCCCCGCAGGTAGATGGTGCTCTTGCGGTCCAGAAACACGTTGAAGCCCTCGTAGGGCACCACCAGATCACCTTCGGCCAGGTTGTCGAATTCCACCTTGTACACCAGACCAGAACAGCCACCGCCGGAAACGCCCAGGCGCAGGCCCTTGCCCGCCTGTTCCTCCTCCGCCATGAGACGCCGCACTTCGGCGCAGGCCTCGTCGGTCAGGTTCACCGGTTTTTCGGGGTCGGTCGGTGCGGTGCCCGAGGCTTCGAGGGCCACCTTGGCCGCAGGCGCCTGGGCCGGCGGGGGCGCCACCGACGGACCGGGGGCTCCGGCAAAGTAGTCGTTGAGCGGCACGAGCTGAGTGATGTCCTCCGTGTTCAACACCACCTTCTCATGCGTGCTCCAGATGCCGAACTTGGCCGCCCGGTCCAGGAACTCCTGGTTGGTCCGGCCGTCGGGACCCTTGCCCGTGTCGTCTTCCTCGTGGATGTCCACCCCCACCAGCATGATTTTCTGTGCGTCACGCTCGTGGCAACGCCCCACGTATACGGCACGCCCCGCCTGGGCCACCACCGTGATTCCGTGCAATGGATCCTTGGTATCGTGAAAAGTCCCCATGGTATTCTCTCCCTACCGGCAATGCTCGTCGAAGGCCAGGGTCAGGTCCTGGGCAATGCTGCCCGCTTCCTGCCCCTCGATCCGGTGGCGCGGCACGAAGTGCACCAGCTCACCGTTCTTCAGCAAAGCCAGAGACGGGCTGCTGGGTGGCACATCGCCAATCAGCTCGCGAGCCCGGGCGGTGGCTTCGAGGTCCTGGCCCGCGAACACCGTGGCCACGCGACTGGGCTTGGCGGGATGCTGCAGAGCCTGCTTCACGCCAGGTCGCGCGCTGCCCGCGGCACAGCCGCACACCGAGTTGACCAGGATCAGGGCCGTGCCTTCCTGGTTGGCAAAAAATTCGTCGACCTCCGCAGCGGTGCGCAGTTCCTGCACGCCGGCGGTGGTCAGTTCGGCCCGCATGGGGGCCACCATCTGCTCGGGGTAAGGCATGGATCAATCTCCCGGGATCAAAAAGGACTAAAAGACACCTATTTCATTGGTTCAAAATGTAAATACTTAACCAATATTGTCAAGTATAGAGGGAGAATTCAACCAACTGATTCATCAAAATATTATGGGACTGCGGGTTGTGGCCCCAGAACGAAGGTCAAGGTGCCCCCCTGGACCAGCTGGCCGTGCTCCACGAAAGGCCCGGACAAGGCCCGTCCATTCCAGCGAACTTCTTGCACGAAGACATTCTCGGGAGCCTGTTTTTCGGTCCGGATGCGCAGGGTTTTCCCATCGGCCAGGGCCACATCGGCGCTGACCACCAGAGGGCTGCCCAGGGCATACTGCGGTGAACCTG
>JAZBOO010000197.1:0-6069 GCA_036351155.1 Candidatus Krumholzibacteriia bacterium | reverse complement strand
TGGCTGCGCCCCTGGTTCGGTGCCCGCTGGTTCCTTTCAACTCTCTGGTGCCTGGCCATGATGCCCATCGGCGTTCTGGCCTGGCGGTGGCTCGGCGGACGCGCAAACCAGCCCCACCTCGCCTGGCCCCGACAGACCTTGACCGGCACCCTCATGCCCCTCGCCGCGATCTGGCTGCTTCTTTTGGCCGCCTGCTACCGCTGGGGACTGCCCGGGCAAGAGTTCCTGGGACGCTCGCTGTTTTTCGGGGCGGCCTTGTTTTCTGGTCTGACCGCCGTCATGCGCACCTGGGTTCTCTGGCGCTCCGGATCTCGTCCAGGGCTTTCTCTGGCCTGGCTGGCTCTGGCCTGTCTTCTGGGCTGGGGAGCTTTCGGCATGGCCACACCCGATGGCGCCCCCTCCTCCTTGCTCACAACCGCCTGGGCGCAGGTGGGAACACGTGACGTCCTCTTTTTGCCCCATGGCCCCGCCCCATCAATCGGAGCGCCCCCCCTGAGCATGGCCAGGACCGGTCGTCTGCAATCCTATGCCGACCTCTGGGCCCTGCGGGATCAGCTGACCACCGGCAAGCAGGAGGTGGCCCGCAGCCACCACCGCCTGTGGGTGCTGACGCGCCAGGAGTCCCTCCCACCCTGGCTGGTGCCGGTGCCAGACCTGGCTATCGCCTCCCCGTGGGTCCTTGGCCAGGTCGACCTGTCCCGGGATTCAGGGTCCATCACCTTGTTTGCCGATGGTCGGCCTGCCCTGACCGGGGCCCAGGTTTCCGGCCTGCACACCGATGGCATCTGGACTCAGCATTCCTTCTCATTGACCTTCGCAACCCCTCCGGCCCAGCCCCGTTTCCTGGAGATTGTCCTGCGGGGATGGCGGCCCACCGAGGCTGGCCCTCTGGGCGATCGGCTTCAGGTGACCCTCAATGATCGTGATCTGGAGCTGGTGGGCAACCAGTTGACCTTTCTCCGGTGGCAGATTCCTGCGAACCTCCTGACTTCCCGGGGGAACCTGCTGGTCATCGAGGCTCCGACTTTCGTTCCCCGGACGGTCGTTCGGAACAGCGCGGACGGCCGGGAACTGGGTATCGACCTGGAAACCATTGTTCTGCGTTGAGTAGCACGAGGATGTCACGATGAACCCCAGCTCAGAACAGCATTCCCCCGTGGAAAACCTCCGCAGCAACAAGGGGATCCTGCACAACCTGAGCATATTGACGATGGGCCAGATCGTCTCCCAGCTGGCCAACGTGGCCGCCCTGGTTTTCCTGGCCGGCACCCTGGGGCCCCACTGGTTCGGCGTGGTCCAGATCGGCGTGGCGGCCATGGGTTACGCGCTGATCAGCGCCGAGTGGGGCATGATGGCCCTGGGTATTCGCGAGGTTTCCCGGCTGGACGATCCCCGGGAAATCTACATCTACGCCACCCGGCACTGCGGCATCCTCGCCATCCAGGCCGCGGTGGTCCTGGCGGTGGGCCTGGTGGCCCTGCCTTTCCTGAGTTTCACGGCCCACGACCCCTGGATCTTTGTCTTCTATCTGCTGACCGTGGTGCCCCAGGTGTACACGCAGGGCTGGGTGGCCGTGGGCCTGGAGCGGATGACCTGGGTGGGTCTTTCGCGGATCACCCGCAGCCTGCTCTATGTTCTGGGGATTTTCCTGGCCTTGCCCTTGCTGGCCCGGCACACCTCATGGGAGGCTGCCCGCTGGGTTCCGGTCATCTTCCTGACCGCCACCGGCCTCAGCAACCTGGTGGTCAACGTGCCTCTGTCCCGCTGGTTCGGCCGGTTCATCCACCCTCACTGGCCAACCTGGTCCGAATGCCGCCGTCGCTGGAAGCAGTCCAGCGCCATCGGAGCCAACTCGATGGTCCTGCGGATTCTGTTCAACATCGACATCATCATTCTGGGCACACTGGCTTCACCGGAAATTGCCGGTAACTATGCTGCTGCCGCGAAGATTGTTTTTTTTCTGGTGGTGGCCATGGATGTCCTCTGGGGGGCCCTTTTGCCTCGGCTTTCCCGCATGGCCACGGTTTCACGAGAGAGCTTCCGCCTCACGTTCAACCTGTTCTTCGGCACCGTGTCCACCATTCTGGCGGCCATTGCTCTGGGTGGATGGCTGGTGGGGCCCGAGCTGGTTGCGTTCCTGTACCAGGACAAGTTCCCCGAGGCCGGCGGCGTGTTTCAGGTGCTCGCCATTTCCTACCCGTTGCTGGCCTTGTCCACCTTCCTGGGCAACACCCTGCTGGCCCAGGACCGGCAGCGCTGGTACTTGCTGCCCCTGATCGTCAGCTCGCTGGCCGCTGTGATCGGCGTCCGGTTGCTGACACCCGAGCACGGGGGATTGGGAGCCAGCTGGGGCATGCTCATGGCTCATGGATTGCTGTTCCTGATCCTGGTGGCCATCAGTATCCGCAATTTCAGCCGCCTGTTGGTGCAGACCTGGGGACTTTGCCTGCCGGCCTATGGGGCCATGGCCTGGCTGGTGATGACCACGGAATCCTGGCACGTGGTCCTGCGTGTCGTGGTAGGCGGACTGGTTTTCTTTTTGCTGGCGGCGCCGGCCCTGTGGCGTCTGCGGATGAGATCCTAGCGTGATTTCCTTGTCCTCTGCCTGGGATTGGCCTAGGTTCTCTCCATGAAAATCCTGATCCAGAACAGCATCTTCTATCCACAGGTGATCGGCGGCGCCGAACTGTCCACTCACCTTCTGGGGCAGGAACTGCGTCGGCGTGGGGTGGCGTCCGATGCCGTGGCGAGCACCGGCCGCCACGGTTCTGACCGACACTTGACCACGCGGCCCACGGCCGATGGTCTGGGCACGGTTTACGAAGCCGCCGCCCACGGGCTGTGCGATCTGCTGCCTGCTGAAAATTCGAACACTGAGCCGGGCTTCCTGACCCGGGGGCTCAACCATTTCGCCCTGGTCCATTCCCGGCGCTGGCAACGTCTGTTCACCGAGGTTCTGGATCTATCCCGTCCGGACATTGTTCACACCAACACTCTGGTGGGCCTGACTCCGGCCATCTGGGCGGCCGCCCGAGAGCGCCAAATCCCCATCGTCCACACCCTGCGGGACTACCACCTGCTGTGTCCTCGCACCACCCTGCTGCGTTCCAACCTCACCGACTGTCAGGAGCCCCCCCTGCCCTGCAGGATTCTGGCTCATCTGAAGGTGCGTCAAACGGGGGGTCTTCAGCTGGTGACTGCCCCCACCCGATATGTGATCGACCGCCATCTTCAGGCAGGCGCTTTCCCGGACACCCCCACCGCCGTGGTTCCCAACGCCCTCGAGGAATGGCCAGAACAAATCCCGCTCCGTGAACACCGGTCCCTGGTGCGGGGGCTCTTCCTGGGCCAGATCAACAACCACAAGGGACTGGGCCTCTTGCTGGACGTTCTGGATCGCCTGTTCACCGACCCGGGCCTCGGCCATCTGAGATTCGATTTTGCCGGCACCGGGCCCTGGAATGACAAGGTCAGCGCCCTGGTGGCCAGGCATCCGGGCCGGGTGTGTTACCATGGGATGGTCACCGGCGAACCCAAGCGCGAACTGCTCCGTCAGGCCGACTTCATGGTGGTGCCCAGTTTGTGGTCCGAACCGTTTTCGCGGAGCATCATCGACGGGTTCAGCTGGGGATTACCCGCCATCGGCAGTCGAATGGGTGGTATTCCCGAGGTGATCACCGATCAGGAGGACGGCCTGCTCATCGCCCCGTCCGCATCCGGCCTGGAAGAGGCCATGCGGCGGCTGGCCACGGACCACCCGCTCCGGCGCGCCATGGCAGCAACCGCCCGCCGCCATGCCGAAAACTTCACCCTGACCCGACAGGTGGACCAGTTCGCCGACCTTTACCACAACCTGCTTGCCAAGGAGAATACGGGTGACCTTGAAAAGTGAGAAAACCTGGCCGTTTCTGGCGGGTTTCCTGCTGACCGTCAACCTGTACGTGGTGCCCTTCCTGGCCACCTCACCCCGGGCCACGGACCTGGCCGGGGTCGCCCTTTTCGCCTGGGTCGTCATGCGCCTGGCCCAGGGAAAGCAGCGGCCTCTGCCTCTGGCTGCGGTGGGACTCCTCGCTTTGTCCCCCGTGATCTGGTTGTTTTTCAACATCCTGTCCGGCGACATCCGCTCGGCCGTTTTGACCACGCGCTGGCTGCTGGCTTTGCCCTGGGCAGCCGCTCTATTTCTGCTCCTGGAGAACGAAAAATTCCGTGAGTACTTCGCCTGGGGACTGGTCATCGGGGGGCTGGCCAACGTGGGTGTCATGATACTGCAGATGCTGGGGTTCGAATCCCTTTTGCAGGCCGTGGGACTTTCTTCAAGTGGTGCCAACTACTCGACAGCCGTGGCCCATCAGGTGCGCATCCCCGGGCTGCATGGCCAGCACAACGCGTCCAGCTCGGTGCTCAGCCTTCTGGTGCCGGCAGGTTTTTACCTGTATTTCCGGGGACGAATGAGCCTGGTCATGTTCCTGGGAAGTCTGCTGGCTTTACTCGTGGCCCTGAATCTGACCAGTACACGCAGCCCATTGCTGGTCTCACTGGTGACCGTGGGGTTTGCTCTGGCCACGGCCCGCCGATTGAAGCTGAGCATCATCCTGGCCACCGTGGCCATGACCTTTCTGGTGCCCCTGCTGGTGGTCTATGGTCCCCCGGGAGGCTGGGCCCGCTGGAAAAACACCGAAGCTCTGGTCAGCAACGCCACCGAGCGCCAGGACAGCGGCCGCGGGGCCCTGCAGTTGAGTCTGGAGAATCCCCTGGGCCTGGGCACCTCCCAGGGGTCGATCAAGCTGATCGACAAAACCGGAATCCGGGCCACCCACAATGCCTTTCTTCAGGCCTCTCTGGTCTGGGGACTGCCCTTCGGCCTGTTGATTCTGGGAGGGTTGATATCGACGGTGATGGGGGGCATCAAGGGGGTCGAAAGTCCACTCTACCTGGCCAGCCTGCTCGGGATTCATCTGGCCGGGCTGTTCATGTTCGAAGAACATTTGAACAACCCGACCTTCATCATCATGGCCGCCTGGCTGGTCAGTCTCGGCCTGGTGCGCGGAGTCTTCGACAACCGGGTCAGGGCTTCAAAATCTCCTGCCGATGGGCCGATAGATAATCCCACACGAAGCCCAGGGTAACGCCACCGATCAATCCCAGGAACACCAGGATCAAGGTGGCCCGCTTGCCGCGAGGGCGGACAGGCTTCTCCGACACCAGGGTATCACCCACACGCTGCAGCGGAGCCAGGGTCCCCATCTGAATCAGCCGGGAGTTGATGTCGTTGCTGATTTCCTGTCGCTTGACCGGCAGTTCGAACTCCCGCTCCAGCTCCAGGTCCCCGATCTTCTTCTCGATATCGCGCAACTTCGATTCCACCGTGGCTTCGCGCTTGATCTCCCGCTTGCGAAACTCCAATCCCGTCACCTGCATCTCGTAGCGGAAACTATCCTGCAAGGCCAGGTTGCGGGCCCGCTCGTTCTGGAGGCGCAGCCGGATCTCGGCCAGACCACTGAGGACATCCCCACCATCAAGGACCGCATCCCGCCGGACCCAGCCTGGAATGGACTCCGGATCGAGGGTTTGGCCTGCCTCTGAACCCCGGCCGGTGGCGACCTCGGCCAGCACCGACTCGACCTGGTTCAGATCCCTTTCCAGGGCCGGCAGACCTTCATTCAACTTCTCCACCCGGTGAGAAAAGAAGTCTCTTTTCTCCTGGAGCTTTTCCAGTTCAAAGCCCAGTTCCTGGTCCATCACCGCCACGATCAACGATTCGGCCCGGGCCGATTCCAGATCCAGATTCAACCCGGCCTCCCGCTTGTCCACGGTCATCAATCGGGTTCTCAGGACATCGACCTGCAGGCGCAGGCCATCCCGGGTCAGCTTGATCTGGCTGGACAGAGTATCGGACTCGGCATATTCCTGGAACAAGGCGATCGAGGTGTCCACAAGGGCCGCCGCCAGTTCCGGGCTGGTGGCGGTGGTCCACAGCGTCACCACCTCACCCCCGGCCAGATTGGTCAACCCGGTGGCGATGAACTCGGACTTGATCACCGGCCGGCTGTCGAGGGGCAAGCCCAACCG
>JAZBOO010000196.1:0-2269 GCA_036351155.1 Candidatus Krumholzibacteriia bacterium | reverse complement strand
CATCAACGACACCATGCCTCCTCAGCCCGAAAAAGAGAAGTGGCTGCCCACCATCATCGAAGATGGGGCCAGCCTGGGCTCGAACTGCACCATCCTGCCGGTGACCGTGGGCAAGGACGCCGTCGTGGGCGCCGGCGCCACTGTCACCAAGGACGTGCCCGCCGGGGCCATCGTGGCTGGTTGCCCGGCCAAGATCCTGCGCTACAAGGAAGGGTACGGACCGGAGGCTTGATGCTGTTCCCTGGACTGAAGACGACAACCTGGTTGTTCACCTCCCTCATTTTCGCCACCGTCACCCCGGCCCGTGGTGACCAGAGCCCTGTTTTTGCCGACTCCACCGCGGTCGAGGAAATGGTGGTCAGCGGGCAAGCTTCGGCCAGGACCCGGGGCAGTGAAAGCCAGGTCGGAGCCCCCCAGGTGATCGTACACAACCCCGGCTCCCTGGCCGATCTCGGTGCGGTGCTGCCCTCGGTGAGGGTGGCCACCAACAGCCGCGGTGAAAGCACCCTGATGATCCGCGGAGCTCCCGAGCGCCACGTTCAGACCTTTCTGGATGGCATCCCTCTGAATCTCCCCTGGGACGAGAGGGTGGACCTCGAGACCATTCCCATCACCGGGGTGGGGCGCCTGCTGGGCCGCCGCGGCCTGCCCTCTCTGCTCGATGGACCGGGCGCCCTGGCTGGCACGGTACGCATTCTGCCGCCGGTTCTGATGGGCAAGGACCGTAGTGCGCGCATGAATCTGTCCGTGGGCAGCGAGGCCCAGGTGCGCGCCAACCTGACCGAACAGCGCCGACTTGGTCCCTGGAACCTGCTGGCTGCCGGCGGCTGGCAAAGCCGTGACGCCTTTCCCCTGCCCGATGGCGGCAACCCACGCTTCAACAGCGACCTGGACCAGCTTTCGGTGCTGCTGCGAGGCAGCCGACCCGTGGCGGGCCGGGGCCGGTTGAACCTGCTGGCCAGTCTGTGGGGCGGGTCCAAGGGCGTGCCCCCCGAGCTTCATCTGGGGCAGGGCGCCCGGTTCTGGCGCTACCCGGTGCGTTCCCGGGCCCTGGTGGGCGGGTCGCTGGCGCTGCCCGTGGGTCACTGGGATCTGAATGCCATGACCGCCATCGATTTTTATCGGCAGGAAATCGACGCCCGCGGTCCGGACGGCTGGGATCAACCTCTGGTCAACGGCCAGGATTACGAGAAGGATTTCGACCGGACAGGACACCTGGCCGCCGGCGCCACCCGATGGCTGGACAGCTTCGGACGCCTTTCCCTGCAAACCAATGTCCGCTACACCCAGCATCGCGAGAGCCTGAGCGTGGGCGGCGGGGTGAACAGCTACAGCCAGGTGCTCGGCGGCGTGGTGATGGAAGGTGAGTTCTTTGCCGGGGCCGGCTGGGTTCTCCGGACCGGCGGGGGGATGGACTTCGCCTCCACGCCCGAGGCCGGCGACAAGAACCAGGCCGACGGCTTCACCGCCCCGGCCCTGAACCTGCGGCTGTCCCATCCGGTGGGCAGCAGAGCCGAGTTCCATGCCGGCGCCAGCCGTCGCAGCCGGTTTCCCAGCCTGCGCGAGCTGTACAGTGGAGCCCTCGGCCGCTTTGTGCCCAATCCCGATCTGCTTCCCGAGCAACAGGATCTTTTCGAAGTGGGCATGAACCTGGAAGGTGCCACCTGGCAACTGACCGGGGCGGCCTTCCTTCAGTATCTCACCGATGGGATCGAGAGAATCAGCCTGCCCGGGCCTGAACGTCAGTTCATGCGGGTCAACCTCACCACCATCAGGGTGCCCGGCCTGGAACTGCATGGCCACTGGAACCCGGCTCCCGGCTGGAACCTCTTTGGCCAGCACACCATCCTCGCGGCCCGGGTGGAAACCGCGGGCGGGTTTGACCGTCCGGCGGAAGACCGGCCCGATTACCTGTCCCGCCTGGGTGTGCAGTGGCGGCAAAAAACGGGCCCCGCGGCCATGCTCGAGGTGGCCGTGACCGGAGCCCGCTGGAGCGCCGACGCCACCAGCGAGGACACCGGACTGACCCGTCTGCCGGCGCATGCCCGCTGGAATGGCCGATTGAGCTGGGTCTGGGATGTGGGCCGGCGCGGCAACAACCTGCCGGTGGACCTGGAATCCTTTGTCCGCGTGGAAAATATCTTCGATCAGCGCGCCGATTTTCAGGTGGGACTGCCCGAGCCGGGTCGCATTTTCTCCCTCGGGGCCAGTCTGGGATATTGACAGCGATCTTCCCTGCCTCAATAAAAGACTAAATCTCTATAATTAT
>JAZBOO010000195.1:0-4028 GCA_036351155.1 Candidatus Krumholzibacteriia bacterium | reverse complement strand
GCGGTGAACGCCTGCGTGGCCAAGGGCATGAAGTTCTGGGATTACGGGAACGCGTTTCTGCTGGAGTGCAGCCGGGCCGGCGCCGACATCGCCAAGCCCGACGGACGCTTCCTGTATCCCAGCTACGTCGAGGACATCATGGGGCCGCTGTGTTTCGACTTCGGCTTCGGGCCCTTCCGCTGGGTGTGCACCAGCGGCGATCCCGCCGACCTGGAAACCAGCGACCGGCTGGCCGGCGATGTCATGGAAAAACTGGCCGCCCAGGCCCCCGACGAAACGCGCCAGCAGTACCTCGACAACCTGCGGTGGATTCGTCAGGCCGGCGCCAATAAAATGGTGGTCGGCAGCCAGGCCCGCATCCTGTACAGTGACGCGGAAGGTCGCCGGGCCATCGCGGCCGCCTTCAACGCGGCGGTGCGCGAGGGCGTGCTGACAGCGCCCATTGTCCTGGGCCGGGACCACCACGATGTGTCCGGCACCGACAGTCCCTTCCGGGAGACCAGCAACATTTACGATGGCAGCATGTTCACCGCCGACATGGCGGTGCAGAACGTGATCGGCGACAGCTTCCGGGGCGCCACCTGGGTGAGCCTGCACAACGGCGGCGGCGTGGGCTGGGGCGAGGTCATCAACGGCGGCTTCGGCATGCTCCTTGATGGCAGCGAGGACGCCGACCGGCGCCTGACCAGCATGCTGCACTGGGATGTGAACAACGGCATCGCCCGCCGGGCCTGGGCCCGCAACTCGGGCGCCGAGTTTGCCATCGCGCAGGCCATGCAGGCCGAGCCGCGCCTGCAGGTGACCATGCCCCACCATGCCGAGGAACAGGTGGTGAGCGAGGCCATCAAGAAGAGCGGGATGGACTGATCCGGGCACCTGACCGTGCCTGTCACCTCACGAATCTGAAATGGGAAACTCGGCCTCGCCGTTGACCGGCGGAGTCTGCGTTCAGCGACCTGGCCCCTCAACCAGATGCAAAGAAATCACTTAAATTAATTCCATACTTTTTTTATCGGATTTTGTCACACCCCTCCCTCGTCAACGACTCCCCTATCAAGCAATGGACCGGGCCTGACCCGTGTCATCCCAAGTTATCCCCAGATATCCCGAGGAGTTTCCCATGCAAAAACGACAAAGCTCTCTGTTGATCCTCGCGCTGGTGACCATGGCCGCCATGGCGCTGGCCCAGGCCGAAGATCCCAAAGCGGATGTCCAGACCATGGAAGAGGGGACCGAACAGCCTGCTCCCGACGTCGTGGTGATGCCGCAGCTCACTCCGGAAGAACAGGAGCTACACGCCATCAAGGACGCCGGTCGCGCCGCCGTGGCTGCTCTGGCAGCCCAGCTTGAAAGCCAGGCCACCGAGCAGGGCCGCGCCGATCTGCAGAAACAGATCGAAGCCGCCAAGGTGAACAGCCAGGTCGAGATGCTGCACAAGATCATCGAATTCGCCCTGGCCAAGGGAGACCAGACCCAGGTCGAAGAAGCCCGCCGCATTCTGGACATCACCCTGAATGGGCCCCAGGTCCAGCCCCAGAGCGTGCATCGTCCGGCTCCGATCCAGGATCAAGGAGGCCAGCGATGAAACGCCTCAGCATTCTCGTGGGGGCGCTGCTGCTGCTGGCGGCCCCAGCCCAGGCCTTGCTCATCAAGATGAGTGTAGACGACATGGCGCAAAGGGCAGAGCACATCGTGCACGGCCAGGTGGTCTCACTGGAGAGCACCTGGAATGCCGAAAACACCACCATTCTCACCCAGGTGATCGTCCGTGTGGACGAGGGCTGGAAAGGAACTCTTCTGAAGAACGCGACCGTGACCCTGACGGTGGCCGGCGGCGTCGTGAACGACATCGGAATAATGTCGGAGCACGCGCCCCAGTTCTTCCTCGATGAAATGGTCGTGCTGTTTCTGGATACCGATGAACGCGGCCAACTGCGCGTGGCCCAGGATGAGCAAGGAAAGTTCACGGTGGCTGAATCCTTTGCTTTGAATCAGCTCAACCACCCCGTCGAACTGGATGAGTTCAAGGCGGAAATCTTCGCGGCCATTCCCGGGGAGGTGCAGCGATGAAAGCCCTGTCCTTGATCATGCGTTCCTTGCTGATCAGCCTTGTCCTGACCCTGGCGACCAGCGCCTTTGGGCAGACCATCACCTCGGTTGTCCCCCCGCGCGTCGCCGCGGGGATCGGGCAGAACATCACCATCTTCGGATCCGGCATCGGCCACCCGGGCGATCTGGTCGAGTTTGACAGCGGAGCCGAAGCTTCGCCCGTGGCCAGCGGCGCGGGCTGGACCACCTTTGAGGTTCCGCCCACCTGGAGCGGCGACATCCGTGTCCGCAGCGGCGCCACCGGAACCTGGAGCAACAATCTGGATCTGGAAGTCATCTACAGCTGGTCGGGCTACAAGTGGCCCACAGAGAACCTGCAATGGTATCTCAATCAGAACGGTGCTCCGGGCTGCACCGTGGATGAGACACGCAGGGAGCTGGTCGAAAGCTTCAACGCCTGGACCTGTGCGTCCGATATGACCATGTCGTACATGGGCACCACCGCATCGTCCGGCAATTCCCAGACCGACGGCATCAACACGCAGGCCTGGACCACATCCGGCTGGAGCGACGCCACGATTTCTTTGACAAACAAGAGGTTCAACGTCGCCACCGGGGAACTCTATGAATTTGACACCTTGTACAATGCTCAAGTCTATCTCTGGAGCTGCTCGGGCGAAGCCGGCGCCATGGACGTGGCCAACTCGAGCGCATTCCAGGTGGGCACCGCGATAGGATTGAGAAAAGTGAATGGCACCGCCGATTCCGAAAAAACGATGTACGGTTTTTCGGCCACTGGCGAAATCGAAGCACGCACCCTGGATCTCGATGATGTACTCGGCGGGGAATTCATGTACCCGCGGGCTGGGCGTCCCGACTTCAACCCCGGCACGCCCTCGGGGTGGTGGAACCCTCTGGTGCCACGCAATACGGACGATGCCACCGAAACCTTCGCGCCGATTCCCGGCGCTCTGAATGGCAACACCCCAACTCACATCAGCATCGCGATGAGAAATGCCGGACTGGATTGCGCCGCGCCCGGGGCTTTCAATCAGCTGTTCCTCGATGGCCGCTCCTACTACGGCATGGGCTGGAGCAACATCTGGAGTGCCGGATCGACCATCGGGCTCTGGAGAAACTTCGAATGGACGGTCAAGGGTGGCCGGCACACGCTGCGGGTGGATTATGACACCCGTGATGAAATCATCGAGTCCAACGAATCCAACAACACCTACTCCGTTCAGGCTGTGTACTCCCCGTACACGCTGACAAATCTCAGCGGAATCACCAGGACCCAGCCCCCGGAACGCGGGGTTTTCTCGGCACCGAACTGCGACGGTTTCCGCTTCACCGGAAACTGGTGGGGCGCCGTCGGCGTCCTGCCGACCAGTGAATCCGACGACTACGACATGTACGTCTACAACGATTATGTCAGCAGCACGGTCGGTTTCTCCACCGCTCTGGAAACTTCTTTCAGCGGTGCTGGCCTGAGTGATTTCATCCTGGTCAACGGCAACCAGGTGGGTCAAAACTTCGTCCGTTTTGCCGGAGCGACGAGCTACGACAATCCAGTGGGATCCGACGCCCTGATCGAGCAGAGCAACGCCGTGGGCGAGACATTGATTCCCGGTGACGCCTACGGGGAAGAAGTGGGCACCGGCTCGGTCACCATCGGCGTCCAGGACATCTTGAGGGTCCACGAGGTTTATCTGAACGACCCGGACCTGACCTACCGCTTCACCCTGGACAACCTGAGCGGGACGGCCGACCTCAACGTGAGCCTGTACGACGCGGCCGGCGACTATTTTGGCAAGTGGGATTATGAGGTGGCGAGCTTGAGTACAATCGCTGGCGGCGATGAGGCCTTTCAGTACTCGCCGCCAGTAGCGGGCTACTATGCGGTCGTGGTCTGGAAAAGCGGGGCCAGCGACGCCTACAAGGCCAACACCTACGAGCTGCGGGTGGGCAAAGCCCTGTCG
>JAZBOO010000194.1:0-9256 GCA_036351155.1 Candidatus Krumholzibacteriia bacterium | reverse complement strand
GGGGTACCTGAGCGATCCCACCATTCACCTGGTGGCCTTCTTCTTCTTCCTCTGGCAAATTCCCCACTTCTGGCTGCTGCTGCTGTTCTACGAGAAGGATTACCTGGACGGCGGCCTACCCAGCCTGTTCGACAAGTTCGACCGGGTGCAGATCGTGCGCTTGACCTTCGTCTGGATTGCCGCGGTGTGCGTGGCGGCCCTGCTGCTCCCTCTGTTTTCGCTGTTCGATCGGGCGATTCTGGCCTACGTGATTGCCGCGGCGGGCTTGCTGGTGGTGGTGCGCTCGGTGGGCCTGATCAAGGCTGGCGCTCTGGCTCCGGTGGGTATTGACGATCCGGCGCAGCTGGTGCCGGGTAAGGGCAAGTTCAAGACCCCGTTCATGCGCAGCTGCCGCATCCGCTTCATGGAGATCAACACCTTCGCCCTGCTGGTTTCCGCTTTGCTGGTGACCGACGCTCTGCTGTAGAATCAACCGATCCGAATCCTTTTCCAGGAGATGGCCATGTCCCGCAAGATGTGCCCCAAGATCATTCTCGAAGGCACCCGTCTGACCTTCAAGACCGACATCGCCCTGGCCCTGAACGAGCACCCGCGCGTGGTGGGGCCCCGGAAGTACCGCTACCACTCGCCGGTGGTCTCGGCCGAGTGGTGCGCCTTCACCAACTTTCCCTGGGGCCGCGGCCTGATCAACTTCCAGGCCGAGGAAATGGCCCTGGCCCTGGAAACCTACGACACCTGGGTGCGGCTGTTCGAGCTGCAGCGCTACTACAGCTGGATCATCGATCGCTTTCATCTTTCCACCCTGGCCTACCAGTCGCTGAACGGTGGGGTCGTTCTGGATTTCGCTGAGCTGGAGGAGCGGCTGCTGGCCATCGGGTTCGGCGTCGTTTACCTGCACCGGTCGGCGGAATCGTTCGAGGCGGCACGGCGGCGGCGCCTGGTGGTGTCGGGCAACCCGGGGCAGTACGATGACCTGGAGGTCTTCGTCCGCGAGCAGAAGAAGTTCGACGAGTTGATGGCCCAAACGCGGCTGCCGGTCCTTGGTCTGGACATCTCGGACAATGATACCCAGGGGGCGGTGGAGAAGATCGCCGACTGGCTGCATGATTCGGGACGGATCTACGCCGACTATTGAGATCGGTTATCTGGATCATTTTGCCCATTATTGCTCAATTTTTCACACATCCTGCCGATCAATGAGAGAAGTTGCCTTGAGGTTCAAGGCGCCATCCGAGCCCCTTATCCGGGAGGACTCTCACCGTGATCAACAACGCTCATCTGCGCATCCTCGTCGTCGATGATGAACCCGACCTCCGCGAAAGCCTGACCCTGCGCTTCGAAAATCTTGGTTTCGATGTGGTGACGGCCGGTGACGGCCGTGAGGCCTGCGACATCGCACGGGCCGGCTACCCTGACTGCATCATCCTGGATCTGGACATGCCGGTGCTCGATGGATTCGGCACCCTCAAGCGGCTGCGGGCCGATGCCATGACCGCGGACATCCCGGTCATCATCCTGACCGCGTCCTCGGACACCTGCGACAAGTTGATCACCCGGAACTACGGGGTGCAGGGGTATGCCATCAAGCCCTACGACCACCAGCGGCTGGCGGAGCAGGTATATCAGGCCTGCGAGGAATCGGTGACGGCCTGATCGGGCGTGGTCCGTGAGAACAGCCAGACCACCTCGGTGGTCATGGTGTGGGCGAAGCGGTCACCGCGGTGGACAACTGTATTCCACTCCTCGCGAGTGTAAACCAGCAGGTCCGCCGGAACGGGCAGGGGAGTCAGATCCCAGTCCAGCGGGCGTTCGCCGAAGGGGCGATCGGAGCTGTCCAGGACAGCCACGAGATCCAGATCACTGCCCACGCCCCAGTTGCCACGGGCGTAGGAGCCGAAGTAGCCCAGGCGGATCAAGCCGGGCCGCTCGGCAGCCTGGGCCTGGCCCCAGCTGTGGGCAGCGCGGGTCACGGTTTCCTTATCCGGCCATTTCAGCACGAACGAATGCAACGATCGCACGGGCATGCTTCAGCGCCTCCTCACTTTGCAGGGGGCCGTAGTGGTCGAAGGGGGCACCGTCGGGATGTCCATTGGGATACCGGGTGGACACATAGAAGTTGTCCAGGACCTTGGCGCGGTCGACAAGATCGGCGGGAAAATGGCATGGCAGCTGAGCCACCAGCTGGGCGACCACGCGACCCCAGGCTTCCTGTCCACGATGAAGGTGGAGGCCCTTGACGGCTTTTTCCGCCGATTGCTGGGCAGCAAAACAGGCCCATTCATGGCTACCCTGGCCCTGAGCGTCCTGGGCATGCCGCAAATCGTATTCGGCCTGGGCGAACCAATCCTTGGCGCGGTTGGCCATGGAATCCTCCCGGTTGGATTTCGAAAACATGATACTCCTTCGGGTGTGGCTGTGGCAAGCGAGGCGGGAGGAGAGATCGCTGTCCAGGCAAAATCTGGGCCCGAGAAGTTCCCAAGGAGCCAGAACAGGGAGAATCAATAATTTTTTTTAGGTTTATCTGTATCCGAAATAAGAAAAATACTAAATGAACAGTGAAGAAATTAAAAATAATTGTATAAATAAGTTTAAATCAGTTCAGAATAGTGCTAGACTTGGCTTGCTTTCAAAGTCGAGTATCATTCCACCCTTGTCGAAAGAAGCCACGACCATGGACCTGAATCACGGCCCGCTGCGCGAATTCCTGAAGATTCCCTACGAACGCCTGGAAGATTTGAACCTCCGGTCCAAGGAGCACCAGGCGCAATGGACGCCCATGGAGAAGGTCGAAGCCGAGCGGCGCGAGTATCTGGAAGAAGAAAAACGCATCAAGGCCGTGACGGTGGCTTTCACCGACCTCGAGGGTCGGTTGCACATGCTCGATTACGACAAGAAGTTCCTGCTCAATTCCGACAGTTTGACCTTTGACGGATCCTCCATTCGCGGGTTCACCAAGATCGCCGAAAGTGATCTGCGCCTGGAGATCGACTGGCGGGCTTTCTACTGGATGCCGGCCGACGTGTTCGGCCCCGGCAAGGTGCTGGTGTTCGGTCATGTCCTGAACCGGGACGGCGAGCCCTACGAGGCCGACTTCCGGGGACGCCTGCTGGCTTACACGCGGGACCTGTACCGGAATGAAGGCATCGTCGCCAACATTGCCAGCGAGATCGAGGGGTTCCTGTTCAACGGTCGGGATGCCGAGCGGAAGTACTACCGCACGGGGGAGTTCGAGCTGAACAGCACGGGCGGTTACTATCACAGCCTGCCCCAGGATCCTCTGCGTCAGTTCATCGACTCGGCAGCTGAAGTGCAACGGGCCATGGGCTTCGAGAACGAGAAGGACCACCCCGAGGTGGGGCCCTCCCAGTTCGAGATGAACTTCAAGTATGCTCCGGCTTTGATCGCGGCCGACCGTATCCAGCTGTACAAGCTGCTATGCCGCCAGGTGGCCCAGAGCATGGACATGACCGCCAGTTTTCTGCCCAAGCCTGTCACCGGGATCAACGGCAGTGGCATGCACACCAACATCAGCATTGCCAAGGACGGGCAGAACCTGTTCTACGATGGCAACGGCGAGAACAACATGTCGGCCTACGGGGACGATTTCACCCAGCGCATCCTGTACAGCGCCGAGGACATGTGTCTGGTGCTGAACGCCAGCGTCAACGCCTATCGCCGGCTGGATCCCAACTACGAGGCGCCCAACGAGATCAACGCCAGTGCGGTGGACCGCAGTTCCATGATCCGTATTCCTTACGCCAGCAAGGCCGGGCAGCGGATCGAGGTGCGCTCGGTGGGTCCGGACGTGAACCCCTACCTGCTGATCTACACCTTGCTGCGCACCGGTCTGGAAGGCCCCCAGCCCGATCCCAACGCCCCCAAGCCGAAGCGTGTGCGCAAGCACCTGCTGCCGGGCAATATCTACGATGCCATGGTCAGCTACCGGCGCAGCTCCTGGGTCAAGGAACTGATGGGCGAGGACAGCCACGGCAAGTACTACGAGCTGAAGGAGATGGTGGCCCATCGCTGTCCGCGCGAGCTGGGCGACCGCATCAAGCGGGCCGAGATCATGTTCCACCACGAGGTGACCAACCAGATGCTGTGGAGCCGGTTCTAGGCAACAAAACCATTCCGCAACAGCCGGCCGCTCCCAAAAGGGCGGTCGGTGTTTTTTGCCTGGGACGGCCAAGGTATGGGAAACGCTTATTCAGTATGGGGTTTGAATTTACGTGGATTACAGGGCATCTTTACTGTTCAGATGAATGGAAACCGGATAAGCTCATATCATCGACAACAGGGGTTCGCACAGATCGGGGAGTCGCCCATGCCCGAAACATCGGGGCAATCGAAGAACTGGGGATCGTACAAGCAACTCGAGGTCAGATATGACCCCGAGCTTCGTGTTTTATGGTACTGGATGAAGCCCCAGGGTCGCCCTTGCTTCAACCTGGAACTGCTGGCTGAACTCAGACGCTTTCAGGAATTGATCCGCCCCGCCTGTGAACGCCGCCGCGGATACGGTGAGCCGCGCGTACAATATCTGGTGCTGGGAAGCGCCGTCCCGGGAGTGTTCAATCTCGGCGGCGACCTGGACCTTTTTTCCTCCCTGATTGTGCGCCGCGACGCAGCCGGGCTGTTGCGCTATGCGACCGCCTGCATCGACGTGCTGTACCCCAATGCGGTGAACTTCCATCTTCCGGTAACCACTGTCTCGCTAATCCAGGGTGATGCGCTGGGCGGCGGGTTCGAGGCGGCCATTTCCAGCAACGTGGTCATTGCGGAGCGGAACGCCAAGTTCGGGCTGCCCGAGATCCTTTTCAATCTCATTCCCGGTATGGGTGCCTACAGCTTCCTGATTCGTCGCACCAATCTGTCGACCACCCGCCGCTTGATGACCAGCGGCGAGACCCTCACGGCGCAGGACATGTTCCACCTGGGGCTGGTCGATCTGGTGGTGGATGAGGGGGAGGGGGAAATGGCCGTCGAGGAGCTGGTGCGCGAACGCGGGCGTCGCGGAAACGCCCACGGGGCCATGAACCGGATCCAGAATATGGTCGGCCCGGTGACCTACGAGGAATTGATGTCCATCACCCGCATCTGGGTGGAAACGGCATTGCAGCTGACCGACCGCGATCTGCGCATGATCCAGAGTCTGGTTCGTGCCCAGAATCGACGCTTGCAGCAAGTGGAAGAGGTGGGGTTGCGGACAATGGAAGGAACCGGATAGAGATCAGGGAGCCGTGACGGCCTGCCACATGAGGGATTCCAGGGCCTGAACCACTTCGGCAATGCGAACCGGCTTGGTCAGATGAACATCCATGCCCGATTCCTTGCTCTTGCGGACATCGGCCCGGGTGGCCTCGGCGGTCAGCGCGATGATGGGGATTCTGGCCAGATGATCGGGCCGGGATCGGATGGCCTTGGTAGCTTCGTAGCCGTTCATGATCGGCATGCGAATGTCCATGAAAACCAGATCGTATTTTTTACTTTCCAGCATTTCCAGAGCCTGGGCCCCGTTTTCCGCAATCTCCACCTCGATGCCTATTCTGCGCATCAGATTCACGACCACGGTCTGATTGAACTTGTTGTCTTCGGCCAACAAGGCCCGCAGACCAAAGTTCGGCAACTCTTCGGGGGCGGGGGCTGCCTTGAGAGCGGGGGCCGTGGTTTCGGTCAAGCTGAGTCGGACGGTGAAAACGGAACCCGAGCCGACGACGGACCGGGCCAGGATTTCCCCGTCCATCAAGCGGGCCAGTCGGCGGCTGATGGCCAGACCCAGTCCGGTGCCGCCGTACTGGCGGGTGATCGAGTTGTCCGCCTGTTCAAACTGATCGAAGATGGCGTCCAGCCTTTCCTCGGGAATGCCCACGCCGGTGTCTTCGATCTCGAGGACCACATTGCCCATGCCACCGCCGGCCTTGATCTGCGGAGTCACCCGAACGAGCCCCTTCTCGGTAAACTTGATGGCATTACCGACCAAGTTCAGCACGATCTGCCGCAGGCGCGTGGGGTCGCCGACGAAATGTCGGGGGGCATCGTCGGGGTACGAGAACTGGAGGGTGATGCCCTTGGCTTCGGTGGTGGTCTTCAGGAGCTGCTGAACGTCCTCGAGCAGGCGTTCTAGATTGAAGGGAATCTGCTCCAGGACCAGCTGGCTGCTGGTGATCTTGGAGTAGTCGAGAATATCGTTGATGATATTCAGGAGCGATTCCACCGAGCGGGTGATGATGTGCAGGTGCTCGCGCTGGTGGCCATCGAGGTCAGGCTCGCCCAGCACCTCGGCCATGCCCAGAATTCCGTTCATGGGGGTGCGGATCTCGTGGCTCATGGTGGCCAGGAACTGGTCCTTGGCCTGGTCGGCCAGCTCTGACTTGGCCAGACGCACGCGCAACTCATGCACCGCCTCGAGACGCTGCAGAACGGTCAGGAAAAAGACCGGAAGGACAACCACGCCGACCATCAGCCCGATGCCCATCTCCAGATTCGCTTGCCAATAGGGGCTCATGACGAGCAGCGACCACCAGCCAGTGGCACCCACCGCCACACCGGCCAGAAGGTGCTGCTTGCCGAAGCGGATGCCGTTGCCGATGATGACCCACAAGAAAATTGGGTAGTAGGCGGTGACGTGCTCATCGCCCAGGTGCAGGAAAAAAGTCATGATCCCGAGATCTGCCAGCATGCCGATGTAGCGCCGCCAGTGATCCTGGTCAGGTTTGGAGACCACCAAGCGGTACCACAGAACAGAAAATGCTGAATAGCCCAGAATGGTCAGGAGGCCGCTGAGGAGGGTGGCTTGATTTTCGAACCCGCGAAAGTACCAGATGGCCAGGAATGCCAGCAGAGAAACGCCACAAATGGACAGGCGCGCACGGCTTTGCGAGCGCTCCTCGTCG
This sequence comes from Candidatus Krumholzibacteriia bacterium, assembly GCA_036351155.1. GTDB lineage: Bacteria > Krumholzibacteriota > Krumholzibacteriia > LZORAL124-64-63 > LZORAL124-64-63 > LZORAL124-64-63. The sequence continues at coordinate 2,363 of JAZBOO010000194.1, read as the reverse complement.
ATGGGACGAATAATTTTCTGGTGCGGCGACACGACCTGTCCTTGCTGGACGGGATGACGAAAGGGTCGAAGGTTCTCCTTTTTATGATCGGCTACTTATTTTAGAGATTTAGTCTTTTATTGAGAGGGAGGGTGCCGCGGTCAGTAACCCAGGCTGGCCCCGACCGAGAAAACGCGGCCCGTTTCGGGCAGACCCACCTGAAAATCGGCGCGCTGGTCAAAGAGGTTTTCGACGCGGACGAATGACTCGAGGTCCACCGGCAGCTTGTCGGCGCGCTGACCCACATCCCAGACCCAGCTCAATCGGCCGTTCCAACGGGCATGGGCGGGCAGACGGGTCAGCTCTGTGTTCTCGTTAGTGGCGTCCGCACTCCAGCGGGCTCCGGTCACGGCCACTTCGAGCATGGCTCCGGGCCCCGAAGCCTTGCGCCACTGGACACCCAGTCGGGACAGGTAGTCGGGCCGGTCTTCCGCCGGGCGATCGAATCCGCCTTCGGTTTCCACCCGGGCCGCGAGGACGGTGTGCTGTCCAAAGAGGTTCCAGCCAGAAGCCGGGTTCCAGGTGCCATGCAATTCGAAGCCGGGAACCCGGATGGTGGTGAGATTGACCCGCATGAACTGACGTTCAGGTCCGGGCAGGCTGATTCTCTCTATCCCATCGGTGAGGTATTGCAGGAAAGCCGCGCCGGTCACATGCCAGGTGGCGCCCTCCAGGTTCATGCCCGCTTCGAAAAGATCTTGCTGTTCAGGAGTAAGGTCGGGATTGGGCACGAAGCGACCGAGGGCCCCGCTGTACAGTTCCCGCAGGCTGGGAAACCGGCTGCGTCGGCTGGCGCCGGCATGGATCTCGGCCTGTCTTCCCAGGGGGTGGGACAACCGCAGGTTCAAGGCCGGGGCGGTGAAGCCGTCGGCCTGGTCCTTGTCGCCGGCCTCGGGAGTGGAGGCGAAGTCCATTCCCCCGCCGGTCCGAAGTACCCAGCCTGAACCGGCAAAAAATTCACCTTCCACCACCACGCCACCCATCACCTGGCTGTAGCTGTTGACCCCGCCCCCGACACTCAGGCTCTCGCGGTGCTGGGTGTAGCGGACATTGGTTTGCAGGGAAAGGCGTCCGAAGCTGTCCAGCCACCGGGTGGCGCCGGCGGCCAGGTGTCCTGTCCGGTCGAAGTCTTTCTCGTAATCCTGGCCGTTGACCAGAGGTTGATCCCAGCCGTCCGGACCGCGGGCGTCGATTTCCTGCCGGAAGAAGTCGAGGGCGGTCATGGCATTCAGATCCCAGTGGCCCACAGGCAGGGCCAGCGAGGCGCCCACCAGGGCCCGGGAGCGCACGGGGTAGCGCCAGAACCGGGCCTCCTCGCCCAGATGCAGCTCGGGGGGCACACCCTTGGAACCGCCCCACAGACTGGCCAGCAAGTTCAACCGCCCCTGGCCCGCCACGGGACGACTGCCGCGCAGCAGCAACGAAAGCTGATCCAGGTCGCTGTTGAAGCGTGGGTTGCCGCCCCCGGGCAGAGGAAAGGCGTCACGGCTTTGCCACCCTCCGGCAGCCAGCACATTCCAGGGGCCAAGCCGGCGCTGACCGGTCAGGTTGGTCCGCATCTGGGACTCGCTGCCCAGAGACAGATTCAGGCGCGCACTGCGGTCCTTGTCCCTCAGAACCGGCGGCAAGATGCGCACGGTGCCCGCCAGAGCACCCGGTCCATCGAGAAGGGAGGGCAGGCCGCGGCGGCCCACCAGGCGCCCCACTCCGGTGATGGGAATGGCCTCCAGATCCACTCTCTCGTCCCAGGGCAGGTTCAGGGGAATACCATCCAGAAAGGCCTGGACGTGGCGCTCGGGAGCTCCGCGGATCATCAGGGTGCTTTCACCGCGGCTGTTGGTGGCCACCCTCACCGAGGGCAGCACCGCACCCAGGTCGGCCAGGGAGCCGGGGTTGTGCACGATCACCTGAGGGGCCCGGACCTGGCTTTCGCTGCCTCTGGTTCTGGCCGAAGCCTGCCCGCTGACCACCATCTCTTCAATCGCGGTCGAGTCGGCAAAAACGGGGCTCTGATCGCCCCGGGCCGGGGCGACGGCGGCGAAAATGAAGGTGGTGAACAACCAGGTTGTTGTCTTCAGTCCAGGGAACAGCATCAAGCCTCCGGTCCGTACCCTTCCTTGTAGCGCAGGATCTTGGCCGGGCAACCAGCCACGATGGCCCCGGCGGGCACGTCCTTGGTCACGGTGGCCCCGGCGCCCACGACGGCATCCTTGCCCACGGTCACCGGCAGGATGGTGCAGTTCGAGCCCAGGCTGGCCCCATCTTCGATGATGGTGGGCAGCCACTTCTCTTTTTCGGGCTGAGGAGGCATGGTGTCGTTGATG
>JAZBOO010000193.1:0-2611 GCA_036351155.1 Candidatus Krumholzibacteriia bacterium | reverse complement strand
GCGCAGGTAATTGTCCTGGCTGTAGCTGCGGGCCCCGCGGCTGGCCTGTACGATCACGGGGCTGTTGGTCTCGGTGGCCGCCATCATGATGGCCTGGATCTGTTCCATGTTGTTCACGTTGAAGGCGCCGACGCCGTAGTTGTTCTCGGCAGCATGGTCCAGCAGGACGCGCATGGGGATCAAAGGCATGGTTCTCTCCTTGGGTCTCTGGGAAAGGAGCGGGATTCCGGCAGGGCTTCCCTCAGGACACCTGCAGGCTCGGGCCCCGGACGGCTTGGATTTCCCATCCAAGCTAAAGCAACAACCAGCCGCAAACCAGAGGAAAACATCACCTCAGGCCATTTTCATTGCTGGCCAACAGCCGCAGAGGCGTTATCATGACCTCCCATGAAAAACATTTCTTTGAAAATCCTGGCCCTTGGTCTGGGCCTGTTGGTGGCCGCACCATTGATCGGCCTCTCCTTCGCCGCAGCGAAAGAGGCGGAAAGCGCCCCCTTGCGCGTGGTGGTCAGCATTCTGCCTCAGGCCTGGTTTGCTCAGCAGATCGGTGGGCCCCAGGTCCAGGTGAGCGTTCTGGTAGGCCCGGGGCATTCCCCGGCCACCTTCGAGCCCACTCCGCGTCAGCTCGCAGAGTTGCAGGATGCCGACCTTTTCATCTCGGCCGGCGTCCCCTTCGAGAAGGGGCTGGTCCCCCGAGTCCGGGCCTTGCCCAACGGTCCAACCCTGGTGGGCCCCGAACCGGGCGAGGGACAAGACCACGAAGGTCACGATCACCACGGGCATCATCATCACCCCGATGAGCTGGACCCCCACACCTGGCTGGACCCCATGCAGGCCGCCGCCTCGGCCCAGGAAATGGCCGAAGCTTTTGGCCGGTTCCGTCCCGACCAGGCCCAGCTGTTCGCGGACCGGTCCGCCTCATTGAAAACTCGACTCACCAACCTGGACCAGGAAATCCGCACCCAGCTGGCCCCCCATGCCGGCCGCCGATTCTTCGTGTTCCACCCGGCCTTTGGTCATTTCGCCGCGGCCTACGGGCTGGAGCAGGTGGCCGTCGAGGACCAGGGACACGAACCGGGGCCCCGTCAGCTGGCCCGGGTCATCAACCAGGCCAAGGCCGATGGAGCCACGGCCATCGTGGTGCAGCCCCAGTTCTCCGAGAAGGCTGCCGGCACGGTGGCCCGCGCGGCCGGTCTGCAGGTGATCAACCTCGATCCCCTGAGCGACGACTACGAAAACAACCTGCGTCACATCGCCCAGACCCTGGTCCGGTCTTTCACCACCGCAGGCGAGGAGTCCCCGTGAGCGACCCGGTACTCCAGTGCCAGGATCTGGATTTCGGTTATGACCGGCATCTGATCCTGAAAAACGTCAACTTCGGGATTCCTGCCGGGGATTTCGTGTGCATCGTGGGACCCAATGGCAGCGGCAAGACCACTCTCCTGAAACTGGGCCTCGGGCTGGTCAAGCCCAATCGGGGCACCGTCCGGGTCTTTGGCCAGGACCCCTCCCGAGTGGCCGGGCGAGTGGGGTATGTTCCACAGCATCCCCGCCTGGACCCTCTGTTCCCCGTTTCCGCCCTGGATGTCACCCTCATGGGGCGCCTCGGCAGCAGCCGCAGCTGGGGGCCCTGGCAAAGCAACGATCGACGCCGCGCGCTGGCCGCCCTGGACGAAGTGGGGCTGGCCAACAAATCCGGCCAGCATTTTGCCTCGCTGAGCGGTGGGCAGAAACAGCGGGTACTGATCGCCCGGGCCCTGGCTGGAGATCCCGAACTCCTGTTGCTGGACGAGCCCACGGCGGGCCTGGACGCCCACGTCGAAGAAGGTTTCTACCGGTTGCTCCAGGAGCTGAACCGGCGGCTGACCATCGTCATGGTCAGTCATGATCTGGGTTTCGTCTCGGGATTCGTGCGCAGTGTGATCTGCGTGGGAAAGGACGTCGTGGTGCACCCCACCAGCGCCATCACCGGCGAAGTGATTGCCGACCTCTATGGCAGCGACATGCGCCTGGTCCGCCACGACCACCGGTGTAGCGAGGACGGGCACCAATGCTGACCTTCCTGGGCCAGGGCTTCCTGCCCGCGCTGCTTGAACATTCTTTCCTGCAGTATGCCCTGCTGGCCGGTTTGCTGGCCAGCATTCCCTGTGGCGTGGTGGGCAGCTTCGTGGTGATCCGGCGGATCAGCTACATCGCCGGCGGCATTGCCCACACCGTCCTGGCCGGGCTGGGTGTGGTCCACTACCTGCAGGTGGTCCACGGCTTCACCGCGCTGAGCCCCATGGCCGGCGCCGTGCTGGCCGCACTGCTGGCCGCCGGGGTCATCGGCTGGGTCAGCCTGCATCTCAGGCAGCGAGAAGACACGGTCATCGGCGCGGTCTGGGCCATGGGCATGGCCACAGGTATCATCTTCATCTCCCTGACCCCCGGCTACTCCACCGACCTGATGAGCTACCTCTTCGGCAACATCCTCATGGTGTCGGCCACCGACCTCTGGCTGATCGCCGTCCTGGATCTGGTGGTTCTGGTGGTGGTCGTTCTTTTCCACAAGCAACTGCTGGCCGTCTGCTTCGACAGCGAATTTGCCACCCTGCGCGGCGTGCACGTCGAG
>JAZBOO010000192.1:0-11049 GCA_036351155.1 Candidatus Krumholzibacteriia bacterium | reverse complement strand
CCTGGGCCGAGGCCATGATCCGGCTGGGCATCAACACCAACCTGGCGCCGGTGCTGGATCCCGCGCGGGGGCCAGGGGGAGAGCTCACCCTGATGGGGCGGCGGGAGCGGGCGTTCGGCAGTTCTTCAGAAGAGATCGTGCCGCCGGCCACGGCGTTCATCTCGGCCTTTGCGAGCCGGCAGATCGGCTGCATCGTCAAGCATTTCCCCGGTTACAATGTTCCACAGAACAGCGACCACGAGCTGGCCGTGTCGTCGGCCACGCCCGCGCAAGTGGAGGCGCAGATCGCGGCCTTCACCCGGGCCATGTCCCTGGCTCTGGGCGTGATGATGAGCAGCATCCGGTTCACCGCCGTTTCGGAAACTCCCGCGGTGCTGGATCCCTACTGGGTGGAGCGGGCCCGCTGCGGACACCACGACCGCCTGGTCATGACCGATGACCTGTGGGGTGGGGCGCTGCGCGGCTGGGTCAGCGGCACTGCCGCCGTGCATGCCACCGAGTACCCCGAGAATGACCTGCGCCGCCTGGTGCTGCTGGCCTTCGACGCCGGGAACGACATGCTGATGGTCACCTTCCCCGCCAAGGCCATCGAGATGAAGGCCATCCTGGTGGAAGAGATCGGGGCAGACCCGGCACGCCAGGCCCAGCTGGATCGGGCGGTTCTGCGCATCCTTCAGGCCAAGGCCGATCTGGGTCTTTAGTCCTCTACCAAAAACCGGATGGTGTATTTTCCATCGTAGGCCTCGATGCGGCCGAAAACACTCAAGCCATCGCCACGGTCGGGGATGTGAAAGCTGATGTTACTGGAAGAAATATCCAGAATCCGAGCATCATACAGTTCCAGAATATTCTCGTAGTTCTTGGTAATCTCGGTGCGGGAAATACTCGTGTTGGTCTGGCCATCCTTCTGGATCTCGTAGGAGAGGACATCCAGGTGCCCCGCGTATTCCACCCGTTCCTTTTTTTCCGAGTAGGGAGGAGCGTACTGGATGCTCAGGGAGCTGCCGGGGTGGGAGTATCGCGAGGCCACAATTGAATTGGCCATGGGCTTGATGAAATCGATGGTGATGGGGGTCTTCGTCTCCCCGCCACTGATCTTGTGGAGCTCCACTCGGCGGTTTTCCGCCCGGCCCTCGTCGGTGGCGTTGGGGGCGATGGGTGCGGTCTCGCCGAAACCCTTCGACTGAAGGCGCGCGGCCTCGATCCCCTCGGCCGAAATGGCCGCCGTCACCGAGGCGGCCCGATCGCCCGAAAGCTTCAAGTTGTAGTCTTCGCTGCCCTTGTCGTCGGTGTGGCCATGGACGGCCAGCACCAGGTCCGGATACCCCTCCATCAGCGCCACGGTCGAAAGAATGGCCTTCCGCGATTCGGGCTTGAGGGTGGCTTCATTGAAATCGAAATAGATGCCGTCGAGGGTGATCTTGCCGGCCCTGTCGAGTTCGGTCTTGATGGTGTCGGGTGTCAGCACCAGCGATTGTTCGAAGGCCTGCTCCTCGACAATGTTGAGCGAAAAAGTGTGGTTGTAGCTCTTGAAGGCCGCGATGGAGTTTCCCACCCTGAACACGAAGGAGTTGTCCTCATCTTCCAGGAGGGTGCCTCCCATCTGTAGCATCCTGGCCTTGTAGTCGTGGGCGGTTATGTAGCGGAAGCTCTCGTCACCCCGAGCGATCATTTCGAAATCGATCTTCCAGTTTTTTCCCTGGTGCGAGTGGCGGCCGCGGGCGTAGGAAAAATCGATTTCCTCGTAGTCGAAATACCTGGCCTTCGTAATGTGAAATCCGGTGGCGCTGGGGATCAGTTCATGGTGAGGGAACGGGTCCTGGCCAGGCTTCAGCACATAGTGCAGATCGGTGGGCAGGGTAATAACCTGGCGGTAGGGAGCCACCTTCAGGAGCGTGTAGCTGTAGGAGGTGGCGAAGGTTTTCAGCTTCAGGTAGTGGTCCACGCCCTCTTTTTGAAAGTGGGCGGAGCCATCAACGAATATCTCGGGATCGAAGCCCAGTTGCCGGGCAAAGAAGCTTGCGATGGGGGTGACATGATCGCCATCGGCAAACCTGGGATGTGAAAACTCCTGCGCATCGGTTTCCCCGTACACAGAAATGTAGCCCGTGCCCTTGATGTAATACTCCATCAGATCGTATGGCTGGTGCTCAAGCTCGGATCTGGGCTGGGAGGAGGGGTGGGTGAGGTCCACCGGCGCGGAGGTCGCCACCAGGGGGAGCAAGAGGGCCAGAGCAACGAGAGTGCATTTGATGGAGTTCATTGTTGGTCGACCTGCTCTTCCCGGGAAAATGGGCGTCGGTTAGGTGGAACTGTGCGGTACACTAAAGAGCCCGCCTGCAGAACACAAGAAGGGATCTGAACCGGGATAACCCACAGCTGCGCAGTGGGTTATCGGTCCAGATATCACGGAAATGTTAGGCTTTTTAATTTCCAAAAAACATCACCATCTGTTAAAATTGCTCTTCGTTTGATTTTCAATTCCAGAAACATCCCGGAGGGCTCCCTTGAAGATGCAATCACGTTGGTCCGGCCCGTTCATGCTCACCACCCTGGTCCTATCGCTTCTGGCTTTCGGGACGGCCTCGGCCGATTGGAGCCGTGACTACCACCAGCAAACCCTCCAGTCCACCGATAACGGCGCCTGGTCGAGTCTGTACCAGCAAAGCATTGAGGGTGGCCCCGGGGAATTGATCACCACCTGGCAAAACGAGAATGGCGGGGATACGCTTCTGGCCCAGAAGCTGAGCTATGACGGAAACCGGATGTGGGGCAGCTATGGCACCGTCGTCCTTGAGGACGGTGAGTATGCGGACTATCCGTGTATTGCGCCAGATGGGAACGGCGGCATGTACCTGGCCTGGAGTCAGCCGGAAAATGGGAACACACTGCTTCACCTCCAGCATTATGACGCGAACTGCAATCCGACCTGGGCCGAGGGCGGCGTGGTCATGCAGCAGTTTGTCATCCTGGGAACGGTTCAGTGGGAAGCTCAGGTGGTGGCCGATGGGGCAGGGGGAGCCATCGTGGCCTGGATCCAGGACGGAGACAACAACGACCGGGTTTTCGCTCAGCGATTCAATGCGGACGGAGAGAAGCAGTGGAGTACGAACACTCTGGCCTCACTCTCCAGCAACAATATCCAGGGTCTTGCCCTTCATGCCGGGACATACACCGGTCAATCCTGCCTGGCCTGGGCCCAGCACAATGCTGATACCGGCTGGGACATTGTCGGGCAGTACATATCTGAAACCGGTTTGGCCTCCTGGGACCAGGAAGGGCTGATGAACCTATCCTGGGCATCGGGTGACCAGATGGACCCTCAGGTGGTGAGCTTTGGCGGAGAAGGCCTGATCGCCGCCTGGGCAGATCTGGACAGTTCGGGTAATCCCCGGGTGGAAGTTCAGGGCAAGTACTCGTCGGGCTGGCCAGAATCCTACTATGTCGACGGGTACCACGAGGCACAGGAGGATTTTCATCTGAAGGCCGGATTCAGGCGCGATGCCTACCTCGTTTTCAAGGATGTTCCTGAGGACGATGCCGACGGGGGCCGGGTGGCCGTGACACGTTTTGATCCCAACGTGGCCAGCAGTATCTGGGGTTCCCACGGAGTGACCCTTCACGAAAATGAGCGGACCCGTTTTGAAAACACCGGACTGTTGCCCACGGCAGACGGCGGGGTGACCTGCCTCTGGAAGGAGCAATACAGCAACAGGATCGTCACTCGGAAAGTCAGCCTCCATGGAGAAGTCCTCGGCGAGGAAGCGGGTGCGCTGATCGCCATCGCGAATCCCGTCCTGGGTACTGAGCTGGAAATGGTGAGTGATGACGCGGGTGGATTCATGGCCAGCTGGATGAAATTTGGTTTCGATGATTTCGGCACCTACCCGGTGGCGGTGAAGGTGGATCTTCACGGATACCGTGGCAACAACGGCTTCACCTTGACCGCAGCCCAGGACAGGCCCAACGACCAGGGCGGGGAAATGATCGTCACCTGGGACGCCAGCCCCCTGGACAACAGCATTTTCGGTGCCGTCGAGAACTACTCAGTGTGGGTGATGGGGCAGGACAAGACCGCCGCCCTGGAAGCTCCTCTCCAGGACAGTGAACTGGCCGGTATTCTGGGTATGGAGGAATCGGCGGTTGCTCAGCTCAGGTCCACGGGTTTTGTTTACGCGAGCTCGGTGCCTGCCGTCTTTGCTGCGGAGTATTCTGCCTTCTGTCCCACCTTCGGCGATTCCACCGGCAGCGGCGTGCCCAGCACCCTGGTCAAGGTCATTGCGCATCACCAGGAATCGACCATTTTCTGGGATTCCAGCAACCAGATCAGCGGCCACTCGGTGGACAATCTGGCGCCCGGTGCGCCCTTGAGTCTGGCGGGCGTCAACAACGGTGGCGCGGCCGACCTCACCTGGGTCGCCAGCGGCAGCCACGACGAGGACCTGGCTCAGTACCTGGTGTATCGCGGCAGCGAGTCGGGCTTTGTCCTGGATGAGACCACCCTGGTGGGATCCAGCCTGACTCCCGGCCTGGTGGACAACACGGCCAGCGGCACGGTGTACTACCGGGTGACCGCGGTGGATGCCCACGGGAACGAAGGGCTGGCCAGCGGCGAAGTGATGGTGCAACTGGCTGTTTCGGCCGTCGACGGCATGCCCACGGTGTTCCACCACCGCGGCAACTACCCCAACCCCTTCAATCCCATGACGCAGATCGCCTTCGACCTGCCCCGGACCGCGGGCGTGCGGGTGTCGGTGTACGACGCCGGCGGCCGCCTGGTCACCACCCTGATCAGCGAAACCCTGGGCGCCGGCCACCACGAGGTGCGCTGGAACGGTCAGGACAGTGGCGGGCGCAGCGTATCGAGCGGCGTGTACTTTTCGCGGGTGGAGGCGGGCGAGTTCACGGCCACGCGCAGCATGACCCTGGTGCGGTGATGGGCGCGCGTGATAAATTTGGGGTAAAATTTGACCGGAACACCACTTTTGGCTGCGGGCGCAGCCAAAAATGAACAAATAATCAAATCTGGTCGGGAGATAGATTGGTAATTTAAGGTAAGATGGTTCAATTCTGAAAAGGAACAGTAGCCTCGGACCTCACGTCACCACCCTGACTGTTTCCCCTCAAAGCTGAGCCCCACAATCCTTGCAGAACCGGGCACCAGGCTGGTGGCCTTCGGCGGAGCACTCGGGGCAGGCCTGGGTGCTGACCGTTTCCGGGGTCAGGTTCTTCTCGGCCCGCGACATCTCCGAGGCCACGATGCCCGTGGGCACGGCAATGATGGCAAAGCCCAGCATCATCACCACCGAGGCGATGGTCTGGCCCAGGGTGGTGTTGGGGGAAATGTCGCCATAGCCAACCGTGGTCATGGTGACGATGGCCCAGTAGATGCTCTTGGGAATGCTGGTGAACCCGTTGGCCTCACCCTCGATCAGGTACATCACCGACCCGAAGATTACCACCAGCGACATGACCGTGGCAAAGAACACGGCGATCTTGCGCAGGCTGGCCCGCATGGCGGACATCATCACCGTGGCTTCGCTGATGAACTGGGCCAGCTTGAGCACCCGGAAAATTCTCAGCACCCGCAAAATACGGATCACCAGCAGGTACTGACTGCCGGGCAGAAGGATGCTGAGGTAGGTGGGTAAAATGGCCAGCAGGTCGATGACACCGAAGAAGCTGGTGGCGTACTTCACCGGCTTGCCGATACACGACAGCCGCAGCAGGTACTCCAGGGTGAACAGGATGGTGAAGGTCCATTCCAGCTTGTACAGCAAGGGGCCGTGGGTGCTGGAAAAACCGCGCATGCTGTCCAGCATGACCGCCACCACGCTGCCCAGAATGCAGATGATCAGCACCACATCGAACAGCTTGCCCGCCGGCGTGTCGGCTTCGAAGATGATCTCGTGCAGATGGGCGCGCAGGGCGCCGCGGGGTTTCTTCTTTTCCAGCATGGGGGCAGTCTAGCACCGGGAAGGGCCAGGAGGCCAGCGCAGGATGCTCAGCCCCAGGTTTAATTCGGTCCCCAGTTCATGTTACTCAAGCCGATGAAGACCACCATGACCAGGCCGGCCACCACGCCGGTGGTGGTCAGCAGGATGTTCGAGGTGCCGGTCGGTTTGTGGACTTCCATGGATGCCATTTCTTCCCAGTCGATACGCAGCTCTTCGTATCCATAGTTTCCGCTCTTGTCCAGGTACACGGCCTCGCTGTCGGTGCGCGCCACGGTGCCCTTGATGGTCTGGCCAGATACCAGTTTGATACGCACGATCGCGCCCCGGTGGATCTCGTTGTGACTGTTTTCGGTCTGGTCCAGAGGGATATCGCCCGGAGGGAACGCGGGCTGCCAGGTGGAGCATCCGGACAGGAAGGTGGCCAGCAGGATCATGGCAAGGAGGCGGGATTGTCGGGCCGTTTTCATCATGCGAGATCACTCCTCATTGTGCGCCAGTGCCAGGCGAAGGGCAAGAGTAGCCAGCCCAGGAGGGCCGCCGCAGCCGTGGGCATCAGTAACGTGGGGCCCCCCATGGTCAACAGGCCATGAAAGAGGAAGAACAGCAGGGTACCCGATTGCTGTAAAACCATGATGGAGCCCTTCTGTCGCCAGAGGGTGTGGATCAGCATCTGGTAGGGAAGGAAGAACAAGGGAAGAAAGGGAGTGATGCCCAGCGGTCCCCCGAAGTTGATGAGGCAGTTCTTGTAGGTGAAAGCGGGCAAGAGCATTTCGCCTATCTGGAACAGACTCACAGCGACCGCCGAGCCGGCCAGGGAAAGCCCCAACGTCAGGGCCATCGCCAGGTAGCCCGCCCGGCAGGTGTCGTTGCGACTGCGGAGCAACCCCACCGGCCGGGTCTTCACGTAGTGGAAGATCAGGGCAGGTAAGCACATCAGCATGAAAACGAACCCCGGGTACCAGCCGACGAGGTCGGAGTCTTCCATCCTGGCCTGCGAATAACCGTCCGCGTACCCGGTGAACACCACCATGGCCGGTAAGAAGAGGATCAGCAGGCCCAGGCGCCAGCGATTCCGCGGAATGCTGGTCATCAAGAATACAGCATGAGCTTCCCAGGTGGCGGCCAGGGCACGGCGGCCACGGGCGTTGGCCTGGGCGATATAGGCGACCAGCGAGTTCAGTATCTGGTGTCCGGGTCGGCCCTCACCTTCCAGGTGGCCCTTGTGTCGGTGCCGGGCCTGCTTGAACTGTTCGATCTTGGCCTGGTCTTTCAGGTCGACGATGGAGATGTAGGGCTCCTCGATCAAGCGCCGGTGCAGCCCCGAACCATTCAGCCGACGATGCACCAGCCAGGCCGTCACCAAGGCCAGCGGCGTCCAGATTTCCGGGTGGTCGAGAAAACGGAAGTACGTCGCGTCCGGGGTGCGGATAAAGAAGCGGATGACGAAGAAGGTGGCCCAGAGGACGTTGAACGGAAGCCACGAGGAGAACACGCTGGCAAAAACGAGCAGCAGCACCAGGCCATAGACGGCCAGCATGAATGCCGCCGTGGACCAGGCCAGGCTCCCCAGTGATCCGGCATAGGTGTGATAGGCGGGCGTCAGGAGCACCGAAACCAGCACCAGGATGAACAGCACCAGACCCCCCAGGGCGAGCTGACGCGACATTCCCTGGCGGAGATCTGGCAGGAGAAAAGTGAAGGCCCGGGACATCAGTTCCTGCTGAGCGGTGGCCAGGAAGAAGGCCAATCCTCCGACGAGCCCCAGCGTGGCCAGAATGACAAAACCCAGGTACACCTCGCCCTTCACCGCAGTGCTCAGAATCAGGGGCACCGTGATCAGGATGGGAGCAAAAAAGCTGAACAGCAACAGCTTCCAGTTGCGGAGATAGATACGGGAGTGGCGCAGGACCTGGCTCATGTCGCACCTACCTTCCCGTCACGACGAGGCGATAGATCTCCTCGAAGTCCAGATTGCGCACGCTTGTGCGGCAGCCCAGTTTCTCGAGCTCCGCGTTCAGCTGGTGCCGGTCCGGGTTGTGTACCGTGACCAAGGCCCGGCTTCCTCCGTGCTCCAGGTTTTTCAGCCCGGTCAGCGTGATGTCCGCCGGCAACTCACCCTGCAGCGCATCCAGCTCCACCCGGTAATATTCCTCGCGCAGATCATCCAGCGGCTGGAAGCAATGCACCGTGCCGTGGTCCATGATCAGCACCTGGTCGATCACCTTTTCCACGTCAGTCAGGATGTGGCTGGAGATCAGGATGGTGCGGCTGCCGTCCTGGATCAGCTCCATCAGCAGGTCCAGAAAATCCTGCCGCACGATGGGGTCCAGGCTGGCCGCCGGCTCGTCCAGCAGCAGCAGGCGTGGCCGGTGACTCACGCCCAGCACGATGGTCAAGCGTTGCTTCTGTCCCACCGACATACCGCCCACCTTCTTGCCGCGCTTCAGCTCGAAGCGATCCATCAGGGTCTGGGCCAGGGCGGCGTCCCAGGTGGGATGATGGGCGCGGGCCAGGTCGATGGTCTCCCCCACCGTCAGCCAGTCCAGCAGTTCGCTTTCCTGGCTCACGTAGCCGATCTGCGCCATCTCTTCGCCGCCCAGGTCCAGGGCCTCCTTGCCCAGGGTGATCACGTGCCCATGGCTGGGCCGCTGCAATCCGCAGATGTGCTTCAGCAGGGTCGTTTTGCCGCTGCCGTTGGGCCCCAGCACGCCCACCACCGAGCCGGCGGGAATATCCAGGTCCACCTGGGCCAGGGCCCTGGTCTTGCCGTACTCCTTGGTCAGGTTGCGGATGCTGATCACTGGATCTCCAGATAGGTTCTGTGCCGGGCTCATCATGATTCGTCACCCTTCATTCGGCCCAGCCGGACCAGGTGTTCCTTGAAAATCTGCAGGGCCTGCTGATGGGGCACACCCATCTGCACGGTCAGCGCGGCCGCATCGCCCAGGGCCTCGGACAGCACCTGGTGGCGGTTTTTCTCGGTCTGCTGGTTGTCCAGTTGCGCCACGAAGATGCCCACGCCGCGCCTCCTTTCGACGAGGCCTTCTTCCACCAGAAAGCCGTAGGCTTTACTGATCGTCATGGGATTGACCTTGAGCCGCTGGGACAGGTTGGCCACCGATTCGAGCTGCTGTCCGGGCACGAGCTGTCCGGTGGTCACCTGCAGCTTGATCTGGTCCATGACCTGGCGGTAAATGGGCACCCCGTCTTTGGGGTCGATGTGAATCATGTCCGGCTCTTTCTCGGTTAGACTATATTAGACAACTAATATAGTAGCATGGTATACGCGGGAAAAGCAAGAGGGTTGCAAAAATTTTCCAACGGGTTGGAAAATCGGGAGTGCTGAAACCCGGAACGGATTTATGGTGTTCTTGAGAAGACTTTTTCCCAAACACAGAGGTTGTGAAGTGTTCCGTCGTAAATCCGTCCGCATCCTGGGAGTTGTGCTGGCTGTCATTCTGCTGCTGGTCGTGGCCGTGAAGATTTTCCTGCCCGTCGAGAAGATCCGGGACCTGGCCATGGAGCAAGCTCGTGAAAGCCTGGGGCGTGAAGTCCAGGTGGGCGAGGTTTCTGTCTCGTTCCTGGGTGGCCTGGGCGTCAAGGTGGCCGACGTGGCGGTGATGAACCCCGCCGGTTTTTCCGGTGATCCCCTGGCACAGGTCCAGGGCGTGGACCTGAAGCTGGCCCTGCTGCCCCTGCTCAAGGGCGAGGTGCGGGTGGGGCGGCTGGTGCTAGATGCCCCCCGGATCAACCTGATGACCCTGGCCGACGGCACCAACAACTTCACTTTCGCGCCGGCGGAGAAGCCGGCCGCCTCGCCTGCCGAAGCGCCCGGCCAGGCCCGGGACGCGGCCGCCGTTTCGGTGGACAATTTTTCGATCAAGAATGGTCACCTGATGTTCACCAGCGCCGTGGGTCCTGGCCAGACCGCTGAATTCACGGGGCTGGAAGGATCGCTGGTCTTGCAGGATCCCGCCCCGAGCCAGTTCTTCGTCAAGGGTGATCTGAAGGCGGAGCAAATTTCGCTCTCACAGCTGGACCCTGCCCCTGAATTGCCCGTGGCCGTGACCTACGAACTGCTCTGGGACAATGCGGCCCAGCGCCTGGATATCCAGGATTTGCAGGGCATGGTGGCGGGTTTTGCGCTCGGTGCCCAGGGCAGCGTCCAGGTGGCCGACGCCGGGCCCACAACCCACCTGAAAGGTCAGGCCCAGGACCTGGACCTGGCTGCGCTGTGGGATTTGATGAAACCCATGCTGCCGCCGAAACAGGAAGGCCAGCTGGCCGGTCGCGGCGACCTCACCTTCGAGATGACGGCCCCTCCCGGGGGTCCGGAAGGTCTGAAGCTGACGGGCCAGGCGAACATCCGCGAGGCCTCTTACAACGACGCCAAGCTGGGGGCGGCCATCTCCGGAATGGACGGTTCTGTTGCCCTGCAGAATGCGGCAGCAAATCAGTATGCGCTCAAGGGGCAAGTCAAAGTCGCCCAGATGGAATTTGCTCAGCTGGTGCCGGCCCCGGACCTGCCCGCTGACCTGACCTATGACCTGGTGTGGGACAACACGACTCAGCGGCTGGACATCAAGAGTCTGCAGGGTGCGGTGGCGGGGTTTGCGCTCAGTGGCCAGGGCGATGTGCTCATGGCTGAAGCCGGTCCCACAACTCACTTCAAGGCCCAGGCCAAGGACCTCGATCTGGGCAGGATGTGGTCGCTGGTCCAGCCCATGATGCCCCCCGAGCAAAAGGGCAAACTGGGCGGGCGTGGTGACCTGAACGTGGACGTCAACGTGGGCCCTGCGGGCATGGATCAGCTGACCTACCAGGGCACCGCAGTGTTCCGCAAGGCTTCCTATACCGAGACCGAGCTGATCGACGAGCTCAAGAGCATGGACGCCGAGCTGCAGTTCAACCAGGACCAGTTCACGGTGGTCCGCAGCGATCTGAAGTTCAACTCCGGCCAGTTCAAGCTGACCGGAACGCTGCGCGATCCTTTCCCCTACTTCCTGCCCCCGGAAATGCAGAAGGGGCAGCCGGTCAAGAAGCCCCATCTGGATTTCGCACTGGTCAGTCCGCGCCCGGATGTGGACCGTCT
>JAZBOO010000191.1:0-16000 GCA_036351155.1 Candidatus Krumholzibacteriia bacterium | reverse complement strand
ACAGCGCCTCGCTCGTGGGTTCCCTTGCCGATCAGGTCCATGATCCAGACCTCATCGGGATCACCGATCGAGAAAGTTTCCCCCTTGCTGTAATAGCCGTAGGTCTCGGTCAGGGAGGCCATGATCTGGATCGCCTCGCGCGCGGTACGGGCGCGCTGCAACGTGACGTAGATGAGACTGCCGTAGTCCAGGATGGCGTCCGGATCCCGCAGGTCACGGCCGCCGAAGGTGGTCTCGCCGATCGTGACCTGATGCTCGTTCATGTTGCCCACGACCGAGTAGGTCACAGGCGCCTGTTCGATATCGCCAAGGTACTTGCCCGTGTCCCACTCATATATCGGGATCACAGTTCCCGGCGCGTGCTTCCCCGGCGGACGGTAATACAGCTCACCGTAGAAGCTGTGAGAATCCGCCGTGTAGGTGATCATGGTCGAACCGTCTTCCGAGGCCTCGCTCGAAACCAGGAAGTTGGTACACGCCACCGAGGAGGAGAACGTGAAAAGGAGGGCGGTGAGCAGCCCTAATACCGTGGCAAGTCGTTGCGGGCTGACACAAAGAGGATCAAAGGGCTTGCTGAAGTCCATGTCGAAAGGCTCCCGGGTAGATGTTAAGGGGAATTTTTCCCAATTTAACTGAATACCCGAGGATGGCGAGGTCAGTACACTTCATGCCTGCCCTCACTTGCTCTTCCTCAACTCCTTGACCCCCTTGAAGCCGTAGAACTCCATGGACTCCAATACCTGTGCCTACCAAATATTCCGTTCGCGATGGAATCCTTGCAGTGAACCCCATCTTTGCAGAACCCCGTTCAGGCGAAAGTTGTCAGGGTGCGCCCGTAACTTGTGAAGGAAGGGGCGGGCCGGTTTCCCGGTCCGCCCCTGTCCATCAGCACGCAAGACGAGGCGAAGTCCGTGCTGGGCACCTACTGGAAAACGATTTCGATCCAGGCGTCCGCATTGTCGATCTGGAACTGGGCCCAGGCGCTGTTGACCTCTTCCCGATAGGTGATCATCTGCTGCGTCTCCTCGTCCCACGTCAGGTCGTCCGGCAGGTAGTTCCCGTACTGGCAGCTTCCACCCCCCAGATAGACGACCTGGCCGGCGGGAACATCGATGGGGTCGTGCCCCCAGATGTACTGGACCTGCTCGTGGTCGAAGCAACGATCACTGCGGATGTACAGGTTCTCGCCCTCGTTAATGAGAGGCTGGTATATCTCCAGACCCTCAACCCAGAAGTCGTTGAACAGAAGGTATTGGTTCGAAAAAGGATTTTCATCGAACAGGTAGTAGTTCAGGAAAGCTGTCGAGAGGCGTCCGTTGGCCATCTCGAAATCCATTCGCAGAGGAACCGCTTGGATATGCTGGCGCGAAAAATCGACCGTCAGGCTGTTCTCACCCGGGACGACCTCCGTCTCGAAGTGCACCGCTGCCAGAGTGATCTCATCCTCGTCCACGGCCGAGCCGAGGACTTCGACCCTCACCGGGACCAGCTGGTCGATGTCGCCGTCGGCACCCGAGTCCAGGATCAGTCGCGGTTGCGGTATTCCACCGTCCATGAGCACCAGGTAGTTGATGCCGATCCCCGCCAGCGCGGTCCCGGCCGGCAATCCCTCGAAATGCACATGGGCCCAGGCCGGAAGGTAGAGCTGGCTGCCCTCGCCGAAGGTTTCCAGGGCAGCAGGGGAGCCGTCTTCCGGGTTGACACTTTCCTTCTCCAGACCGACATGTCCATAAACCTCGCCGTCGCTGGGACCGGCACCGCTGGTCATGGCCTGGAAGAAATAGCGCACGCTGGCATAGGCATCGCCGGCACGGAAGACGTTGTCCCACCCCATGATGCTGCCCGCACCCATCAGATCAAGGGGGGTGATCAGCTGCGAGCCGAAGGGCGTCACGAGCTGGAACAGAGTCTCGGGAAGGGAATCTGAGTCCGCGGCGAAGAAATCCTCGCGTAGGTAGAAGCACTCGTCTCCGCTGGCGCTGGTGCCCCCGGTAATCAGCACGCCGCTGTCGATCAATTCGTTCCAGCGCCGACTGCGCTCGGGGCTGGCCACGGCGCCGTAGTCCACCGCCGAACAGGCCTGCACGTAAAGGCTGGCGTCCCCACCATCCGGCGATCCGTACAGCGAGTGGGCGAAGAGCACCACCACTCCGTATTCATCCAGGTCCAGCAAGTCGTCCGGTGTGATGGCGGTGGACGTGCTCGTGGTCCGGGTCTTGATCTTGATATCGCTGGCGTCCCAGCCGGCGAGCTGGAACTGATTGCCGATGAATGCCGCTGCTCCGGCCGCAAAGGGCATTTCCGGGCCGTTGACCACGAGGATCAGCACCTTGCGCGACGTTGGCGCGTGGGCATCGGGGCTGAAGCCTCCCTTGTCCGGTGCGTTCTCGAACACCCCCTCCGGGATCTCGTCGGACGGTCCGGCCGAGGCGGCCTGCGCTCCTTCGTTCACCGCCGCCAGATCCAGTGTATTGAGGGCCACGTCCAGGCCGCTCTCCAGACGAACGAAAATGGAATAACCGTCCTCGAAAAGGGATGCTGCCGCCACGCCCTCGGTTTCCTCAAGATCGGCGACCAGCGCCGCGCGTGCGGCTGCGGGCTCCATGGTCTGCAACATCATGACGTAGCTCATGGCGGCGTCACTCATCCGCTGTCGGTCCTCTGATCCGATCAGGTGCGTGGAAACGGGAGCCTCGTTGCCTCCACCGGGACCGGTGGGTTCGGTGTCGGATCCGCCACATCCGGCAATCAGCCAGACCATGCCGACCAGCAGGGCGGAAGCTAGAATAAAAATCCGGAAATAATGCGTCATCTTCATCGCCATCCCCCTCGTTCGAATCGCCATCCAAACGGTTTCGGACAATGATTCTAGTCCGTTTCTGGGCGGAATTCAAGGGGGTGGTGAGGGAGTCATTCGGCCCTTTGCCCCCCTCGAATTCTCCGGAGACTCCATTAATTGAGTCCAGCCCAAAACACAAAAAAAGCCCCCCTCAAAAGAGGGAGGCTTCAATTTGGTACCCCGTACGGGACTCGAACCCGTGTTACCGGCGTGAGAGGCCAGCGTCCTAGGCCACTAGACGAACGGGGCACAATAACTCCACCAGATTGTACTTGAATCCGGCGGTTATCGCAATTTTGTGGTTGCCCGGGAAGGATTCGAACCCTCATCGACTGATCCAGAGTCAGCTGTCCTGCCGTTGGACGACCGGGCAATCAAGAGGCGAAATATATACGGGGGGCCCTGGGGATGCAAGTGGACCACACATTTTTTTGCCCCCGGCCCTTCCAGCCTACTCCTCGGCCGAATGGCCGTACCTCGCGAGTTCGCGACGGATCAGCCCATGCAGGGCCTCGGGCGATTCAAAATCCATCACCGAGGTGCTCCACGCCTGGGGCAACACCACGAAGGGCTCGGTTTGCCGGCCCCCCAGTCCGCCGTGGCTGCTGGTCTGCTCTTCCAGGACCACGACCTTCTGCTCGGCCTCGAGCCAGGTCCCGTTGATGATCAGGTCGCCGCTGTCCGGGAAGCTCAGCAGCGAGGCCAGCTCGCTGGCCCAGATATCGGGCGATCCCAGGCCGGCCAGCGGGTCGTTGGCTCCGCCCCTCTCTCCGGTGATCAGGTTGCGAATACCGTCATCACAGATCGCCACCGCATCGCCAAACTGGCGGCTGGCCGCCACGAAACCGATCCCCGGGTGCCGGGACAGGTCCTCCACGATCCCCGGGTAAAGCTCCAGCACCTCTTCCAGCGACAGAGGTTGATCATACCCGGTGAAATACAGATGCGCCAGGCTGCCCGACACGCACACCACCACCTTGCGGTCTTCCACCTTCAGGCTGCTCCCCCGGGGTGGGGTGGGCACGATCTGCTCCAGCGTGCGTCGACTCCTGCGCCCCGCCCAGCCCAGGCCGAACGATCCCGCCTGATCCATCTGGCTCAGCAGCTGGGCCGTGTAACTGCGGTCCGGGTTGAACGACCGCCCCGGATCGGCCGGATGCTCCAGCGACTTGCCCAGCATGGCGTTCACGGTCTGCTCGATGGTCTCCCCGTAAAGAATCCGGTAGGGGATGCTGGGCGTTTGCCCGTGATCGGAAAGCAGGATGATGTCATAGCGGATGGGCGACTGCCATCCCGCCCGGCGCCGCAGCTTGCGCAGCCGCCGGTCGAAGGCGCTCAGGCTGATCTGGGCCTCGTAGGTGTCGGGCCCTGTATGGTGGGCCACATCGTCGTACCCCACGAAGTTGGAATAGATGACCGGCACGCCACGCACCATGTCCTGCTTCAACCAGAAGAAACTCAGGTCCCGCAAAAAACTGTTGGCCAGCGCCTTCTGGGCCACGCGGCGCACGCTGAACTTCAGCTGGGGCCGATCCTTCTGCAGCTTCCCCACCACCGCCAGAACCAAGCCGGACGCATAATCCCAGACCGCCGCCATCACCGCGGAGGTGTAGGCAAAAGGGCTCAGGAAGAACAGGTTGAAGTCGGCCTGCTCGCCCTGGCGCCTGTGGTCGCTGTTCTGGCCCACTGCGCTCACGGTCAGCAGGCGCTTGGCCGCCCCGCCGCTCATGAAGCTGTTGATCACCGATCCGCCGGCCAGCAAACCGGGTTTACCAGCGGCCACCTCTTCTTCCAGCCGCCGCAGGTCCTCGGGGTTGCTCACCGCCCGCATTTTCTGGGCCTCGCGATCGAACCACCGATACCCGGCCACGTTCTCGCGATCGCCATAGAAAAGCCCCGCCTGCACCGCCGGCGTGTTGCTGGGAATGCCACAGTGCCACCGCAACAGGCGATGAGTGCCCTTGGCCAGCATGGAGCTGATGGTGGGCATACGACCGGCCTGCAACACCCTCTGCAGGCTGGTGTAGCTCAGTCCGTCGATCTGCAGGATGAGCAGACCGCGCAAGGGCTTGCGCTGGGTGGTGGGGCCGAACTTGCGTCCCAGACGGTAGATGACTGACTGATAAAAGGGGTAGGCTTCGTCCAGCCCCAGCCATCCGGTCACCCCGGTGGACAGCGCGGTCATGACCAGGGTGCCCACCAGGGCATCGCCGTAGTTGTTGATGACGATGGCCGGCTCGACCTTGGCGGTCAGAAACAGGATGAGTCCGTTGAAAAGGAGAGTGGGGGCACCCAGGGTCAGGCTGTTCAAGGGCAGCGTGAGAAAAAGAAAAGCGGGCCGCAGCACAATCAGCGCCAGGGCGAAATACACAGGCAGGCGCAGAACGGCCATGCGCCACCCCGGCACCTCCGTGTCCAGCCGGAACCCCGGCAAAAGGGATACGGCCAGCAACAAGGCCAGGACCGACACCACCCAGACCAGAAAATAGCGTCCCAGAATACCCAGCAGCTTCTTCGCGGCAAACCCTCCGTGCTGTGCCGGGCACGGCCGAGAACGGTTACCCCTGGGCCGCCTTGCGCATCCGCGCGATGGTGCGGCGCGCCCCCATGAGCTCCATGACCTCGAAAATCCCGGCGCTGCGCGACTGTCCGGTCAAGGCCACCCGCGAGGGGTGGATCAACTGGCCGGCTTTCACGCCCATGTCTTCCGCAGCCGATCTTACCACATCCTCGAACGCAGCGGCAGGCTGGGCTTGCGACAGGTCCAGCTGCTTCTCCAGGGCATCGCTCAGGGTGATCAACGTCTGCTTGGCCTCGTCCGGGCCCACGTTCTCATCCCACACTTCCTGGTCCACCCAGTGATCGTCGGTGAAGAAGAAGCCGATCTGCTCGGGCAGGGTGATCAGGCTGCTGAAACGGTTGCCCAGGGTGCCCAGCACCCGGGCCAGGTAACTGGACGTGTCGGAGGCCTCGTGGATCAGCCACTCCGGATCCAGCTCCCAGCCGCGCTCGGCCAGGATGGGCTTGGCCAGTTCCAGTCTTTCTTCCGGCGTCAACCGCTTGATGTGCTCGCTGTTGATGTGGCCCAGCTTGTCATAGTCGAAGGCCGCCGGGCTCTTGTTCACCTTCTTGAGGCTGAACTTGCTCACGATGGCCTGGGTTTTCAGCACTTCCTCGGCGTTGCCGCCGGGCGACCAGCCCAGCAGCGCCAGGTAGTTGACCATGGCCTCCGGAATGATGCCCTGACTGGCAAACTCCTCCACACTGGTGGCCCCGTGCCGCTTGCTCAGGCGCTTCTTGTCCGGACCCAGGATCATGGGCATGTGCCCGAACTTGGGCACCTTCCAGTCGAAGGCCTGGTAGATCAGGATCTGGAACGGGGTGTTGCTCACGTGGTCATCGCCCCGCAACACGTGGGTGATGCCCATGGTGTGATCGTCCACCACGCAGGCGAACTGGTAGGTGGGAAAGCCGTCGGCCTTCATGATCACCCGGTCCACCAGGGTCTCGTTCTGGAATTCCCGCTTGTCCACGATCACATCGTACCAGAAGGTGCTGCCGTCGCCGGGCGTCTTGAAGCGCCAGGCGCAGGGCTTGCCCGCGGCCTCGTGGGCGGCGATCTGCTCATCGCTCAGTTCCCGGCAATGGCCATCATAGCCTTCCCAGAACCCTCCTGCGGCGGCGGCGGCCTCCTCGCGCGCCTTCAGATCCTCGGCGCTGCAAAAACACTTGTAAACGGCGCCCTTCTCCACCAGCTCCTGTAGATGCGCCCGGTAGATGTCCAGCCGCTCGCTCTGTAGATAGGGCCCGAAATCGCCGCCCTTGCCCGGTCCCTCGTCCCAGTCCAGACCCAGCCAGTTCATGCCCCGCAAGATGGCGGCATAGCTTTCCTCGGTGCTGCGTTCCTGGTCCGTGTCCTCGATGCGCAGCACGAAGGTGCCCCCCTGACTGCGGGCGTAAAGCCAGTTGAACAGCGCGGTGCGCGCTCCGCCCACGTGCAAAAAACCGGTGGGACTGGGCGCAAAGCGGACACGGGGAGTCTTCAGGTCACTCATGAAGGAAAAACCTTTCGGGGGCTCGGGTCAGGGTTGGGACTGGGGCTTGCGCGACTGGGTCGCCTGGCCCTGAGGCTCTCCAAGTTTCATCGGATCGAGCTGATTGGCAAGATCATTCATGGAGACGCCGTAAACCTTGAGGGCCGCTTCGTCCACTGCAGCGCCCTGCTTGATCTCATCGAGAAGCTGCCGCACGGCCTGAAGGCCCCCGCGCTCTTCCACCAGCCGCCACACCATCAGAAAGGCGCTGTAGCTGGCCCGGCGGTACATTTCGCGGTCTCGCCCACGGTCGGGATCGGGCGGCTGGGACAGGATGGTGTCGGTGATCAACGGGCTGAACATGACCGGGCCCTGCTCGCGAAACTGCAGCATGTAGTTGTTCAGATGCACACCGTTTTCCGACAGATACTCGGTCAGCCCGAAGTGCAGCCAGGACGGCAGGGGCGCCGGCAGGTTCTCCCGCAACAGCCAGTCCGTCACCAGGGCGAAGGCCGCGTGGGCATCCAGCGAGCGGGCCTGCAGGGTGCCGAGGGGCTCGATCACCACCACATCCTTGCGCAGGGCGTACAGACGCCACACATCCTGCCCGGTGATCTTCCGGTAGCTGGGAATATTGTCCGGCGAGATGACCGTCATCGTGTCCCGGGCCGTCAATCCCAGCAGCTGTTCGGTTGATCGGTCGGCCCAGATCAAAAGCTCCAGAAGCGGCAGCATGTCGCAGGCCGCGTAGGCGGGGTTGTGCTTCACTTTGTAATAGCCGAAGGCCTTGAAATCCTCGCCGATGACCAGGCCTTCCCGGGGCAGGACCGTCTTCCGGTCACAGAACGCGCCGGGGCCGTAGGGGACACCATGGTCATCGGTCAGCACCTGCCAGCTGGGCCACAGGTGGGCATGCATGTGGTCGGGAAAACCGGCCGATTCCAGCTCAGCGGCCGTGCAGCGCGGAAAAGTCGTGTCGGGTGCAAGCGGGGGCAGTTCGGCGGGGTGATCCGGCAAAACATCCCCACCGGTTTGCCCCAGAGCCAGCATGATCAGGAGCAACAGGTACATGGCTTAACCACCGGCTTTCAAGGCCTTGGCCTGCTTGTACAGCTTGGCCGCTTCCTTCTTGTCGCCCAGCTTGTCGTAAACCAGGCCCATGTTGTTCAGCACGTTCACCGTCTCCTTCTGGGCGAAGGCCATGTCGTAGGCCTCCAGGGCGGCATCGTATTCGCCCAGGTAGTAATAGCTCAATCCCTGGCTGTAGTACACCCGGTAACTGTCCGGCTCCAGCTCTTTCATGGCCTCGAAGCTGGCGGCGGCCTCCTCATAGCGTCCGGCGTTCATGAAGGTGAGCGAAAGGTTGTAGCGGGCCTCGACCATGGTCGGATCCATCTCCAGCGCTTTTCCATAGGCGTCGATGGCCGTGCTGTGCTGCTTGGCCTTCATGGCGCAGTAACCCAGGTTATAGGCCACCTTGGCTTCCGGAGCCATCTCCAGGACCTTCTGGTAGGGCGCCACGGCGGCTCCATACTGCTTGGTGGCGCGCAGGCACTGGGCCAGGGCCGACCAGCCCTGCACCATGTCCGGCCGCTGCTGGACCACGCTGCGCAGCGAGGCGATGGCCGCATGATACTTCTTCTCGCGCATCTGACTGATGGCGTAGTTGTAAACCACCTCGGGCTTGGTGCTGTCGGCCGACACACCGGCCCGGAGCCACTTGCTGGCCTCGGTGTCGTTGCCCAGACGCATGTGCAGGTTGCCGATGGCCACCCGCAGATCGTCGATTTCCTCCAGTGAGTAAGCCTTCTCGTAGGCCGCCACCGCATCTTCCAGACGGTTGGTGCTCTCGTACACCTTGCCGGTGGCGATCCAGGTTCCCGACTTTTCGGGGTGGGCGTCGCGCGCCAGACGCGCCGCCACCCGGGCCTTCATGCTGTCCCCGTTCTTCAGGTCGACGGCGACCAGGCGGGGCAGCAGATCATCGCGCTGCGGAGCCAGCTCGTAGGCGCCCTCGTACAGAGCCGAGGCCTCGTCCAGCAGACCCGACTCCTCCATCAGCTTGGCGTCCTCGACCATCATGGTGACGCGATTGTGGATGATGGACTGGGCCTCCTGGGTGCCCTCGGCATCGTCCTCGATCTGATTCCTCAGAAAGGCCGCCGCCTGAGGCGTGTACTTTTCCAGCAGAGAGCGCGCCGCCTGTTCGTTGCCCGCCTCGGCCTCCAGCTTGTTCAGGGCCAGAACCAGCCGCATGCCCTCGGGATTGGCCGGCTGTCCCAGGACCTTCAGGCCTTCCTGGTAGGTCACGCGAGCCTCGTCCACCATCCCGGCATTCACCTGTGCCGATCCGATCAGCCGCCAGTAATCACGGCCCCCCATGGTGTCCAGCCGCTGATAGGCCTGAAACTCGGCCACCGCCACGTCATACATGTCCAGACGTGAGAAGGCCAGACCCAGGTTGCGGTGATAGTCACCCTGGGTGGGGTCGCCCTGCACGGCGCGGATGAACGCGTCGCGGGCCACCTCGAACTCGCCGTTCTGGGCGTAGATGACCCCCAGATCGTTCCAGCTTTTCGAGTCGGCAGGGTTGGCCATGACCTTGGCGTTCAACTCGGCGATTTTTTCTTCCCGGGTGGGTTCGTCATTCTGGGCCAGGGCAGAAAGGGGCCCTGCCACCAGGAGCAGCAAACAGCAAGCAGCGGCCAGAAGCGTCACGGAAAAAGCCTTCATCACGATAGATGCCCTTTCGGGGGATGGCGTGGTACGTAAAACAGGTGTCATGATAGGCCCGGGCCCCTTTTCTGTCCAGATTCCGAAGGACCGCGGCGGCCCATCTTCACTTGTACACCACCGGCAGCCTTGACGTTCCGGCGTCAATCTGTTGCTTTATGGGCATGATTCAATTCCACATCCTCGGGGCCGGCGGTGCTGTGCCCACTCCCAGCCACACACCGGCCGCCTACTGGGTTGCGGTGGATCAGTGCACCCTGCTCATGGACCCCGGGCCGGGCGCTCTGGTGCGTCTGGTGAAGTCGGATGCGGCGCCCGACAGCGTCAATGACATCAAGCGTGTCTTTCTGACCCATCTGCATCCCGACCACAGCGCCGACCTGGTGGCCCTGCTGTTTGCGCTGCACTCGCCCTTGCTGACCTCGCAAGAGCCCCTGGAGATCTGGGGCCCCGTGGGGCTGAACCACTTGCTGGACCAGCTGCGCGGTATCTATGGTAGCTGGCTGGAACCGCGAAATCGCGAGCTGACCATCACGGAGATGGAACCCGGGACCGCCGTGAACCTTCCCGGCGGCGGAAGGGTCACCTCCTTTGCCGTGCACCACGAACAGGACCGCCTATCCGAAAAGCCCATGGGATTCACGTTTCTGGACGCCGCCGGCCACCGGGTGGTTTTTTCCGGGGACACCGGGCCCTGTCCGGGGTTGGAGGAGGCGGCCCGGAATTGCGATCTGCTGGTGGTCGAGTGCTCGGCCACCGATGAATGGACGGTGCCTGGACACATGTCCCCCCGCGATGTCGGCTCCCTTTGCCGTCAGGCCCAGCCCAGAAAAGTGGTGCTGACGCACCAGTATCCCCAGGCCGCCGCGGCCGACCTGGTCCGCGCCGTGGGCGTTCACTTTGATGGGCCGGTTATCCAGGCCCGTGACGGAGACCTTTTCAACGTACCCGAGGAAGCCTCATGAAACGATGGATGATTGCGCTGGTGATGGTTCTGGCCGGTTTTGCTCAGGCCCAGGTGGGAGAAGCTCCGCCCCCTGAGTATCAGGAAGGTCGGGGAGAATTCGAGATGGTCCTGATCCACGGGCTGGGAGCCAGCAACGAGATCTGGGACAGCTTGAAGCCTTATCTGCTGGGCACCTTCAAGGTGTGGACCTTCGAGCTGGCGGGCCATGGCGAAACCCAGCCCATCCTCGACCCCACCATCGAGAAGGAGGCCGCTCGACTGGCCGCCTTTCTCGAGGCCGAGGGCATCGCCTACCCCACCCTGGTGGGGCATGGCCTGGGCGGCATGGTGGCCCTGCAGTACAGCCTGGACCACCCCGCCGACGTGCACCGGTTGATCATGATCGACTCGGCCCCCAAGCAGCTGGCCACCCAGGAACAGAAGGTCCAGGTGGCCCGCGCCGTGGCCGAGAAATACGACGAGTTCGTGTTCACACGTTACAGCAACATGAGCCCTGAGCCGGACATCACCGAGGAAATCGTGCACATGGCCCTGCGCACGCACAAGGCCTCGTTCACCAGCCTGCTGCTCAGCAGCTTCGATTACGATCTGACCGAGCAGCTGCGTGAATTGACCGTGCCGTTGCTGGTCATCGGCAGCGAGCTGCTGTTTCCCGACCCCAACCAGTCCAAGCAGGTTCTGCATCAGATCGGATTCAGCAACGCCCCGGCCCTGACCTTCAAGCGCCTGGGAAGAACCGGCCATTACGTGATGCTGGAACGCCCCACGTACACCGCCAGCGTGCTGCTGGCCTTTGCCGTCACCGCGGACTACGAGTTCCAGCACTGACCGCAGCTCTCCAGGCACGGATTGGTCAGTGATCGCAGAGGTTGCTGTCGCCGCTGATCTGGCCCTGGTGCCACTTGGCCACCACCTGTTCCGGGGTCTCGCTGGGGGCCCCGGTCACCACCTGCACCCCATGGTTTTCCAGGTTGATGCGGGCCTTTTGCCCCATCCCTCCGGCGAGAACCACATCGGCACCCTGTTCGGCAATCCAGATGGGCAGAACGCCTGGCGCATGAGGTGGGGGAACCAGGCGGGCCGAAGCGGTCACGGCCCCGGTTTCCGGTTCCACATCCAGCACCGCGAATTCCTCGCAATGGCCAAAGTGAGGGGTCAAAAGGCCCGCGTGCAAGGGGATCATGATCTTCATTCCGTATCCTCCGTCAGCAATTTCAGGGTTTGTTTCCATACGTCATGCAGAGCTTCGGCCGCGGGGCCCGGCTCCATCTCCACCACGCTGCAACCTTGCAGCTGGGCCAGGGTGATCGCCTGATCGAAGGGAATACGGCCCACCAGGGGCACCCTCCGTTGACGACACTCCTGCTCGATGCGTGCACTGAAATCCGGGTTGATGTCCGCCTTGTTGATGCACACCGCCAGGGGCACGTCGAAGTGCCTGGTCAGCTTGATCAGCCGCTCCAGATCGTGCCAGCCCGACACCCCGGGCTCGGTCACGGCCAGTACCAGATCCGACCCGGTGATGGCCGCCGTGGTGGGACACCCGATGCCCGGCGGGCCATCGACCAGCATTAGCTGGGCACCCGTGTCCCGAGCTTCCTCCCGGGCCTTTTCCCGCACCAGGGTGACCAGCTTGCCGGAGTTTTCCTGCCCCGGAGTCAGCCGGGCATGGAACAAGGTCTGACCGGCCGTGTCCGACCTGAACCAGACCCCGTTGACTGCCCGGGGAAACGCGATGGCCTCGGTGGGACAGAAGTGCACACACACCCCGCAACCTTCACAGTGCAGGGGATCCACACGATAGGACGGGCCCTCGGGACCCTCCACCCGCGCAATGGCATCGAAGCGGCACAGCTCGTAGCACTGCCCACAGGCGGCGCAGACTTCCGGGTCAATGACCGCCAGATGCCCACCCGTGAAGGGGAATTCCTCGGTGCGCAGAGGAGGGACCACCAGGTGCAGATCAGCCGCATCCACATCGCAATCGGCCAGCACAGCCGGGGTGTCCTGGAGCGCCAGGGCAGCCAGAGCCGCGGCCACCGAGGTCTTGCCCGTGCCCCCCTTGCCGCTACATACGATCAGTTCCTTCATGAGGACTTCACCTCCTGGTTCGCCAGAACAGCGTCCAGCAGCTGGTCCAGCGCGTGGCGCAAATCCGGAGCATGATCGATCAGCAGCTGGCCCCGGCTGATCAACTCGGCGGCATCCCGCGAAAAAGGGAGCCCCGGGAGCAACTTCACATTCTCATCCCGGCAATAGTCCCGCACCCGGTCATCTCCGCTGCCATCGCGGTTGATGGTGACGGCAAAGGGCAGGCCCAGATCGCGCACCAGGGTGATGGCCACCTTCAGATCGTGCAGGCCAAAGGGGGTGGGTTCGGTCACCAGCAGAACGAAATCACTTCCGCTCAACGAGGCCACCGTGGGACAGGTGGCACCCGGGGGGGCATCGCGGATGACCAGGTCCACGGCGCCTGGAGTTTCCTTGACCGCCTCGATCACCGGCGGCACCTGGGTTTCCCCCACCTCCAGCAACCCTCGGGTGAAGGCCAGGCTGCTGCTGTGGCCGCTCTCCACCACACCCAGAGTGCGCAGTCCCTGATCGATGGCCTGGCGCGGACAGACCAGCCAGCATCCCGAACAGCTGTGGCATAGCTCGGGGAACACCACCGTCTGCCGAGGGAGGGCGGCGATGGCATTGAACTGGCAAATGTCGGCGCAGGCACCGCAGTGGTCACACTCGTCCTGGTCCACCACCGGCAAGGGTAGCTGTACCGTGCGCCGCATGGTGAGATCGGGATGAAGGAAAAGGTGGGCGTTGGGTTCTTCCACATCGCAATCACAGAAGTGCACGTGCATTCCTCGCTCGCAGGCCAGCCGGGCCAGGTTCACCGCCACGGTGGTCTTGCCCGTGCCGCCCTTGCCGCTGGCGATGGTCAGGATCATGCCCAGTGCCCTTCGACATCCGGCCCATGGGCGGCGGTGAGCTGACCGGCCAGAAAGCTCTCCAGCGCATCGTTCACCGTGCCGCTGACATTGTTGTACACCTTGATCCCCGCAGCGCTCAGAACCTGATGAGCCTTGGGCCCGCAGTGCCCTGTCAGCAGGGCTTCGGCCTCGGCGGCGGCCACTTTCTGGGCGGCCTGGATCCCCGCCCCCTGCCCGGCGTCCTGCCCCTCGGCGTTGGAAACGGCCAGGTGGTCGCGGGTTTCCGTGTCCACCAGTACGAAGTAGGCACCCCGACCAAATCGGGGATCGACGGGACTGTCCAGGTCCGGTCCGGTGGCTGTGATCATGATTTTCATGGCATCTCCTTGGGACCCCGCAACCGAGGCGAAAGCGGACGGGAAAAATCCTCTTGACGTTTCCCTGTTTTGAGCATATGCTCATTATAATTCGAACCAGAACGAAAGCCAAGGAAGATTTTCATGCCCCGCCCCTGCAAGCCCCGACGCATTCGACACTGCCCCGACGCGGTGCACTTCAAGCCCCAGGGCATTCCCCTGCGCCAGCTGGAAGAAGTGGCCCTGGCCCACGATGAAATCGAGGCCCTGAGGCTGGCCGACCTGGAGGGGCTGTCCCACGAGGACGTGGGTCAACGCATGGAAGTCTCACGCGCCACTGCTGGCCGTATCCTGGCCAGCGGCAGGCGCAAGGTGGCCCAGGCCCTCGTGGAGGGCATGGCCATCAGGATAGAAACCGTCGCCCACGCCGATGAGGCGACGGACGATCAGACAAGGAGTGAAGACATGCCTGGAATGGATCGCAAAGGCCCCATGGGCGAAGGTCCCCGGACCGGTCGCGGACTGGGACGGTGCAACACCGACGCGACAAATGAAGTGAACGAGAACAACCCAGCAACTGGGCCAGGTCGCGGACCTGGTCGTGGCCCGGGCCGTGGACCCGGACGCGGTGCGGGCCGGGGGCTGGGACGAGGCGCGGCAAGTGGCGCCGGTCTGGGCCGTGGCCGTCCTGGCCGTGGCGGACGCGGCGGTCGCGGCGGACGCTAAGCCCCCCCATCCAGAAAAAGGAGTTCCCCCCTCGGGAGGAA
Source organism: Candidatus Krumholzibacteriia bacterium (assembly GCA_036351155.1). Classification (GTDB taxonomy): domain Bacteria; phylum Krumholzibacteriota; class Krumholzibacteriia; order LZORAL124-64-63; family LZORAL124-64-63; genus LZORAL124-64-63. The sequence goes on along the minus strand of JAZBOO010000191.1, from coordinate 1,377 downwards.
CTCCTTCTATTTTCCTGAGAGTTTTGGTTACTGAGCCAGCAGCTCCAGATCCGCGTCCACCATCATCACCACCAGATCTTCAAACTTCACCGTGGGCTCCCAGCCCAGCAACTGGCGGGCCTTGGAGCTGTCGCCGATCAGCTGATCGACCTCGGCCGGACGCATGAACCGCGGGTCCTGCACCACATATTCTTCCCAGTCCAGTCCCACGTGACCGAATGCGATCTCCAGAAACTGGCGGATGGAATGGGTCTGGCCGGTGGCGATCACGAAATCGTCAGGCTCGTCATGCTGCAGCATCAGGTGCATGGCCCGCACGTAATCGCCGGCGTAGCCCCAGTCACGCTGGGCATCGAGATTGCCCAGGCGCAGCTCCTTGGCCAGCCCCAGCTTGATGCGCGCCACACCATCGGTAATCTTGCGGGTGACGAATTCACGGCCCCGGCGCGGGCTCTCATGATTGAACAGGATGCCCGAGGCCGCGAACAGTCCGTAACTCTCCCGGTAGTTCACCGTGATGTGATGGCCGTAGGCCTTGGCCACGGCGTAGGGACTGCGCGGGTGGAAGGGAGTCATCTCGTTCTGGGGCACCTCGCGCACCTTGCCGAACATCTCGCTGCTGCTGGCCTGGTAAAAGCGGGCCTCGGGGCAGGCCTGGCGCATGGCGTCCAGCAGGCGGCACACTCCAAGGGCGGTGAACTCCCCCGTGAGCACCGGCTGGCTCCAGCTGGTGGGCACGAAACTCTGCGCGGCGAGGTTGTAAATTTCGTCCGGACGCGAGTCTTCCAGGGCCACGTAAAGGGACCGCAGGTCCAGCAGATCGGCCTGCAAATAGTGGATGCGCCCTTCCAGGTGGGCAATGCGACCCCCGGTTTCGGTGCTGCTGCGGCGCACCATGCCGTAGACGGTATACCCCTGTTCCAGGAGGTAATCCGCCAGGTAGGAACCGTCCTGCCCGGTGATTCCCGTGATCAACGCCTTTTTCGCCATAACCCGTCCGGCCATCCTGTTGGAGTGAGCAACCCAGATGCAGTAAACTACACCTTCTGATCCCTCTGGACAAGCTTCACCCTGAGGAGCATGATGGGCGTATCGTCCTCAACAGCGCACGACACTGACCTGCCTGGGAGTCTGACATGACCTTGATTCTCGATGGTTCCGGATTGACCGTGGACAACGTGGTAGAGGTGGCCCGACACGGCCGCCAGGTTGAACTCTCCCCCGACGCCCTCACCCGCCTGGCCCGCTGCCGCTCCCTGCTTGAAGACAAGCTGGCGGCAGGAGCCATCATGTATGGTGTGAACACCGGAATTGGGGAATTTTCGGAGGTGGTTCTCAACGACGATCAGATCAAGGATTTCCAAAAATACCTTGTTT
>JAZBOO010000190.1:0-3357 GCA_036351155.1 Candidatus Krumholzibacteriia bacterium | reverse complement strand
CGCCAAGGGGCCGCTGGTCAAGGCCAAGGCGGGCATCAAGGCCGGAATGGTCATCGAGAAGATCGATGGCAAGCCCATCCGCAAGGACGAGAACTACTACCCGCTGCTGAACCACAAGGTGGATCAGACGGTGCTGCTGACCATCACCGACCCCGAGGGCAAGGGCGACGAGAAAACTCGGGACGTGACCATCAAGGCCATCAGCTGGCGCGAGCAGGGCGATCTGCTGTATGACCGCTGGGTTGAACTGCGCCGGCAGGACACGGAACGCCTGAGCGGCGGCCGTCTGGGTTACGCCCATGTGCGCGGCATGAACAGCCGGGCGTTCCGCGATGCGTTCGCCGACATCCTGGGTCGTTACAGCGACAAGGAAGGACTGGTCATCGACACCCGCTTCAACAGCGGGGGCAACCTGACCGAGTTCCTGATCGACTTCCTGAATGGAAAGCAATACGCCCGCAGCGTGCCCCGTGGTCAGGTCGTGGGCCGTGCCCCGGACATGAGCTGGTCGCGCCCCAGCATCGTGGTCCAGAACGAGGGCAACTACAGCGACGCCCACTACTTCCCCTGGGTGTATCGTGAACTGGGGATCGGCAAGCTGGTGGGCACCCAGGTGCCGGGCACCGCCACTGCCGTGTGGTGGGAAACGTTGCAGGACCGCTCGATCTACTTCGGCATTCCCGAGGTGGGCGTCATGAGCAACCGCGGCACCCTGCTGGAAAATGATAACCTGGAGCCCGATGTCTACGTGGACAACGAGCCCGGGGTGGCCCCCACCGGCCGCGATCAGCAGCTGGAAAAGGCCGTCGAAGTTCTGCTGAAGGACATCGATGGCCAGTAGGCCAAGCTGACGACAACGGCCCCTCACCGCGGTGGGGGGCCGTTTTTTTATCCCGTGATATATTGGCCACCATGACGACCCTGCAAATCATCATCGCCTGCGGCATCTTCTCGGTGATCGTTTCGGTGCTGTCCATCCTGGTCAGCACCAGCTACGGCTGTGACTGGCTGATTGCGTGGTGGAACAGGCTTTGGGGGCGGCTGCTGGACCGGTAAGCCTCAGAACTTCCAGCTCAGATTGCTCGACGCGAACACCCCGGAGTATTCATACCAGTCATGGGTCGAGTCCTGGTTGCGCCAGCCGGCCATGAGGTTGAACCTGGGCTGGCCCAGGGTCCTGGCCAGGGTCTTTTGCAGCGACAGGTAATATTCGCTGACCGTGTCCTGGCGGCTTTGCCCCCCGCCGTCCAGCGCGGCAAACTGGATTTCCCCGTAGTCATGATCTCCCAGCGATGCCCCCACTTCCAGCCACCACTGCCACGGAGCCAGGGTTTTGAGGGCCGCGAACACATCGAACCCTTCGGTCGCGTAGCGGTCCAGGACCGGGCTGTCGTACACATCGTCGGCCACGTAGTGAGGAAACTCGGACAGCTTCCAGCGATATTCGGCCCAGGTTCGCAAACCCGTCCGTTCGCTGAGCCCCCGCGAAAAACTGAGCCGCGCCGCAAGCTGGGAGGTGGAGGGGAGATTAGGGGTCTCCCAGACCTGCGGCGCAGCCTCATCGTTGAACTTCTTGTACCCGTAGCGGACCCGTAACCCCAGGCTGCTCCGACTTTCGGAAAACCGCTGCACCTCGAACTGCACATGGGGTTCGAGATAGCTTTCCTCGGGAAGCTGGTCGTACTGCCGGACGCGATACCCTGCATAGCCCTTCCACAGCGTCCGGCCGCCAGAAAATTTCTTGAAGGCGGCGTAAGCGAAGGCCTCTTCGTGATCGTAGGCCTGGTACCAGTCCTCGTGCCGCCGCATGGCCCCCTGCACCCCCGCGCTCAGGCCGGTGCGCCGGTCGGCGCTGTTGTGGAACCATTCCACACCCAGCCCGTGGCGCTGGCTTCCCAGCTGGGTGTCGTTGCCGAACTGGGAAGCCTGTCCCTCGTACCCCACCTTGAACGCGTGCGCTCCCTGCTTCAGAACCGAGCCCAGGGTCAGCATCTGGTAAACGTAGGCCGCTTCGGGCTCCTCGGTGACTCCCACCGGATGCGCCAGGTATCCTCCCCCCACGGTCACGTTCCCCGTGACCTGCCCGAAGGCCGGGCTCATCACGGAAAGCAGCAGGAGAAGGAAAATGGCCGTGGAGTGTTTCAAGTCGGCTGTCCTGTCCGTTCAGAAAAATCGGGAAGATATGGAAGGACGGGGCCAGGCGAACGCGGCCCCGTCCAATGAGGTCCTCGACTACCGGCGGCTACCCTGCCCGCCCTGGCCATTGCCATTGCTCCCACTGGAGCTCTGGCCTTGACCTTGGCCGACACCATCACCCGGGCTATTGCCGGAGCCGGGACCAAATCCTGTGCCGTCCGCGGGACCGAAACCGGTGCCCGAGCCGTCACGCAAACCGAACATGTGGCCGCTGCCTTCGCCCTGCAGAGCGATGGTCGCAAATCCGCGACCGAAAACGTCCACCAGCACACCGAAGCGATACTGATTCTGAGCACCGGTCCCATCCTCGGGACGCACGTAGTCGGGATCCAGGCCGTTGGGGATGCCATCGCCATCGTGGTCGGGGGCCAGGTCGTTGAACCCGTCGCCGTCCTCGTCGATGAACTGGCATTCGCCGGAACCGTCACCGGGGCCGAATCCCCCCCCGGGGTTGGTCACGGGATCCGTGTCCTGAGCCAGGGCACCGGACGCCAGAAGGGTCAGTGCGCTCATGATCATCAGGAAAATCATTGGGCGTTTCATGGGTCTCTCGTTTCGAAGTTGTCGTCCTTCTGATCTCCACAAGCAGAAGGCATTTCACCCCCAGACATGCAACGGGTGTGCCTGTTTTCAGGAAGGCGGGCAATTTAAGTTAAGCTATTTAAAAGCAGTCATTTAAATGGAATTCAACCAACGCCAGACAGCTCTGAATCCGCAGGTTTTCCCGAGCGGGGACCTCATCACTCGCAGGAATCTGCGAGCTTACCCCTCCCGCCACTTGCCCAGCTTGTAACGCAGACCGCTCTCGGTCAGGCCCAGGTGCCGGGCGGCACTGCTCTGGTTGCCTTCGAAGCGGGCCAGGGTGTCGTGGACAATGCGCTTTTCCAGCGCCTCGAGCAGCCCCGGCAGATCGCCGTTCACCTGGTCGGGCGACACGATGGGCGAGCCCGCACTGGCCCTGGCCCCGCCCAGATAACCGGGCAGGTCGGCCTGGTGCACCATCTCCTCGGGAGCCATGACCACCGACTGCTCCACGATGTTCTCAAGCTCGCGCACGTTGCCGGGATAGTCGTGGGACATGAGCGCGGCCATGGCGTCGGCACTGAAGGCGCGCACCGGGCGCTGATAGCGGCCCGCGTACTTGTCCAGAAAATGGGCGGT
>JAZBOO010000189.1:0-2153 GCA_036351155.1 Candidatus Krumholzibacteriia bacterium | reverse complement strand
TGATGTCGAACTGACCCGCGCGGACCAGGGCATGAGCTTTTTCCCGGTCGGGTTCAGGCCCATCCAGCAGGTCCAGACAGATCCGACCCCAGCGGGCGGGCGCTTCATCCAGGCCCACCCAGGTGACAAGATCGGGCACCTGGTCGGTGTCCCGGGGCAAGCTGGCCGTGGCCACCACCGGCAGTCCGGCGGCCTGGGCCTGGACGATCACCTGGCCCATGCCCTCGTACAGTGAGGGGAACAGGAAGAGGTCGAAAAGCCGCGCCATCAGGCGGGGCACATCTCTGCGCGTTCCGGTGAAGGTGACCCGGTTGGCGATGCACAGTTGACGGGCCCTGTCTTCAAGCTGGGGGCGCAAGGGGCCGTCGCCCACCAGGATGAAGTGGAGGTCCGGCCGCCCCTGCAGCATTTCCCGGGCGATGTCCAGAAGGAACGTGTGGTTCTTCTGGGTGCGCAGATTGCCCACGTGGCCGATCACCCGTGCCGCAGGAGAAATGCCCAGCTCAGCTCGGAGTTCCTGGTCGGGCGGGCCGGGATGAAACGGTGCGGTGTCAATGCCCGAGGTGATGATCTCCGCCGGATCCTGGCCGAAAAGATAGGTCGCCGCCTCCTGGCTGACGGCCAGTCGGCAGGTGGCATGACGGTGAATGAGGGCGCGCATGGCCCGGTGATAGAGAGGCTGTACGAGGCCGTTCTTGCGCTGATCACCGGTGTTGTTGGCGTGGGTCATGCGGATGGGAACTCCTGCGCGGTGAGCGGCCCACATGATCCACCCGGCGAAGAAAAGGTTGTGGCAGTGGACCACATCCACCGGGTTTTCCTTGAGGAATTTTTCAAGCAAGCGCAACGTGCGCAGCGGGTTGCCGTTGTGGGGTTGATAGATCACTTGAGTGCCGGTGGCGCGCACGTCTTCGTCCAGCTGGCGGCGATCCTGCAGGCAGTAGACCGTGGTCTGAATAACCGATGGATCCACCAGGCGGAGGAAATTGAGCACACCGGTTTCCACTCCGCCCACATCCAGCCCGCCCATCACCCGGAGAACCTTCACCATCAGCTGGCCTCCCTCGGGCTGGCGTCGGGGTTCTGCCGGCGCGCCAGGAACAGCAGCACCAGTCGCACGACCACCTGGATGCCGGCCACGGCCAGGTAGACCCAGGCCGCAGCACGGATGCCGCCCTGGGGAATCAGCCCCCAGGACAGCAGGGCTGCCGTGGTGCAGGTGAACAGGGAGGCCAGGAATTGCTGGTTGAAGCGCCGAGCGGCCGTCAGGCCAAAGCCCAGGACGCTTGCCACGAAGAGCAGAAGCGAGCCGGCGGCCATGATCACGAACTCGGTGTGGTAGTCCCCGTAAGCGGGCGTGTAGAGGAGAGACAGCACCGGCTTGCCCAGCCAGTAGGCTCCGCCCAGGACTCCCAGGCCCATCAGGGACGCCAGGCCGGTCATGCGACCCAGCAGCCTCCAGTAGCGGGGATCGCGTTCCTTGAAGAGGCGGGCCAGCCTTGGGGAAACGGTCTGGCCCAGGGCGCCCACGGCCATGGTGCCGATCATCAGGGGATAGGCAGCCGCCCCGAAGTATGCCAGCTGTTCCTTGCCGTGATGGGCCTCCAGGACCATGCGAATCAGGGAGTTGGCCAGGGTGCCCAGGAAGAGCACCAACCCCAGGGGGATGCCCATGGCGGTGATGGCCCGGACCGCAGGCCAGGACCATTGCCAGCTGAGAACCTCGACGTCGCCCAGGCGCCGGGACAGACGCCGCACCACCGGGAGCTCGTAGAGAAAGATCCGCGCCAGGGCGGCCATGGTCAGGGCGGCGGCCATCAGGGCCAGGCTGCCGGACCACAGAAGCGCCAGGGCAACCACGGCCAGGGAGGTGATCCCGCGCAGCATCATCCCCAGGCCGATCCAGTGCATCCGCTCGTGTTTCTGGCAGTACCCCATGAGAATTTCGCTGGGATTGTCCAGGCAGCGGGAGGCCCCGAAGGCCATGAGGATGACGATGAACTGAGCTTCGTAACCCGCTGTCATTCCCCAGATTGCCATGGCCGTCAGGCCCAGGGCTGCGGCCGTCGAACCGGTGGCCAGGTACTGGCTGAAGGTCTGGGCGTTCTCGGCGTCGGTCACGTAGATGTTGCGCAGCTGCAGCTTGGCCAGGG
>JAZBOO010000188.1:0-2541 GCA_036351155.1 Candidatus Krumholzibacteriia bacterium | reverse complement strand
TGGGCCTTCTCCAGCTGAAACGCCGGGTGGCTGGGCTCATATTTCGCCGCTTCGGTGAGCACGGCGAGCGCTTCCTTTTCCTGGCCCGCCAGGCGCAGGGCCCGGGCGAGGCGAAGACGAAAAACGGGTTCGACTTTGATGGCCGTGTCCAGGGCCTGGCGGAAGTGCGCGACAGCCGTTTCCAGGTCGCCCTCGGCCTCGGCGATCATGCCCTCGGCCAGGGACACGTTGGGCCGGAAGGTTTCGAACTTGAGGTCCTCTATCACGGCCACCGCAGCGGCCAGGGCGGCCTTTGCTTCACTCACCTGGCCGAGTTCCGCATCCACCATGGCCTGGCCAACACCCACGAGGTCGTTGTAAGGAGCTGAGAGCAGATCCCTGGCCGCTGCCAGGCGTTCCTGAGCCACTTGGGATCGCCCGCACCTGCTGATGGCTGGGAGCGTCAGGGCATACACAAGGTTGGCCTGCACGGGGTTCATGATCTCCAGGCTGGAGGCACGAAAGAGGTCGATCTGCTGGATCAGGAGATCGGTCTGGCCTTGAATGCCCGCCAGATTCATCAATCGGACCGTGGTCCGATAGCGATCGCGAGTGGTCTCGGCCCCTGCCTGGAGGTCCAGAAGGGCTTGCTTAGATTCATTGAATTGCCCGTTCTTGATATCCAGATCAATCAAGCCCAGGGTAATATTCAGGTCCTCCGGTTCCAGCAACTGAGCCTTCGTCAGTTCCTGGCGGGCGTCGTCAAGCCGGCCGGTGTCGGTGTAGAAGTCGGCCAGGTTCTGGTAGCCATCGGCCCGCGAAGGAAAATACTCCACGTAACGCTTCAGGTAGCCTTCGGCAGCGTCAAGGTTGCCCAGCTGCTTGTGCAGCCCGGCCAGCTGTTCCAGGTACTGCACCCGTGAGGGGTCAACTTCCAGGATCTTTTCGTACGCCGCAATGGTGCGGGGCAGGTCCTGTCGGACGAAGTAGAAGGTGGCCATTTGCTGATAGGCGGCGATGTCGTTGGGGTAAATCTGGCTCCACATGTTGAGCACGGCGAGGGCCTTATCGGCGTCCCGTTTCTCGTTGAAGTAGTACTGCGATTTGATCAGGAATCCCAGCCGTTCGGGAACCCGGTAAATGTTTTCCATGGCGGCTGTGATGGCCTCGGATCCTCCGGCCGTGTCTCCCAGGGTATGGCGCACGGCGAACAGAAAGAACTGAGCCAGGGTAAACTGTGGATCGGCGGTGACGGCCTTCTCCAGCGGTGAGATGGCCCCGGCCCAGTCGTTGTGGTGGGTGATTCCCGTCTCGGCCTGCACGTAATCGGTCAGCGCCTGAATATCCGCACTCGTCATATCTGCGACCGGAAGGTCGGTGTTCTCATTGAGGTGGCCGGTGGGAATGCCCAGGTCTTCGCGTACCTGGCGCGAGACCAGGTCGGTCAGGGTCAGGATGCTGGCAGCGGTCTGGGAGTTGTGGGCCACGATTTTTCCCGACTCACTATCGTGCAGTTCAGTTTCCAGCCGCCACTGGCCCTCTTCCTGGACGATGGTGCCGGTCAGGAAATAGGAGATGTGGGCATCCCGAGCGAGCTTGCGCTGCAGCGGTCGCGGCAACCCATGCCCGTCAGCGCTGCCGGCATCCTGGAAGGCGCCGGTCATGAGTCCTGGCACCACGGCCTCCACGAACTCATCCTGGCTCAGGTCCATCCCGAGCAAAAAGACCATGGTTTCACGGATCCAGGGGTGGGCTTCGGATTCCTCGCATTCCGGGTAGAAAAGCAGAATCCGGCGGCGGTATTCGCTCTTGGGGATGACGCGTTCAATGACGGCGCCGTGCTCATCCTCGACGGCGATGGTCTGGGTCACGGCGCCGAGATCACGCCCGTTGAACATGAATCCCAGCAGCAGAACGATGGCCAGGATGTTGGCGGGCACGATCACCTTGGGGGTGCGGCCCCAGGTGTCCCTGCCGGGTTTTCCGTGCACCCAGGCCAGGGTGATGATCGAAGGCAGGAGCAGCAGCAGGGACACCCCGATGAGATTGACCAGATTGGGGGAGACCGCCATGCGGCTTTCCAGAAAGGTGAGGAACTGGAGGAGTCCCCAGCCTCCCACGATATATCCACTGGTGATCTGGGGTACACGGCGCTGGCGCAGTTCCTGAAACAGGTTCATCGAGGGGACTCCGGTAGAATGGCGAGAATGGCGGCTCATGAATGGGGCGGATTGTAGACGTCCGGAAGGCCGTCTTACAATGGGAAAAGCCCATGGTAAACATATGACCAGGGGAACCGCCTGGATTTTCCAACCCGCTGGAAAACCCGGATACTCTGCGCGCCGTGCCCTCAACACATCTTCGCGATGCCGGAAATGAACCGAAAAAAGCTTGGCAGTTTCCTCCCCTGTTTTTCGAATGGGTAAAGTGACACGCCTGAACGGCACCACTCAACCAGCGGAGGAAAGACCATGCGATTGGCAAAAAATGATGTTCCTGTGAAGTTCAGCGCTCCGGGGGCCGTTGCCAGGCAGCAGCTCGATTTTGGAGACGCCACGGGCT
>JAZBOO010000187.1:0-3794 GCA_036351155.1 Candidatus Krumholzibacteriia bacterium | reverse complement strand
CGGGGCCATGCCGCCCACCGTCACGGCGATGTGGTGGCGACCTACGAGGGATCCGAGGACCTTCTGTTTCCCTATCTGCTGATGGACGAGCGGACCAACGATCACTACCAGCTGTCGGGTTCTTATGCCGGGCACCGCGCCTATTTCAATCATACGGCCCATCTGATGGACAACGATCTGCGGACCAGCGCGGCCATGACCGACATGGTCACCGACGCCACCAACACCATGTTCGGCGTGGTGGGGGAATTCTACGAGGTCTACGCCCGGAACTGGGATGCGGACAACCACATCATCCCGCTGGCCAACCCGGCCATGGGCAAGCAGAACCACATGTTGCCCGATGTGTGGCGCGTGGGGGCCTCACTGCAGCACGAGGTGGGCGATCCGAGCCGTCCGTGGCTGTTCCTGCGGGCGGGAGTGGCGCGGACCAAGGTGGGAGATGAGGATCAGCTGGACCTCTACCGCATCCTGGAGCCCGAGGCCGAGCTGACGAAGTGGTCCTTTCCGGTGGGAGCCACCGCCACCCGGCTGATGGATCTGTCGGAGGATTACCTGCTGGGGCTTTCGGCCGAGATTTCTTCCGACGCCCCGGGCATCGAGCAGCAATACATCGCCACCGACAAGCCCGGCACCAAGCCCGACTGGGTGGGCAATCCCGAGCTGAGCGATCCCTTGCGGGCCACCGCCCGTGCCGCCCTGCAGCGGGACCGGGTGCAGCTGGAAGTTTTTGCCACCCGCATCTGGAACTATCCCTACCTGGACAGGCGGAGTGTGGAAGGTGCCATGTACCAGACCTACACCGGGGTGGATGCTCTGCTGGCAGGGGCCAACCTGTTTGCCACCTGGCGCTGGTTCGACACGGGGCTGAGCTGGAACTGGGGCGAGAAGACCGAAGACAGCGCGCCTCTGTCCGAAATTCAGCCCGTGACCCTGTATCTCAAGGCGCTGTCGCCCCAATTTGAGGATTTCCAGGGCTGGGCCCTGTATCAGCACGCCGCCAGCCAGAAAAGAGTGGATGAGGTGGTGGACGAGACCAGCACCGGAGCCTGGAATCGGTTGGATCTGGGGCTGGATTATGAGCGCGCGGGGTACCGGTTCTCGCTGTCGCTGGAAAACCTGACCAACGTGCTCTACACCCAGCACCTGTCCTATCAGCGCAATCCGTTTGCCTCAGGGTTGAGGGTTTTTGAGCCGGGGCGGATGATCCGGATCACGGCGGGTTTCGACCTCTGATTTTCTGCATAAAAAAAGCCGCCGTTCCCCGGGGGGAGCGGCGGCATTCTAAAAATCAGGATCAGACGTACTCGTCCTGCTTCATCGAAGCCAGCAGGTCATTGACCTCGTGGCTGTGGCGCCCACGGGCGGCCCGGGCCATCGGCCTCTCGTCGATCTGTCCGTCCACCAGTCCGGCCAGATCGCGCACCACACGGTAAACCAGGTCCACCTGGGCCTGCAGGTCGCGAGACAGGGCGGCGCTTTCTTCTGCATTGGCGGCGTTCCGCTGGGTGGCCTGATCAATGTGGGTCACCGCCTCGTTCAATTGCTTGATGCTGTCAGATTGGCCGGTGCTTTTCTCGGCAATGCCGGCCACGAGCTCATCGGTGCGGACCACCACGTCGACCACCTTCGAAAGCGATTCGGTCACCTTGGCGGTGATCTCCACGCCCAGGGCGGCCTTGCTCACCGAGCGCTCGATCATGGCGGCGGTTTCCCGCGCGGCCTCGGCACTGCGGCCGGCCAGGTTGCGCACCTCTTCGGCCACCACGGCGAAACCCTTGCCGGCTTCCCCGGCACGGGCCGCTTCCACGGCCGCGTTCAGGGCCAGCAGGTTGGTCTGGAAGGCGATCTCGTCGATCACCTTGATGATATTGGCCGTCTCGTCAGCAGCCCCTCGGATATCCTGGATGGCCTCGTTCATCTCGGACAGGGCCTGCCCACCGGATTCCGCTCGGGACCGGGCTTCGCGCGCCAGGTCGCGCGCCTCGGCAGCACTCTGGGCGGTGAAGCCGGTCATGCTGGCAATCTCTTCGAGGCTGGCCGAGGTTTCCTCCAGACCGGCGGCCTGGTTGGTGGCGCTCTGGGCCAGGTGCTCGGAACTGTCGGAGATTTCCCGGGCGGCCGAGGCCACCTGAGAGGCGCCGGTGTTCAGGTCACCCACCGCACGGGCCACGGGCTTGCTGATGCTGCCGGCCACCCACAGGGAACCCAGCACGGTGATCAGCAGAACCCCGCCGAACACGATGAAGCTCTTCAGGGTGTTGCCCTTGGTGATGCTGGTGATCCCTTCAGCCAGGACCTGCTTCTCTTCCTCGACATTGTCGATGTACACCCCGGCGCCGATGAAGATGTCGGTGCCCGGAAGCATGCGAGCATAGCTGAGCTTGGGCTGGATGCCAATGCCGGGTTTCTCGAAGTAGTAGGTGACGAACCCACCCCCGGATTTGGCGGCACGGACCAGATCCTGGATGAGCAGGTTGTCCTTCTTGTCCTTCAGATCCCAGAAATTCTTGCCGTTGCCCGCCTTGTTGGTGGGCACGTTGATGCGGGTTCCGTCCATGGTATAGGTGAAGAAATATCCCGATTTGTCCTCGTAAAACCGCGGCGCATCGGTTTCCTTCTCCACCAGAGCCAGAAGCTCGTCCCGGGCCATGCCGGGCTGGATCTTGGCGTCCACCGCCAGGGCCATGGCATCGACAGCGCACTGCAGGGTTTGCTTGTGTGCATGCAATAGCTGGTTCTCGAACTCGGGCATGATGTTGTCCGACATGAGGCTGCGAGATTGCCACAGGCTTGACCCCTGGAGCGCGACCAGGCCGACCAGGCAAAGGACGGGCAAAACCAGAATGCGGGTTTTGATGTTGGCGTGACGGACCCCATGCATGACAATCCTCCGAGGAGAAAGTAGGGAACGAGAAATTTGAATGCGTTTGTTTATCGACCTGGAGCCCGCACCTTTTAGCATAATGTGAAAGCAACCATGACCGGACGTCTGATATCCCTCGATGCCTTCCGTGGCCTCACCGTGGCCATGATGATCCTGGTGAACAATCCGGGAAGCTGGGCTCATATTTACCCACCCTTGCGGCACGCCCGGTGGCACGGCTGGACCCCCACCGACCTGGTTTTCCCGTTCTTTCTGTTCATCGTGGGGGTGGCCATTTCCCTCAGCTTTGCGCGGCGAGTGGACGAGGGCGGCAGCCGATCGGCTCTGATGGGCAAGGTGGTGCGGCGCACCATCCTCATCTTTTTGATGGGACTGTTCCTCAACGGATTCCCGTTCAACGGGGGTGCCGAGCAGTGGGCAACCTTGCGCCTCTGGGGGGTGCTGCAGAGGATCGCCCTGTGTTACCTGGTCACCTCGTTGACGGTGATCCTGGTCCAGGGAAGGCGCGGCCGCATCCTGGTCACGGTCCTGCTGGCTGTTCTGTACGAGCTGGGCATGCGTTTGCCCCTGGTCGACAGCTGGGGCGGAGGCAGCTTTGCTCTGGAAAACAATTTCGTGCGCTGGCTTGATCTGCAACTGTGGGGTGCTGGCCATCTCTATCAGGGAAACGGGGTACCCTTCGATCCGGAAGGGCTATGGTCCTCCTTGCCCGCTGCGGTGACCACTCTGCTGGGATTCTTCACTGGTGAGTTTTTGCGGCAGCCAGGGGCCTTGCCCGCCAAGCTCCGGCGGATGACGATGGTGGGTGCCGTGGCGGTGGCGCTGGGGCTGTTGCTGCATCTGGTCGAGCCCATCAACAAGCAGCTCTGGACCACCAGTTACGTTGTGCTGACCGCCGGCTGGGCCT
>JAZBOO010000186.1:0-3170 GCA_036351155.1 Candidatus Krumholzibacteriia bacterium | reverse complement strand
TTTTTCTCGCGCTATCAGTCGTCTCCATCATCGCCTTGGTCTTTGGCATCAAACAACACATTCTGGCTCTGGCCATTCTCTGCCCCGTGCTGGCGACCATCAGCCTCACCGGCCTGGCCGGCCTGTTCGTGGTCAACCCCAACGAGGCGGCGGCCCTCCTTCTGTTCGGCGACTACAAGGGAACCACCCGCAAGGCCGGTTTTCACTGGGCCAACCCTTTCTTCACGAAGATGAAGGTGAGCCTGCGGGCTCGGAACCTGAACGGCGACCGCCTGAAGGTGAACGACTCGTCGGGCAATCCCGTGGAAATTGCCGTGGTGGTGGTGTGGAAGGTGAGCAACACCGCCCATGCCCTGTTCGAGGTGGAGGACTACGAGGAATACGTGCATACCCAGAGCGAATCGGCGGTGCGTCACCTGGCCAGCGCCTTTGCCTACGACGGCGACGAGGGCGAAGTGACCCTGCGCGGGGCCACCGACGAGATCAACGACCGCCTGCAGCGCGAACTGGATGAGCGCCTGGACCGGGCCGGGGTGGACATCATCGAGGCACGGATCAGCCATTTGGCCTACGCCCCAGAGATTGCCCACGCCATGCTGCAGCGTCAGCAGGCCACCGCCGTGGTCGCGGCGCGGTCCAAGATCGTCGAAGGCGCCGTGGGCATGGTGGAAATGGCCCTGGAACAGCTGGGGCACAAGAACCTGGTGGATTTCGACGACGACAAGAAAGCCACCATGATCAGCAACCTGCTGGTGGTGCTGTGCAGCGAACACGCGGCCCAGCCGGTGGTCAACACGGGGACGCTGTACCAGTAAGATGTCAGCACGCAAGGCATTTGCCCTGAGAATCAGTCCCGCCCTCTACGAGGAGTTGCGGAAGTGGGCCGATGCCGAGTTCCGCAGCGTGAACGGGCAGATCGAGTTCCTTCTGCAGGACGCGGTGAGCAGGCGCCGCAAGGATGCCAAGAAGGAGAGCCGGGACGATGATCCCGGCTCCTCCTGATTCTCTGCTGATCCCGCCTATTCCTCGCGCGCCCAGGACTTCTCGAAAATCAACTCCACCGGGTTGACCGTCACCGAGTAGGACGCTTCCAGTCTGGCGCGGTAAGGAGCCATGGCCTCGGCCAGCGCCGCGGGCACCGACCCGGCGAAGGGCACTCGCAGCGGGTCATCCTGCATCAGGCGAATCTCCGCCTGGAGAACCGTGGCCCAGGCCAGGACCACCGGATCGTCCGCCGCAGCGGCAGCCCGGGCCGCCTGCTGCATCAGCGGCAGCATCAGATCGTTGATCTGCTCTCGCATCCAGAGGCGTCTTTCCGCCTCGGCCTCGCCGGTGTCATCGGTGTTTTGCATGGCCCCGCCAGCCCCCATGCCTGCCAGGAAGGAGTCGGCATCGCGGGCTCCATCGGACGGGTCCTTCCCCAGATCACCATAGAAAGCCAGGCAATACAGGTACTTGTACTCGGCGATGCCCATTTCCTGTTCCAGCAGGCTGGAGTTGCGGGCGGTCCAGAAGCCCGAGAAGACCGGAGCCAGATCACGGCTGGCTTTCAAAACCTGCAGGAAGCGACCGAAGTTCGAACTTCCGCTTTCCTCCTCCCTTTGCAGAACCTCGGCAAAGGAGGTTTCCAGCTTCACTCGCCACTCGGCCGTCGACTGGTGCACGGCCAAAAAAACCGACAACCGTTCCGGTGAGGGCCACCCCGTATAGCCGGCGGGCAGCTGGTTGCCCGGCCCGTGAGCCGTCACCAGCTGCCCTTCCAGTTCCTTGACCGCCTTGTATTCCCGGTTCATCTGGGTGGTGAAGTACACCGTGCCCCCCAGGAGGGCCATGAAGATCACCAGCACCGCACCACAGCCGATGCCCAGTCCCTTTTTTGTCTTGCTGCCAAGGGCCACGAGGGCTCCCTTTCCGTTGAGTGGGCCCGATCAATCGACGGGCGGTTTCAGCTCGTATTCCTTGATCTTGCGCCACAGGGTCGATCTGTCAATACCCAGCCTGCGGGCGGCACGGGAGCGGTTCCAGCCTGCGGCATCAAGCGCCGCGGAAATCACCTCCCGCTCCTCCGGGCTGTGCTTGGGGACATCCTCATAGCCCCCGCTTCGGGTCCCCTTCAACACTTCCGGGGGCAAGTGACCCGCGAGGATGGGCTCGAAGCGACTCAGCACCAGGGCGTGCTCCAGCGCGTTTTCCAGCTCGCGCACATTGCCAGGCCAGGAGTGGTTCATCAGCGCTGTCATGGCGCCTCCGGTGACCGGCGGCGGGGTGGACCGCCCCTCGCGCTTGGCGATCCGACCCAGGAAATGACTGACCAGCAGCGGGATGTCCTCCCGCCGATCCCGCAGCGGGGGAATATGCAGGGTGACCACCTTGATGCGGTAGTAAAAATCTTCCCGCAGGCGTCCCTTGGCCCGCAGTTCATCCAGATCTCGGTTGGTGGCCGACACCACCCTCACATCCACGGGGATGGACCGGTTGTCCCCCACTCGCTCGATGGTGCGTTCCTGCAAGACCCGCAGCAGCTTGACCTGGACCACCGGGCTCACGTCTCCGATTTCATCCAGGAAAATGGTGCCCCCCTGGGCCTCCTCGAAGCGTCCCCGCCGGTCCCCCGCGGCGCCGGTGTAGGCCCCCTTCACGTGTCCGAACAGCTCGCTCTCGAGAAGGTTTTCCGACAGAGCCGAACAGTTGACCTGGATGAAGGGGCCGTCCCGCCGCCCGCTGGCCTGGTGCACGGCCTTGGCCACCAGCTCCTTGCCGGTCCCGCTTTCGCCCCGGACCAGAACGGTGGCCTCGCTGTCGGCCACATCGCTGATCAGGTTGAACAGCTCCTGCATCTTGAGGTCTCGCCCCACCAGATTGCCGTGCCGATCCTGGCGCGTCATCTGCTGGCGCAGGGTGGTCACCTCGGTCACATCGCCCAGGATCAGAGCGATACCCAGGTCCGACCCGTCGCGGTGCTTCAAGGGCGCGGTCCGCAGCAGGACATGGCCCTGCCGCCCCTCCCCCATCTGGATGGTGGTCTGGAAATCGATGATGGACTGGCCCGACTTGAGAGTTTCGGCCAGGATATCCTGGGGACAGGAGCGGTCGCCGAACAGGTCACACACCGGAGTGCCGGCCAGCTCCCAGCGGTTGCGGCCCAGGATGGCCTCGGCCGCCGGGTTCAT
>JAZBOO010000185.1:0-25238 GCA_036351155.1 Candidatus Krumholzibacteriia bacterium | reverse complement strand
GTTCGGATGGGCCGATAGGGACGCCGCTCCTTGACCACCCGATGCAGCTTGATGAAGTCGTGAGGTCCCCAGCCCACGCGCATACGATAGCTGTAGTGCGCCACGTTGCCCGGCAGTTCCTCGCGTGTAGGGTCGGTAATGAAACCCAGACATTTGGGGTCCGAGACGGTGGCGCTCTCGGGAAGAGCAACCTCCGGATCCAGCTCCCAGCCACTGAGCTGGACGATGGCCGCCGCAGCAGCAGTGGCGTCGGAGTCCACGGTTTGTGGGGTCGATTGGTCCAGGGGATTCTGGGTAGGCTGGGTGAGTTCGTCGTGACTGCAGCCGACAACGAGCAGGGCAAGGAACAGAATGGACGCGATGAAACAGCGCATGATTTCCCCCTCAATGGTTGGAATCCGGCGTGAAGGCCAGATCCACTGGTCTTGACGGGCCACTTTGGAGGCAGTGTGTACTTCAGATGGATGGTGTGACGGGCCAGTGACCGGCGGGGACCCCCTCCCCAACCCGTCATCGCCCGGATTGAAGCACAGGCCTGGGGGCCCGTCAACCAAATGAACGAGCGCAATCAAAGCCAAGAAGTTTATGGTCTGGTGCCCCCGCCGGAATGGGCTATTCTATCCACTCGTGGACGATCAAACAGGAGAGAGTGCTGTGCCCAAGAAACTTTATCGCACCGTGGAAAACCTGCTGGACCGCATCGACCATTCGCGGGGCGATGAACAGATGCTGGTGGATCTGCTGCACCTGCTGGTTGAAAGCGACGCCACCACCGGTTACGGGGTGGTCAGCGGCCGACTGTACCGCGAGCGGGACAACGACTACCTGCTGATCAAGAGCATTGGCGGTCTGGGACCGGAAATCGTCGGCCGCACCGTCAGCAAGACCTACCGTCCCGTGCGGGACATCGAGCAACATCGATTGTGGATGATCTCCCCCGATTCACCGGGGTTCGACCCGGAACTCGAGGCCCGGTTCAACGACATGGACGCCGCCGCCATCGTGGTGGGCCGGGATCCCGCCTACATCCTGAGCCTGGGCCTTCGGCACCACGGCAGCGAAAATGATCTGGTGGTACTGCTGGAGTCCATCCGGGCCGCCATCGGGCTGAAGATGCGCGAGCAGGCCCTGGCCAGCCAGATGGCCCAGGCGCGCTCCATCCAGAGCTCGTTGCTGCCCCCCTATATTCCCAACTTGCCGGGATTCGAAATTGCCGCTGCCAGCTTTCCTGCCGAGGAGGTGGGAGGCGACGTTTACGACGTGCAGGAGGTGGAGGTCGGAGTGCTGGGCCTCATGCTGGCTGACGCCAGCGGCCACGGCCTGCCGGCGGCCCTCCAGGCCCGGGATGTGGTCATCGGCATGCGCATGGGCCAGGCCGAAAACGAAAAGATCACCGCCACGGTGTCCCGGTTGAACCGGGTGATCCACCGCAGCGGATTGTCCAGCCGCTTCATCAGCATGTTCTACGCCGAGCTGGAAGAAACCGGAAATCTGACCTACGTGAACGGGGGCCATTGCCTGCCGGTCCTGGTTTCCCAGGCCAAAGAGGCCTTCGAGCTGAAAACCTCGGGACCCGTACTGGGTCCCCTCCCCGATGCCGTGTACCGACGAGGTTACGTGAATATTCGCCCGGGAGAAACCCTGGTGCTGTTCAGCGATGGAGTAACCGAGAGGCGGCTGCCCTCGGCCAGCGGCGACGATCCCCATGGGGAACACCCACCCGTGGAGTTCGGGGTGAGCGGACTGCTGAAAGTCGTGCGGGACAACATGGAGCTCAAGGCCGAGGAACTGGTCGACCGGATTGTCGCCGCGGTCCGCACCTTCGGCGAAGACAAGCCCTTCGAGGACGATGTCAGCGTGATGGTGATCAAGCGATTGACAGCCGAGAGTTACCCGCCGGCCGAGGATTTGACCCTGCTGTCGGCCGAAACCAGGCGATAGAGGGCCACGGTCCAGGGCTGGGGTTCCCGCAAGCCCAGGCCTTCGATGGTACAGGTGTCCAGCAATTCGAAATGCACCCCGTCGATGGTCTGGTTGGCCCAGCGAGGCACCCCCTCACTGCGGTCGACCAGGTAGCTGGCCGTGTGGCCGGTGGTCGATTCCCGCACCCCCAGCCAGGCTGCTTGCTCCACCATCTCCTGGAACCCCATCTCGCCCCCCACGGCCAGGATTTCGGGACTGACCAGCCCCATGAGGTCCAGCACGGGGCGGTCGCTGGCGTAGCCCACCGCTCCGATATCCAGGGCCGCCACCACCGTGCCCTCGGGGGTGCTGGCCTTCAGCCATTCCCCCAGGCCCAGATAGCACTCCTTGACACCCTGCGGGAAGCTCTGGGCATGCGGCACCACCTGGCTGCCGACCACCCAGATATTCATCAGGAAAGTCAAGGTCACGCCCGCAATGATGATTCCCGCCCCGGTGCGTCGAGATTGACGACCCAGCTCGGCTCCGCCCAGGATCCATTCGGCCAGAACCCCCAGGGCCAGCAAAATCACGGGAGACAGAGGGCTCAGATACCGGGAAATGATCCACACCTGCTTGACCGCATAGCCTCCCAGGAGCACCACCACCCAGGTGGCCGCCACCCCAATGAGCGTGACCGGGCCCCAGATGGACCAGTCGCCGGTTCCTGGGTGCGAGCGGACATTCTCCTCCACCTGGGTTTCCTGGTCCCGCCGCCAATGTTCCCAGCCGTTTTTTCGGTACTGCGAGCGGTGCCGACCTCCATCGCGGTACTTGTAGAGGACCAGGATGATCAGCAGGAGAACCACGATCCAGAGGATCCCCTGCCCCACGGCCAGGGTCCGTGTCGACTGCCAAAGCGAACGGACCAGGTCGGAGGGGTCAAAGGTCAGGGCACTCGATTTGGCACTGGCCGTGCCGGGGGTGATCCGACCGAATGCCAGGTAGGCATAGATGAACCAGGGCAGACACACCGCCAGCCAGCCGGTCACCGCCGCGAGAATGGGGCGATGAGGCCGTGCCCAGTAGCGACCTGAAAAACCGCCCAGGCTGCCCGCCCGGAAATACTCGAACATGAGCAGCCAGGGCAGGGCCGCCGGAGCCAGGAGAATGAACTCGGGTCGGGTCAATGAGGCCAGCCCTGCGGCGGCTCCCCAGCCCAGATACCGCGGCCACAAGGGAGTGCTGCCGCCCTCGGGGACAAACCCGCTGGCCTTGCACAGGGGAAACAACAGCACCAGAAGAAGGAGGGTGGCCAGAGGGGTTTCCATACCCGAGAAGGTCCAGCGCAGGAACCAGGGATCGCTGACCGCCAGCATCAAGAGCATGGCCCGCCACAGACCGGAGAAGGTCATTTTTTCCAGGATGAGATCGAGGAACAGGACCACGCTGAGCCCGCTGATCACACCCAGCAACCAGGCCGACAGAAAGGGACTCAAACCCAGCTTGAGCAGCAGGGCCAGCCCGAAGATCCACAGGGGGCTGGTCGCGCCGTAGGAACTGCTGCCGGGGTTGAAGGAGAACTCTCCCCGCTCGATCAGATTGTGGGCGTAGCGCAGGTGAATGTAGGTGTCATCGGTGGTATACCCACGCATGAGCCACCCGGAAACTCCCAGCACCACCAGAGCAATCACCAGACGCACCGCACGTGAGCGGTTCACGACAGACCTGTCATACTAAACATCCCCGGGGCGAGAGGAATTGCAGGGTATTTCGGATTTCGACCTCTCCTTGAGCTCGGCTCTTTTCAGAAACGAGTCAGGTCAAAACCTTGTCATTTCAAGAACATAGGCAAGTTCTGTACCCGCCGGATGATGGGCTGATACTTTTCCTTGTCGTAGAAACGGTCGACATCCACCCGCTTGGTGCCTGAAATGACCGAACTGAGGCCCACGGTGGTGTACTGTCCGTCTTGAAGGGCCGTCATGAGGCCGCTGGCTCCGTCCAGGAGCATGTCCATGGCCAGATTGGCGAAGTTCATGGCCACCATGCGGTCCAGAGCATCGGGCGCTCCGCAACGCATCATATAGCCCAGCTGCTGGAATGTCACCTCTCTTCCGGTGATCTCCTTGATCTTCGCAGCGGTCCACTGGCCCACGCCGCCCAGCTTCTTGTGGCCGTATGCATCCTCCTCGCCGTACTCCATCACATCGCCCCCCAAGGGGACGGCCCCTTCACTGATGGTGGCGATGGCGTAGCAACTGGGGTTACGATCCTGGTCCCGGGCCACCATGTGGGCCAGCTTTTCCACGTCGAAGGGCACCTCGGAGATCACCGCCCGGTCCACATTCGCCAGATAGCTGGCAATCAGACTGGTTTCGCCGCTGTTGCGCCCGAAAAGCTCGACCAGGCCGATCCTCTCGTGGCTCCCGATGGGGGTCCGCAGGTCGTTCAAGGCCTGGACCGTGCGGGTGATGGCCGTGCCGAACCCGATGCAGTAGTCGGTACCCTGCACATCGTTGTCCATGGTCTTGGGTATGGCGATCTGAGGATACCCAGCCTGATTCAAACGCGCGGCGTAGCTCAGGGTGTCGTCCCCGCCGATGGGAATCAGCGCATCGATCTCCAGGGACTCCAGGTTGGCCACCACGGTTTCGGTGATATCCACCGGGTAGGTGATGCCCTCCTTCTTGAGGTGCTCCGGCATGTCCTTTTCGCGCACCTTGGCGGGATTGGTCCGGGAGGTGTGCAGGAATGTCCCCCCCGTCCGGTCGATGGTCCGAACATCGTTGTACTCCAGAGCCCTGACCCACTCGCGGTTGCCCTCCAGCCCCAGCTCGGGACGGTAGTTGGCCAGTCCGCCCCAGCCCCGGCGAAAACCGTAAACTTCCAGGCCCGCGCGCTTGGCCCGGTACACCACCTGTTTCATGGCCGAGTTCAGGCCCGGCACGTCACCGCCGCCGGTCAGGATGGCGATTCTCTTCATCTTGCGCTTCATCGGTTTTCTCCCTGCTGGTCGATTCTTGATAGTTCCAACTCAGACTAATGTCGGTCCAGGGCCGAGGCAACCCTACCCGGAAACCTCGGGGTACCGGCAGTGGCAGCCGGCGGCCAGGAAGGTCCCCTGACAGCTCATGCGGGCCAGTTCCACCACATCGTTCTCGGTCAAGCCGAAGGTGTCCATGGCCAGCTCATACTCCTGCGACAAGGTGGTGCTGCTGACCGTGGGGTTGTCCGTGCACAGCGCCACCTTGACGCCGGCATCCAGGAACTTTGGCAAAGGATGGTCCTTCAGCTGCGCCACGGCCCCGGTTTGCACGTTGCTGGACAGGCAGACCTCGAGGTAGATCCCGTCCCTGGCCAGGCGCTTGATCAGTTCGGGATCCTGGCCGGCGCTCGTGCCGTGACCGATCCGGTGAGGGTCCAGGTTGTCCAGGGCTTCCCAGATCCGCTCCGGCCCTTCGCTTTCCCCCGCGTGCGCGGTGCGCTTGAGGCCCATGGCCTTGGCCAGGGCGTAGGCGTCCTTGAACAGCAGGGGCGGAAACGGCGCCTCATGTCCGGCGATGTCAAACCCGATCACCCCCACCCCGTCGTGGAACTCTTCCTTCTCGCCGATGATTTCCCTCAGGAGGATACGCGCCATGTTGCCCCCATGGTTGCGCATGGCAATGACGATGATGCCGGCCTTGAAATCCGGATGTTTCGCCCCGAAAGCGGAAAACCCCTTGCGGGTGGCGTGCAGAACCTGTCGGTTGGTCAACCCCGCGCGCCGATGGATCAGGGGGTTGATGCGCAGTTCCAGCAGCCGGATGCCATCGTTGTACGCATCCTCGGCCAGTTCGTAGGCGATGCGCTTGATATTGTCATAAAACTGGGTGTACTGCAGGGGAACGTGGAACTTGTCCAGATAATCCAGCAGGGTGTTGTCCAGCTTGTCGTCCCAGCTGAGGAAGTGGCAAAACTGCTCGTAGTCCAGGCCAGGTACGGCGCTGTAGTAAGTCTCGGAAAGTTCCCAGAGGGTTTCCGGCCGGATGGATCCATCGAAATGCCGATGGATGTCGGCCAGAGGCAGGGACTGGATGAATGCCCGGCGGTCCTCTTTGTTCATCTTGAACCTCTCTTTGCAAATTTTCTTGCAGATAAATTCTCGCCAGAATAAGTGCACATGGGCTCGGTGTCCACCGGGGACGGGTTAATTTTCCGTTTCTGGGCTTGCCGCTTCCCTCCCCACACCCAAATGACCCTCAACCCCAGCTAAGTGATGGACGATACGGGGATTCATGATTAAAGTTGACCCATTGTTGTTTTTCGGGTGACCCGATCGGGCCATCCTACATGTGCACGGAGGGCAAGAGAATGTTCAATCGCGATGTGCTTGACATTGATCTGGAAAAAGAAGCGACCGAGATCTGCACCGGCTTCCGGGATACCGTGGCCAAGCGGCTGATGCGCCGCGGTGTGGTGGTGGCCATCAGCGGCGGTATCGACAGTAGCTGCACCGCCGGACTGGCCGTCCGGGCCTTTGGCCCCAAGAAGGTTTTCGGGTTGCTGCTGCCCGAGCGGGACTCGTCCGGAGCCAGCGTCAAGCTGGGCACCCAGCTGGCCGAGCACCTGGGTATTGAATACGTGGTCGAGGACATCCAGCCCACCTTGAAAGCCATCGGCTGTTACGAACGATATGATAACGCCATCCGCTCGGTGGTTCCCGAGTTTGGTGAGGGCTGGAAAAGCAAGATCGTCCTGCCGGGCGACCTGCTGGACAGCGACCGCATGAACTTCTACCGCGTGGTGGTCCAGGATCCCAGCGGCGAGCAGCGGACCGAGCGGCTGCCCATGCAGGCCTACCTGGAGATCGTGGCAGCCACCAACTTCAAGCAGCGCATTCGCAAGACCATGGAGTACTACCACGCCGACCGGTTGAACTACGCCGTGACCGGCACCCCCAACCGCCTGGAGTACGACCAGGGTTTCTTCGTCAAGAACGGAGATGGCGCGGCCGACGTGAAGCCCATCGCCCACCTGTTCAAGACCCAGGTCTACGCCATGGCCCGTCACCTGGGCTTGCCCGATGAAATCTGCAGCAGCACTCCCACCACCGACACCTACAGCCTTGAGCAGGGTCAGGACGAATTCTACTTCGTGTTGCCCTACCCGGAGATGGATCTGCTCATGTGGGCCAAGAACCATGGCGTCCCCGCGGAAGAAGCGGCGGGCGTGATGGGCCTGGAGGCCGTGCAGGTGGAACGAGTGTACAAGGATATCGATCGCAAGCGGGCCACCACCCTGCCCCTGCACCTGACCAGCTTGCTGGTGAAGGATGTGCCGGAAATCCGCAAGTGAACCGTGACGAGGGTACGGTGGGAATAATGCCCTTCAAGGACCGAAGATGTTTGCCCTGACCGGGTTTGTGTGTTACTAAATAGTACAAGGTCAACGCCCTTAACCCGGGTTATTCATGATGGAGCTACTACGGCTCATCACACTCCATCATGAATAATCCGGGTTAACCGGGCGGGCTAAGAATCCATTCAACCGGAGCAAAGCCCAGTAATGAAAGTTAATACCAAAGTTCGATATGGCCTGCGTGCGATCCTGCAGATTGCCGAAAGCTACGGAGGCGACCCGGTGCCCATCAGCGCCATCAGCGAGTCGCAGGAAATCAGTGGGAAATACCTGGAGCAAGTGGTGGGCACCCTGAGGAAAGCCGACCTCATCCAGAGCCGCAAGGGCGTGCGTGGAGGTTACTCCCTGGCGCGGGATCCCGAGCAGATCAACTTGTGGGAAATCATCACCGCCCTGGACTCGCACACCACACTTGTGGATTGTGTCATGGAGCCCGGGGTGTGTGACCGTTCCGACGATTGCCTGACGCGATCCATCTGGACCCTGCTCAGTGCCCGGATGGAGGAGTTCTGGTCCAGTTTCAAGCTGTCCGACCTGATCCGGACCATGCAGGAAACCGGAGATGTGAACCTGCAGCAATTGTCCGAGCTGGAATAACCACCCCCGGCCGGTGACTCCGGGTCCGACGCGATTGACCTGGCTTTGACACCAGAACGCCCTTCCTTGCCTGGAAGGGCGTTTTTTTGCGGGTTTCAGCAAGGATTGTTCTTTACTTAACGGGCGCCCTCATCCTTATTTCGAGGGTTCTCCATGCACAGCTCACCGGTTCAAATTCAGGGAAAAATCATGGACTTTACTCAGACTCTGCGAGACAAGGCGGCCGCGCTCGGCAAGACCATTGTCCTGCCCGAGGCCTCGGACCCCCGCATGCTCGACGCCGCCGGCCAGATTACCGGCCAGGGCATCGCCCACATCATCCTGCTGGGTGAGGCGGACACTATCAAGGCCGAGCTGGAAAAGCGGAACATCGTCTCGGACCGCCTGTCGGTGATCGATCCTGAACTCTCGACCTACCGGGCCGACTTCGTGCGGGCCTACCACGACATGCGCAAGCACAAGGGCCTGACCGAGGAAGAGGCCGCCCAGACCATGAGCGACCCCCTGTTCTTCGGCGCCATGCTGGTGCAGAAGGGTCTGGCCGACGGCATGGTGGCCGGAGCCGTCAACTCCACCGGCAACGTTTTGCGGGCCGGGTTCCAGATCGTGGGCACCGCCCCGGGCAGCAGTATCGTCAGCAGCTGTTTCGTCATGGTCAAGCCCGAGTGGACCTTCGGGACCGACGGGATGATCGTGTTCGGGGACTGCGCCGTGAATCCCAGCCCGGATGCCGCCCAGCTGGCCGACATTGCCATTGCCACCGCCGGAACCGCCAGGGCCCTGTGCGGATTCGAGCCCAAGGTGGCCATGCTCAGCTTCAGCACCAAGGGGAGCGGCGCCGGACCGGACGTGGAAAAGGTGGAGGAAGCCACCCGCCTGGTGCGGGAAAAAGCCCCCGAATTGCTGGTGGACGGCCCCTTGCAGCTGGATGCGGCCCTGGTGCCCGAAATCGGCAGCAGCAAAGCTCCGGGAAGCCCCGTGGCCGGGCAGGCCAACGTGGTCATTTTCCCCGATCTGGACGCCGGCAACATCGGCTACAAGCTGGTCCAGCGACTGGCCGGTGCCGAGGCCGTGGGACCGGTTCTCCAGGGCATGGCCCGCGGGGTGAACGACCTGTCGCGGGGTTGCAGTGTCACCGATATCGTCAACGTGGCGGCCATCACCGCCCTCCAGAGCAACTGAAGCGGAGTGGGCAACGATGCAGAACGTACTGGTCATCAACTGTGGCAGCAGTTCGCTGAAGTACCAGCTATTGGACATGACCGACGAGAAGCTCGTGGCCAAGGGGTTGATCGAGCGGATCGGGATGGATGACGGAATCCACACCTACTCGCGTCCCGGCTGTGACAGCGTGAACGAGACCTTGCCCATTCCCGACCACGCCCGGGCCATCGAGCTGCTGCTGGCGGCGCTGGTGCATCCCGAGCACGGCGTGGTCAAGTCCATGAAAGAAGTGGCCGCGGTGGGTCACCGGGTGGTCCACGCCGGTGAGAAATACTCGGGCAGCGTGAGGATCACCGAGGATGTGGTCAACGCCCTGAAGGAGTGCGTTCCTCTGGCGCCCTTGCACAATCCGGCCAACATCACCGGCATCGAGGCCGCCCAGAAGGTCATGCCCGATGTGCCCATGGTGGGGGTGTTCGACACGGCGTTTCATCAGTCCATGCCCGACCGGGCCTACATCTACCCCATCCCCTATGAACTCTACGAGGAATATGGCATCCGCCGTTACGGGTTTCACGGGACCAGCCACCGCTTTGTCACTCTGCGCGCCGCTCAGATCATGGAGCGGGAGCCCAGGGAACTGAACCTGATCACCTGCCACCTGGGCAACGGGGCCAGCATGGCCGCGGTGCAGGGTGGGCGCTCCATCGACACCTCCATGGGCCTGACTCCCCTGGAAGGCCTGATGATGGGGACCAGGAGCGGGGACATCGATCCGGCCATCGTCGGCTACCTGAGCCGGCGCCTGGACAAGAATCTGGCCGACGTGGAAAAGATGCTGAACAAGGAAAGCGGCATGCTGGGAATCAGCGGGATCAGCAGCGATCTGCGCGATGTCGAGCGTGAATACGCCAAGGGCAACGATCGTGCGCGGCTGGCCCTCGAGGTGTATGGCTACCACATCCGCAAGTACATCGGCTCCTATGCCGTGGCCCTGGGCCGGGTGGACGCCATCATCTTCACCGCCGGCGTGGGCGAACACGCTTCACTGGTGCGCGAGTGGGCCTGCCAGGGTCTCGAGGCCATCGGCGCCATCCTGGATCCCTTCAAGAACGCCACCCGTCACGACGAGGCCATCATCAGCAAGATGTCTTCCCGCGTGAAGATCATGATCGTGCCGACCAACGAGGAACTGATGATCGCGCGCGACACCAGGGATCTGGTATTGAACTAGTGCTCCGTCAACCTGACGAATTCGGGTTGACGGAACACTGATCCTCACCCACGTTGAATCGGCCCAGCGCCTCCACCATGCCGATCTGTCGACCCTCTTCGTCAAAGGCCGCCACACTCCACGTGTGCCTGCCGGAAGACAGCAGGAAATCTTCAGGTTCCTCAAGCCGATTGGTGGTGGACTCTCCGATCATTCCCCGATCCACCATGACCTGATAGCGGACCGCTCCCGGTACCGGAGACCACTGCATGGGAAACATGACGGACGAATCCAGGTACCAGCCACCGGCGGCGGGCACATACAGCTGGATCTCATGCAGGAGAAAAATATCGCCGGCCATGGTGACCTGTCCGGCCTCCACCAGGTGCGTTTGATGGCCCTGAGGAAAATAGGAGACCACTCCGTCCATCACCCGGTACCCCGCATCCAGGAAGAAATGTCCCTCGGGTACACCGGACATGGAATATTGGCCTTCCTGGTCGGTCAGGACAGACAGGCCAGGTTGCCCGACCGCAGATTTTCCGCCGGCAGCCACCGTGATCCCCACCACCACTCCGGCGGCAGGCTCGCCCAGCAGAAGAACCCGACCCTGAAGTCCACCGGTCAAGGTGGGGTCGATGGGCTCGAGGGTGATGTTCACCCCACTGATGTCCAGATTGTTATCTCCATTGGCGGCCTGATGGAGCCAGGACCGGGGACGATAACCCTGGCAATGCACCAGCAAGGGCCGAATCTGGACCAGATGTCCATTCTCCGGATCCTGGGCGAAAGGTATCTCGGTCACGGTGAACACCCCATCGTCCAGGGTCACATCGTCATGAACGCCCGTGTTCCCGGCATACCCACCCGTCAAGGGGTATAAGCTGACAAAAGCCGCCTCCAGCGGCACCCCCGTCACCGCATCGGTCACCGTCCCGGTGATGCGGGGCAAGCCGCCCGGGTTGGTCAGAGTTTCCAGCAGAACGACGGGGCCGGCAGCGGCCGGCGGCGTCTTGTCCGGTGCTCCGGGCCAGACTCCGTGGCTCTTGACTGACCAGTAGCGCAGGTCCCACCTGGAGGGCTCGATGGTCACCACCTGGTGACGACTCCCGGCAAAGGGAAGCACCTCGTACGGCCCACCGTCCAGCCCCGGGAAAGAGCATCTCCCCTCGTCATCGGAAACCACGGGCCCCGCCACCACCGAACCGGTGGGCCCATCCATGAGCACCACCTTGATGCCCGGCAAGGGGGCAAATCCCGGACTCATCAGCACGGACAACCAGGGGTCCCGGACCTGGGGGACAGGATCATCATCTCCGCAGGACCCCAGAAAAAGGAGTCCCGAGAGCAGGAGGATGGCCAGGAGGATCCAGACTCCTCGCCGATAAAGCTCAGTACGCCGCAACACGGGCCTTTCGATTGAAGTGGAAACTGCCGCGCATGACCACGGCTCCGGTGGCGGTCAACTCCACCGACCGCACCGAGCCGCCGGGAGCCACCACCGAAAGAACCGCCGTGTTGGGTCGGCCCTGGGCATGCCCCTGTTCAGTGAGTATACGAATACGGTCGCCGCCGGGCAGCATTTTCCGGTCCACGATGTAGGCCGCCGCCGCCCCCAGCGAGGTCCCGCTGGCCACATCTTCATCCTGTCCGGCCCGGGGATGGAAGAACCGCATGTGGAAATCCGCAGTTCGGCTGTAGGTCTCCGGACAGAACATGGTGATTCCGCCCACACCGCGTCGGTCGGTCAGGGCACCGATGGCCTCCATGTCCCGGATGGCGCCACGGATGGCATCCCGGTCATTCACCGGCACGATGATCTGGTCGAACCCGCAACTCACCCGCTGGGGCCCATGGTCTCCGATGTGCAGAGCTTCGGGCGGGAGCCCCAGAGCCGTCCCCACCTCCTGGGCGTCCACCGGTTCGCCGAACCGCGGCGCAGGCAGTTCCAGGGTGATCGCCGTCTGACCATCTGACCCGGTGGTCAAGGTCACCGGCAGCACCCCTGCCCCCGTTTCCAGCCGCACCGGTGTGCCGGCGAGCGAGGGCTGGTAAAAGCCCCGATCGGCCATGGATGTGAAGGCGGCGATCACCACGTGCCCGCTCAGATTGGCCTCACGGCGCCGGGTGAAGAATCGCAGACGGACATCCGCCCCCGGCGCGGACGGCGGCAGAACAAAGCCCGCCTCCATGGACAGTTCATCGGTGATCTGCATCATCTCGGCTTCGGTCAAGCTGGCTGCATTGGGAATGATGGCTGCAGGATTGCCCGTGAACGGGCGGTCGGCGAACGCATCGACAATGTGGAAGGGAATGATCGCCATGACGACCCCTCTCGCCTTTGGTGGTCACAGGACCACCGGACCGGTCGGTCGGCGGAAGGTCGGGGCAAGCAAGGGCTCCGTCCGGATGCCACCCCGACGCGCCTCATCCCGCAGACCGGGAAAAGCAACGGCGGGCGACTCAGCCGAATCCTGGGATGAAAAACAGGGTGCGAGTGCCGGGTTCGGATGTGTTCTTCAATCTACCAGAATACGGAATGGTCCACAAGGTCGAGACAAGTTTCCCGGGGCCCCGACAAGCAACCCTGGAATTTTTTGGTCGGCTCGGTTTTACTCACAGGATCACCGTGAGCAAGAAAGGTCTTCATGCGCGCTGCCCACGCCTTCCAGGGAACAGGTGCCGCCGTCCTCTGCGGCGCCCTTTTCCTGTTTTTGCTGCCCCAGGTCACCTGGGCCCAGGAGGACCCCGTCCGCATCTACAACCAGGCCTGCCGTCTGAGCCAGGCCGGTGACCAGAGCGCCGCCCTGGAGCGGCTCCGCCAGGCCATGGCTGCCGGATTCGATGACCTGCGGTTTGCCGAGCAGGACCCGGACCTGAAGGATCTCCGGAGCCACCCGGAGTTCTTGCCCCTGTTGATGGCCTGGTCCAGCGAGAGGGAATTGCAGTCCTCCCGGCGCGGCATTCAGCTGGAAAGCGGTCTCTGGTCGAGCCCTCGCTCCCTGGAGCTGGTGGCCGGCGGGGCCGAGACAGTGCCCCCCACACTGACCCTCCGCTGGCAGCCCGATGGTCTTCAATTCCGGCTCAGTCTGCTGGGCGAAATGGCCCGCTGGCCCACGGACAAGACTCCGCCCCCCTGGCAGGGTGGGCCCGGCCTGGTCCTCACACTGGCCATACCCGACACCTCCTCCCCCTTCGAAAGTCGAAACCATTTCCTGCTGGCCTTCGGCCTGGAAAAGTCCACCCCCGTCGGCGCCATGTACTCCGACCAGCTGGGCTGGCAAAGGGTGCTTGAGCTGGATCCCGAGATCCAGATGAACCCCGGCCAGACCACCCTCGATCTGACCGGGACCATCCCCTGGCAAGCCATCCAGCCCTACCACCCCCTGGCGGACACCAGGCTGGGAATCAACGCCGCGGTGAGGGTTCTCTCCGCCAACCTGCAGGCCGAGCTGTTCCCCGACCCCATCGCTTTCCGCCCGGGTTCCCGGGCTCGACGGTACACGCCATTGACCTTCGACCCGGAATCCCAGACGGCCACCACCTTGATCGGCAAGGTGATGACGTCCGTGAATTCCGGATTGCCCCTTGAACTGGAGCTGGTGGCGGTGGCCCCCGTGAGCGGTCCGGGAACCCTGACCATCGACTACACAGACAACCAGGGACAGACCCTGCTGCCCGAGGGTCAACTGGCCGGTGCGGTGAACCTGGATCAGGGATGGAATCGATGGGAATATGCCGCGGATTTCTCCCAGCTGCGATCCGGCCTGTACACCGTGCGAGCCAAGCTGGACTTTCCCGACCAGACCACCCAGGTCTGGAGTACCCGGGTTCTCAAGCTGGACCATGCCTGGCACCAGACCATGCTCACCCGTATTGCGGCCCTGAAATCTGCCGAGCAACCCACGGCCAGCTACTACCTCCGCACCCTGGAAAATGCGCTGAACAACTTGCCGAATCGTCGGGACCCCGGACCCATCGCCACCACATTCGGCGATCTGGATAGGTTGCTGGTGCGGGCCAGCCAGACCGGAACTCTGGTGCCCGACCAGGGGACGGTGTTGCTGATCTATCCCGGGCCTGGAGGCCAGGACCGGTTGTGCACCGTTTATCTGCCCGAAGGCTATCGGCAGCGGGGGCCGATCAACCCGGTGGTCCTGCTTGGTTCTCCGTTCGGTTACGAACCCCGGCTGGCCCAGCGCATCGCCCGTTCCTACGAATTCGAGGGACACCTGGACAACGACCGCCGCGCCACTTCCCGTTCCCCCATCTACCTGATCCCCCACGCTTCTTCCCCGGGGCACCAGCCCCTGGAGGAGGCGCTGGCCGAAGCACGAGCGGCGGTGGACTGGGCCAGGACCTTCTTCGGCACCGAAACATTTTCCCTGTGCGGGGTGGATCACCTGGGGGCGGCCGCCTTGAAACTGGGAGCCGATCTCGAGGTTTCCCCGCAGGCCATGCTGATCATGGCGGGACGTGAACTGGCCCCCTGGCCCCAGGCCCAGGACACCTTTATCCGGGAAAAGCTGGCCGGCTGGCCCGAGGATCTTTCGCTCACCTGGCTGGACTTTGTTCAGGAAACCCAGGACCAGGGGCAGGGCCGCCAGCTGCTTCGTGTTCTGAAGAGCATGACCATCAATCTGGCTCCAGTTCAGGAAATTCGGGGGGGACTGAGTCTGACCCAGGTGGCCGACCGGCTGGTGCTGTGGGCGGAATCCCTGCCCTGAGCCGCCTTGAAATGGACCGCCCAGGAATGGACCCGGGCCGGGAAAACAGGAATCCGCGCTGCAGACGCAACCGAACGCCTGCGGTTATCGTAGTGGAGCCGACCGGAAGAGATATCCTGGACATGGCTTCCATGCCCAGTGGTCAGCTGTGGGCGCTTGACGGGACGCCGCGCCAATGGAAGTGATCTGTGACAAGCGACGGCCCTGAAAAGGCCATCCATCAAGGGGGAAAATCTTGCATTCACATTCGTTTACACGTCTACTCACCGCCTCTTTTTTTCTGATTCTCCTGTTTTTTGCAGCCGCCTGGGCTGAACCCACCGTGGTGGACAACGGCAACCAGCCCGCCAATGGTCTGGTGCGGGGCGAGCTCCGCGAACTGTGGCGGGCCGGCGGCGAGGACGATGACGTCTTCTTCGGTACCCTCGGCGGTGTCCGGACCGACCCTGAGGGCCGGCTCTATCTGCTCGATGGCCAGCTCAGCCAGGTCCACATCTACACCCCCGATGGAGAACACCTTGCCACAGTGGGCCGCGAGGGAGATGGACCGGGTGAGGCCCGCAATCCCGCCGACATGTTCGTGGCTGCGGACGGGACCATCAATATCCTGCAAAGCTTTCCGGGCAAGGTCGTGAAGCTGACTCCGGAGGGTTTGCCCGCCGGTGAAGCCACCTTCAGTGCCGGAGCAGGTTCCGAAGGACAATTTGGCGTGCTGATTGCCGGGCGCGGCCACGGTCAGGACATGATTCTGGCCGGTATCCGCATGACCTTTGGCGGAGCCATCAGCACCCAGACTTATTTCCTGGCGCGGTGTGATGAACAGGCTCAGCAGAAAGTGGCACTTCTGGAAAAGGAGCACACCATCAACTATGCGGAGCTCGTCATGGACGAAGCTGCGATGGACTTCATCTGGGGGCGCATGGCGGTTGGCCAGGACGGTCGGGTCTACGTGGCCCCCGAGCGTGACGCCTATGCCATCAACGTGCTCGGGGTTGACGGCACCCTTCAGAAGGTCATCAAGCGTGAATTCAAGTCCATGCCCCGCAACGAGAAGCAGCGCCAGCTGGCCACTCAGATCATCGAGGCTGTGGCGGCCAACTACCCCACCCCGGCCCGCCAGATCACCATCGAGGACACCGATCCTGTCCTGTCCAGCATCCAGGTGACCGAGGATGGCCGGATCTGGACCCAGACTTCCACCGGGAACCATCAAACCCCCGAGGGCACCTGGATGGTGCTGGATGTCTTCGACGACAACGGCACCTTCGAGAAGCAAGTGGCCCTGGAAGGTGACCACAAGGCTGACCGTGACGCCGTCATCCTCCTGCCGAACGGCCGGATCGTGGTTATCGTGGGTGCTCTGGACGCCTGGCTGAACCAGCAGGGTGCCGGCGCCAATGCCGAGGAAGCTCCCGAGGCTGAACCTCTGGAAGTGATTTGTTACGAATTGAATGAAAAGTAAAAGAATCCCGATCTTCCAACTGCTGAAAGGCTGACAATGCACAAGCCGATGATCTTCTCGCGCCCCCTGCCGGCCCTGGCCCTGGCCGCCGCCCTGCTGGCCCTGCTCCTGCTGACGGGATGCCTGGGTAACTCCGATGAAGGGGCCGCCGCCGACAGCACCGCCTCCGCTGCGGCCGACTCCCTGGATGAGGACTCCGAAGATGGAGATACTCCGGACAAGCCCAAGAAGGAGAAATCCATCAAGGTGAACGTCGGAGAGATGCGGCAAGGTCCCCTGGTGCTGCCGGTTTACGCCGACGGTTCCATCCGCACACCCCAGTGGGTGAACGTGAAAACCAAGGTCGGCGGCGAATTGCAAAAGGTGCTGGTGCGCGACGGCGATCGGGTGCGCAAGGGTCAGGTGCTGGCCCGCATCGATGCGCGCGAATACGAAATTGCCGTGGAAGAGAGTCGTTACCGGCACCTGCAGGCCCTGAGCCAGATGGCCGCCGAAGCCGACACCTTCACCGTGAATCACAAGGCCGTGGCCGATTTCACCACCGGCCGTGATGAACTGGAAAAGATGTTCAAGCGGGGCAACCTGACCCGGGAAGAATACCAGAACCGCCTGCTGGAACTGGAAATGCGGTCCCTGCAGAAGGGCGCTTTCCGTGAGGCCGTTTTCCAGCAGCGCACGGGCCTGGCCGAAGCTCGCATGGCCGAAGAACGAGCCAAGCTCAACCTGGAATACACGGAAATCCGGGCCCCCTTCGCGGGCATCGTCCAGGGATTGACCATGGTGACCGGCGAAAACGTTTCGGTGGGCACCAGCGTGTGCACCATTTACAACAATGACAACCTCGAGGCCACTCTGAACGTGCTGGAAGCCGATCTGGGCAACCTGCGGGAAGGACGGCCGGTGCTGCTGGCCGTTCCGGCCACGGGCGACACCCTGAAGGCCAAGGTGGACGTCATCAGCCCCACCCTGGACCAGGCCACCCGCACCATCGAGGTGCTGGTGCGCTTCGAGAATCCCGAGGGGCGCTACCGTCCGGGGATGTTCGTCCGCGCCCAGATTGCCGGCTGGGTTTACCAGGACAAGCTGGTGGCCCCCAAGTCTGCCCTGCTGATCCGGGACAACCGCACCCTGGTCTTCAAGAAGGACGGCGACCGCGCCAAGTGGCTTTACGTGGACACGGGTCTGGAGAATGACGACTGGGTGGAGATCACCGGCGTCCACAGCGGCGGCAGTCTGGCTCCCGGTGACAAGGTCGTGGTCAGTGACCACCTGACCCTGGCGCATGAGGCCAAGATCAGCGTCCGCAAGACCGTTCCCGGAATTGATCGCTGGAACTTCGCCAACCTGGGCACGGAGGCAGCCGCCCGATGATCATCCAACACGCCGTCCGCCGTCCCGTGGCCATTCTCATGCTCTTTGCCGGCCTGGTGCTCATCGGCTTCCAGGCCCGGCAAAGACTGTCGGTGGATCTGTTGCCGTCGATCAACTATCCCAACCTGACGGTGATCACGAACTACAGCGACACCCC
Organism: Candidatus Krumholzibacteriia bacterium; assembly: GCA_036351155.1. GTDB lineage: Bacteria > Krumholzibacteriota > Krumholzibacteriia > LZORAL124-64-63 > LZORAL124-64-63 > LZORAL124-64-63. The sequence continues at coordinate 7,242 of JAZBOO010000185.1, read as the reverse complement.
CGCCGATGACCTGACCCGCCTGGTCACCCAGCCCCTGGAAGAGGTGATCACCGGACTGGCCGGAGTGCGGCGCGTGATCAGCAAGACCCGCGAGGGTGTCTCCACCATCACCGTGCAATACGAGTGGGGCACCGAGATGGACTTCGCCAACCTCCATCTGAGGGAAGCCATCGATCGGGTCAGCTATCGTGAAGATTTTCCCGAGGCGGCCGATCGTCCACTGATTCTGCGCTGGGATCCCAGCGCCCGTCCCATCGCCATCATGGTGCTGCGGGGCGATGACCCCATGTCCCGCATGACCGAGTTTGCGCGCGAGGTGGTCAAGCCCGCCCTTGAACAGATCAACGGCGTCAGTCAGGCCGAGGTCATCGGCGGCGCCGAACGAGAAATCCTGGTGCGGCCCGATTTCGGCAAGCTGCGCCTGTACGGCCTGACCATGGCCGACCTGAGCCAGGCCCTCTCCGTGGCCAACATCAGTTTCCCCGGGGGCCGTATCCGGAAGGGCCCGCTGCACTTGCCGCTGCGCATCCTGGGCGAATTCGAGAATCTGGATGAGATCCGGCAGACCGAGATTCCTGCCGCCGGCCCAGGCATCACCATCGGTGATGTGGCCGAGGTGCTGGACACCACCAAGGAGCCCGAAGGGCACACCCTGATCAGCGCCGAGGAAGTGGTTTCCCTGCACCTGTACAAGGAGGTGGGCGAAAACACCATCGAGGCCACCGCCGAGGTGGACAAGGTCCTGGCCATTCTCAAGGACCAGTACACCGAGCTGGATTACACCTTCATCTACCGCGATGCCGACTTCGTGCAGGAAAGTTTCCAGGGCCTTTACGATTCGCTGAAGTACGGCGCCATCCTGGCCTTCATCGTGCTGTTCCTGTTCCTGATGGACTGGCGCAGCCCCCTCGTGGTGGGCCTGGCCATTCCCGTGTCCATCATGACCACTTTTGCCTTCCTGTATTTTGCTGATGTGGGATTGAACCTGATGAGCCTGGGCGGCCTGTCGCTGGCCGCCGGTATGCTGGTCGACAACTCCATTGTGGTACTCGAGAACATCAACCGCCACCTGCGCAAGGCGCGCAGGGCGGGGGAAACCGTGGCCGACGTGTGCGCCCGTGCCGCCCAGGAAGTGGCCTCCCCCGTGGTGGCCGCCACCCTGACCACCGTGGCGGTGTTCTTCCCGGTGATCTACGTGCCGGGCATTGCCGGCGAGTTCTTCCGCGACCAGGCCCTGACCGTCACCATCAGTCTGCTGGTTTCGATCTTTGCGGCCCTGCTGCTGCAGCCCATGCTGTCGGCCCATCTCCTGAAGGTGCCCGGCGAAAAACCCGGATTGATCTTCCGCCCCTTCGACTCCGGTTTCAATGCCGTCATGAAGCGTTACCACACCTTGCTGGAAAAGGTCATGGACCACAAGCCGGTGTTCCTGATGATCGTGGTCCTGGCCCTGGCCGGCGCCGGTTTCCTGGGCACCCAGATGCGACTGAGCTTCATGCCTGACCGCTCCCGTGGCGACTTCAACCTGGCGGTGGAACTGCCCGCCGGCACCCCGCTGGAAGTGACCGAGGATCTGGCCGCCCGCCTGGCCACCTTCCTGGTGCCCATGCCCGAGGTGGACACCGTTTACTCCCAGGTGGGTGTCACCGAGAAAACCCTGGCCAGCCTCAAAGATTACAGCGCGGCCAACACCGCCCGCTTGCGGGTCATGCTCAAGCCCACCCGCCATGGCCGACAGGACATGGAGCACGTCAAGGAACGGCTGCATGACATCCTGGCTGCCGAGCAAGGCGCCCTGTTTTCCTTTCACGAAGAAGGCGTGGGCCTGCGCGAGATCCTGGCCAGCGGCGAGGCGGCCTTCACCCTGGGTGTGATCGCCGAGAAGGGCGAAGACGCCATGAACACTGCCTATTCCCTGTTGCCCAGACTGCGGGAAATTCCCGGCCTGGCCAGCATCGAGATGGACCGGGTGCTGGGCAATCCCACCGTCGAGGTCACCATCGACCGGGAGAAAGCCCTCCGTTTCGGGCTGGAGCCCGAACAGCTGGCCAACGAGCTCCGCAACCGGATCCAGGGCACCGTGGCCACCACCTACAACGAGATCGAGCAGCGGATCGACATCGCGGTGCGCCTGCCCCTGGAGCTGCGCTACGATCTGCCCACCGTCCTGGCCTCCCCGGTGGCCGTCAGCGAGGACAAGACGGTCCCCCTCGGCTCGTTCGTGATGCAAAGCACCGGCACCCCCGTCCGGGAACTGGTGCGCCGGGATCAGCGCCGTCAGATCACGCTCTCGGGCGACGTGGAAGGCCGCAGCATGGCCGATGTGTGGCATGATGTGGACCAGCTGCTGGCATCGCTGGACCTGCCCGAAGGCGTGGCCTTCGTGACCGGCGGCGAGCAGGAGGAAATCAACAGCAGCTTCCGGGATCTGGGTTACGCACTGTTGCTGTCTGCACTGCTGGTCTACATGATCCTGGCCGCCCAGTTCGAGAGCTTCCTGGACCCGCTCATCATCTCGGCCGTGCTGCCCATCGGGGTGGCCGGCGCCCTGGCCACGCTGTACCTCACCGGCCAGACCATGAACATCATCTCGCTGATCGGAATGATCGCCTTGCTCGGAATCGCGGTGAACGATGCCATCGTCAAGGTGGCCACAATTCGGCGCCTGCGGAGCGATGGTCTCCCCGGTCGACAGGCCATCCTGGAAGCCAGCACCCTGCGCTTCCGCCCCATCATCATGACCACCGTGACCACGGTGCTGGCCATGGTGCCCATGGGCCTGGGCCTGGGTACGGGTGAGCAGATGCAGAGGCCGCTGGCCATCACCATCATCGGCGGTCTGAGTATCGCCACTTTCCTGACCCTGTTCCTGACCCCGGTGGTGTATGAAATGCTGCACAGGAAAACGGACAAGGATTATTAGATAAGGAGCTTGAGGATATGATCCGTTTCGCAGTCGATCATCCGGTGGCCACCTGGATGCTGTTCACCGCCTTGATCGTCACCGGCATTTACGCGGTGCCTCGTCTGAATATCGAGGCCATGCCCGAGACGGATCTGCCCGAGCTGACCATTGCCACGAGCTGGAACGGGGCCTCCCCCAGTGCCATCCAGCGGTCGATCACCCTGCCCATCGAGGAAGCCGTGGCCGGCTGTCACAACGTGGAGGACATCGATTCCCGTTCCCAGCACGGACAATCCACCGTCACCGTCAAGTACAAGCGCGGCACCAACATGGATTTCGCCCGTCTGGAGCTGTCCGAGCAGCTGGGCGCCGTGCGCCGCACCCTGCCCACGCAGGCCCAGCAGCCCACCATCCGGCCCTATGTGCCGGAGGAATTGCGGGCCGAGGAATTTTTCACCGTCAGCTTGATTTCCCCTCTGCCCATCAATGAGCTCAGGGACCGGGCCGAGACCTGGATCGTTCCCCGCTTCCTGAGCATCTCCGGCGTGGCCGACGCCGAGCTGCGGGGCGGCGCGCGCCCTCTGGTCAAGGTCCTGCTCGATCTGGAGATGATGGAGCGGTACAACCTGACCGCCGACGGCATCAGCAACCGGCTGCGCAGCCTGGATGATATCATTCCCGCCGGAGCCGTCCGGCGCAGTGGCCAGGAGCTGACCGTGAGCGTGCGCGACCAGGCCTCGATCGCCCAGCTGGAACGGACGGTGCTGCGCAACCTGGGCGGGCAGAATATCACCCTGGGTCAGGTGGCCGACGTCACGCCCACCTACGAGGACATCAGCTATTTCAGCCGCATCAACGGCGAGAACGTGATCACCCTGAGCATCACCAAGCGCAGCGGGCAAAATTCCATCACCGTCAGCCGCCGATTGCGTGAAGAGATGCCGCGCATCGAGGGCGAGGCCACCTTCCCGGTGACCTTCGAGATCGACCAGGACGAGGGTGAAGATCTGGAAGACAAGCTGACCGAGCTGGTCGTTCGCTCGCTGGTCATCCTGGGGCTGCTGTTCGTCATGCTGGCCATTGCGCTGAAGCGCGTGCGCTTGACCGGCATCGTGGTGTTTTCCATCCTCCTGGCCATCGTGATCTGCCTGAGCATGTTCTATTTCTTCGGGGTTTCGGTCAACTTCATCACCATCAGCGGGCTCACCGTCTGCTTCGGCATGCTGCTGGACAACAGCATTCTGGTGCTGGACGCCATCCATCGCCGTCTTTCCGGCCGTTCGGGCGACGACGCCCGCGAAAGCCTGGTCAAGGGCACCCGCGAGGTGGCCTTCCCCATCATGGCGACCACCCTGACCACGGTGGTGGCCTTCCTCTCGTTCATCTTCATGACCGACCGCCTTTCCCTGTTCTACGTGCCGCTGGCCGTGAGCGTGGGCATCGCCATGCTGGCCTCGATCTTCGTGGCGTTCTGCTGGATTCCCGTGGCCCTGCGCGGCCCTGCCGAGAAGGACATGCGCAACACCAAGGCCGCCGACGATGAGTTCGGCATCACCGGCTGGCGGTTGCTGAGGATGTGGACGGTGGTGATCCTGGTGCTGGCGATCGTGGTCCTGGCGGTCATCTTTTTCTGGCAGGGCGAAACCATGGCGCGGAAGGCCCTGATGTGGGTGGGCGGAGCCACCGGCATTCTGGTTTCGGTGGGCGCTTTTGCCAGCTTTGTCGATCAGCTGACCCGCTTCCACCTGCGCTTCTGGTTCTACCCTGTGCTGCTGACCATCGGTCTTTTTGTCGGCACCCAGTACGTGTTCAAGGAGAAGATCCGCACCGGAGGATTCTGGCGACCCCAGCCCACCGAGCAGATCGTCTGTTACCTGGAACGTCCCGTGGGCACCGACGTCAAGCTGTCCAGCGAAACCATGAAGCTGTTCGAGTCCGAGATCGCCCCGGTGCCCGAAGGTGTGACCATGCGGTCCACCAGTTTCGACAATCGGGCTTACATGGTGATCGAGTTCGAGGAGGAGCTGCTGGAGTCGGCCTATCCCGAACTGTTCCGTAACAAGCTGATCGTTCTGGCCGAGGAACTGGGCGGCATGTTCATCTGGATCAACGGTTTCGGCGATCCTTACATGAAAGGCGGCCGCGGCGGCGGGAACAGCAACTCGACCATCCGGATCACCGGCTACAACAGCAAGGAGCTGAAGGAGATCAGCGACGGCGTGCTGGCCCGCCTGGACCGCAACCGCCGGGTGCGCAACGCCCGCCTGACCAGCGGCGACCAGTTCAGTCGCAGCGGTACCGACGAGACCCTGGTCTTGCTCAACCGCCAGGCCCTGGCCGAGCATCGACTGAGCATGATGGAGGTCATGGGGCATATCCGCCGACTGCTCGGTGTGGAAACTCCATGGCACATGATCCTCGATGGCGAGGACCAGCAGATGATGCTCAGCTTCGCCGATGCCGAGGCCATCGAGTACGACCAGATCCTGGGCCGCACCATGACCACCAGCCGGGGCCAGAAGGTGCAGCTGGGTCGCTTGATCAGCATCGAACAGCGGCCCGAGATCAGCAGCATCAACCGCCATGATCAGCGCTACAGTCAGCGGATCAACTGGGAGTACATCGGCACCGACAGCATGCGGCGGAAGTTCCTGGCCGACATGATCGCCGGCATCGAATTGCCCTACGGCTACACGGCCGAGGACATGAGCGGACAGCAGATCACCGAGGAGGAGGAAGAGGAACTGCAGGCCACCCTGTGGTTGACCATCGCCTTCATCCTGATGGCCCTGGCCGCCATGTTCGAGAGCTTGTTCCTGCCCTTCCTGGTGGTGCTGGCCCTGCCCATGGCCATGGTCGGAGTGGGCGGCGTGTTCTGGGGCACCGGGAGCGAGTTCGATTCCTCGGCCAAGATCGGTCTCATCCTCATGTTCGGCATCGTGGTCAACAACGCCATCCTGCTGATCAACCGATTCCGCTTGCAGGTCCGGGAAATCATCGAAAATGAAGGCATCGGGGAGGATCAGGTTCCCTTCAAGCGCAGGCTCGGCGGGTTCGATCTGTGGCGCCTGCCGACCCTGGAGCGGCAACGTATCCTGCGCAAGGCCATCGTCGATGGGATCCGCATCCAGATGCGCTCGATCCTCCTGACCAGCGGCACCACCATTGCCGGCCTGTTGCCCCTGCTCTACAAGCATGACACCAGTCAGGGCAAGGACATCTGGGAGAACCTGGCGCTCAGCTCCATTGGGGGACTGACCAGCAGCACCGTGCTGATCCTCAGTGCCATTCCTGCGCTTTACTGGATGTTCACTCGCTGGGGATGGGGCCTGCGGCGGTTGGTCGTGAGGATGAAATCGGGACGGAAACCGGGCGGTGCGCTGCCGGAAGTGGCCACCGATCCTTGATCGGCAGATGGAAATCCACGTGAAAAGGCCCGGCCAATAAGCCGGGCCTTTTCCGTCATTCCATCAAGCAGAAGTTTACCGGTAATGGGCTTTCAAGGCGCCCAGTACGACCCGCTCGCTGCTCACGGAACAATCCAGGTCAAAAGTGAAAACTGTAGGGGCTCCACCGTCCAGCGAAGACGTCAGCTGCACGGTAGCATTGGCCACCTGGTACTCACCCTCCCAGATCCCTTCGAAGCAGAACTCATAGTCACCTGCACCAGGTTCATGGCTAACCATCACGGTTTCGCCGAAGCTCGTCACCTCGATACCGTCCCCATCCAGAATGGTCACCGAGTAGGCCAGGCTTCCGTTATCAGCGCTTTCGGTAAAGTAAATGGTCGTGCACAGGTTCCAGCCCAGGCAGTCGGCTTCGCCGGTGACCTCGGTCACATGGCAGGCCGAAGAAAGGGTAGGAAGGGCCAAGGCCACCAAGCTCAAGGCCAGAATCAGTAGCTTTTTCATGGATTTCCCTCCAGAGAAAAAATGAATTCAAATTCATTAACAGAATAATTATACAGGTTATCTTTTAAAATCTCAATCAAATATAGGCCCAAAAATGGCTTATTTGACAACTCACACCTCAAGCTCTCACTACCTGCCCCAAAAGCCCCTCCACCGCCTCGGCCACCACCTCGGGCGTGATGGCCGCCAGGCCCAGCGCAGGCTGAGCCGTATCTTCGGCCCGCAACACCAGGTACCGGGCGGGGTCCATGTAGGGTCCGCAATCCTCGGGACTCCAGTGGGAAAAGAGGGCCACCAGGGAAGTCCCCAGGGCCGCCGCCATGTGCATGGGGCCCGTGTTGGGCGTCACCAGCACATCCAGCAAGGACAGGAATCCCTTGTAGCGCTGGAAAGCCGGCGGAGCCGCCAGCAGGGTGATGGCCCCCC
>JAZBOO010000184.1:0-4108 GCA_036351155.1 Candidatus Krumholzibacteriia bacterium | reverse complement strand
TGTCAGAACCAGGCGCTCACCGTGGCGCCATAGGTGTCGAAGTTGTCCTGAAAGATCCCGCCGTCGATCCGGGCCCAGTTCAGCTGGACCTCCACCGGGTCGATCAGCCGGCGGGGAATGGTCAGGCCCAGACCCTGGGTGGTGGATTCCCCTTCATAGGGGGCATGATCGGATTCGCCCCAGCGCACCGCGAGGGTTTCCAGAATCGTCAGTTCCACACCCCAGCGGTCGTCGTGGAAGCGCAACCTGTCCTCTTCCCGGGCTTCCTGGCGGTGGGTGTAGGCGGTCATCAGGCGCAGCAGTTCCCACGCATACTGGTCCGGCTTCAGTGATCCCGTGAGGGCGAAACCCACCTGGGAATAGGCGGGCAAATTGTATTCCTCACGGTCGCTGCCGATGGTGCTCTTCAGGATGTTGTGGCGCATGGCGGCCAGGTCCACTCCTACCCAGCCCAGGGCGCCTTCGCGTCGCCAGCGGAGGTTCAGCCCCAGGTCGGCGTCATTTCCACTTTCCTTGTCCGACCCCAGCTCGCTGCGATAGTGCCGCCAGCTGGCCCCGGCCACCACGGAGACGCCAAGGTCCCGCCAGCTGGGGGGAAGGATCTCCCGGGAAAGACCGGTGGTGTAAACTTGCTGGACGGCGTCTTTTTGGGTGCCTTCAGGGTTGTAGGCGGTTTGGATCAGACCATGGAAAGCTTCCTCGTGCCGGGCGATTCCCAGACGAAAACCACGCCATTCCCCGGCGGCGGCCAGCTGGGAAACGTTGAGCTTGGCTATCCAGTTGCAATGCGCGTAGCTGACGGCGGCCGTGGTTCCACTCAAGGGAACCGCGGGGGTCAGCATGATGGCGCCGGGGCCTTCGGGCGCGGCAAAGTCGGCACCGCCCAGGCCCATGGATCGGATCCCGGGAAAGGTCGCTTCGGAAAGAAACCCTGTGGTCCCGACCTGGGAGAAGCCCGCGGCCAGGGCTTGCCCTGGAATTCCGAGAAGCAAGAGCATACAGGCAACAATCACGTGCCGAGATGATCTGTTCACAACAATCCTCCGGAGTCGGGATCAAAGCAGGCCGCCTGGACGTGATGAGAACTTATCCGCCGGGACAAATCGGGTCAATGGGGCAATTGCCGGTAAGGCCCGAGGTGTGCTAAATTACCTGCGAAACATTGATCTTCACTCTGACTCCAGCAAAGGTTGGCTCATGTCCTCGACTGCCCAGTCCCCGGACCATTCCGCCGTGGAACCGTATCGTCCCGAGAACCACGTTCGCATCGTCACGGCGGCCAGCCTGTTTGATGGGCACGATGCCGCCATCAACATCATGCGGCGCATCTTGCAGGCCAGCGGGGCGGAGGTCATCCACCTGGGGCACAACCGATCGGTGAAGGAGATCGTGGACTGTGCCATCCAGGAAGATGCCCAGGGCATTGCCCTGACCAGCTACCAGGGCGGGCACACCGAGTACCTGAAATACATGTTCGACTTGCTGAAAGAGGCCGGGGTCAGGATCAAGATCTTTGCCGGGGGTGGGGGCACCATCCTGCCCGAGGAGATCAAGGAACTGCACGCCTACGGGATCGACCGGATCTTCTCCCCGGACGATGGCCGCGAAATGGGTCTGCAGGGTATGATCAACCTGGTCATGCAAGAGGGCGATTTCGCGGTGGGGGAGAAGCCCGCATCGGCAAAGAAGGGCGAACTGGCAGAAAAGCTGGCCGGCCTGAAGGACCAGGACCCGCGGGCGCTGGGGCGGTTGATCTCGGTGGCCGAGAATCACCCCGATGACAGCGAAATGCTGATGTCCGCGGTGGCCGCTGCTGGAAAGGACATCGCCGGGCAGAAGACCATCCCGGTGCTGGGCATCACGGGCACCGGCGGGGCGGGCAAGAGCTCGCTGGTGGATGAGCTGGTGCGGCGCTTCCTGGCGGACTTCGACCACAAGACCATGGCCATCATCTCGGTGGACCCCTCGCGGCGGCGCAGCGGCGGCGCCTTGCTGGGCGATCGCATCCGGATGAACGCCATCGACCATCCACGCATCTACATGCGCAGCCTGGCCACCCGCCAGAGCAACCTGGCCCTGAGCAAGTACGTGCGGCAAAGCATCGACATCTGCAAGGCGGCCGGGTTCGACCTGGTCATCGTCGAGACCAGCGGTATTGGCCAGAGCGACACCGAGATCACCGAGCACTCCGATGTTTCGCTGTACGTGATGACGGCCGAGTACGGGGCGGCGACCCAGCTCGAGAAGATCGACATGCTGGATTTCGCCGATCTGATCGCCATCAACAAGTTCGACCACCGGGGTTCGCTGGACGCGCTGCGCGATGTGCGCAAGCAGTACCGCCGCAACCACAACTTGTTCGATACGGCCGAGGATGATCTGCCCGTGTTCGGGACCATCGCCAGCCAGTTCAACGATCCCGGCATGAACGAGCTGTACCGGGCCATCATGGACAAGATCGTCAAGGAAACCGGGGCCGATCTGGACTCGGGATTCCAGGTGACCGAGGCCATGGCCAGACGCAACTTCATCATCCCGCCCGAGCGGGTGCGGTACCTGTCGGAAATTGTCGAGGACAGCCGCAAGTACGACGCCTTCGTGAACGACCAGTGCGCGGTGGCCCGGCAGCTCTATCAGCTGCAGGGGACGATCGATCTGCTGCGCAAGAACGTCGGTCACGAGACCGTCGAGGTGGTGGAGCCGGACGAGGGTGAGCAGGGCGTGGTCCGGGCCATTTCCCAGGTGCAGGGTGAGCCCGAGTACCTGAAGGATCTGGTCGATCTGTACAGCACTCTGGAATCGCGGCTGGACCCGGACTGCCGGACCAGGCTACAGGAGTGGCCGGCCATGGTGGCCCGCTACAAGGCCGACAAGTACGTGTTCCAGGTCCGGGACAAGGTCATCGAGCAGGACCTGTACCGGAAATCGCTGAGCCACACCCGGATTCCGCGGGTATGCTTGCCCACCTATCGGGACTGGGGCGATATCCTGCGCTGGCTGCTGACCGAGAACGTGCCGGGCTTTTTCCCGTTCGCTGCCGGGGTGTTCCCGCTGAAGCGCCAGGGTGAGGACCCCACGCGCATGTTTGCGGGTGAGGGTGGCCCCGAGCGCACCAATCGCCGCTTTCACTACGTGTCCCAGGGCATGCCGGCGGCCCGGCTGTCGACCGCCTTCGACTCGGTGACCCTGTACGGTGAGAATCCTGATCCCCGGCCGGACATCTACGGCAAGGTGGGCAACAGCGGGGTGTCGGTGGCCACGGTGGACGATGCCAAGAAGCTGTATTCGGGCTTCGACCTGGCCTGTCCCACCACCAGCGTGTCGATGACCATCAACGGGCCGGCGCCCATGCTGCTGGGCTTCTTCATGAACGCGGCGGTGGACCAGGGTTGCGAGAAGTACATCAAGGCCCAGGGGCTGGAGGCCGAGGTCGAGAAGAAGATCGCGGCAATCTACAAAGAAAAGGGCATGCCGCGGCCGACCTACCAGGGTGAATTGCCCGAGGGGAACGACGGACTGGGCCTGATGCTGCTGGGCGTCAGCGGCGATCAGGTGCTGGACCGCGAAGTTTACGAGCAGATCAAGGCGGATACCCTGAAACAGGTGCGCGGCACGGTGCAGGCCGACATCCTGAAGGAGGATCAGGCCCAGAACACCTGCATCTTCTCCACCGAGTTTGCCCTGCGCATGATGGGGGACATTCAGCAGTACTTCATCGACCGTCAGGTGCGCAACTTCTACAGCGTGAGCATCAGCGGCTACCACATCGCCGAGGCCGGAGCGAACCCCATCAGCCAGCTGGCCTTCACTCTGGCCAACGGGTTCACCTTCGTGGAGTACTATCTGTCTCGTGGAATGAACGTGGACAGCTTTGCTCCCAACCTCTCGTTCTTTTTCAGCAACGGCATGGATCCCGAGTACTCTGTGATGGGGCGGGTGGCGCGGCGCATCTGGGCCAAGGCCATGAAGAACAAGTACGGTGCCGGGGAGCGCAGCCAGAAGCTGAAGTACCACATCCAGACCTCGGGGCGCAGCCTGCACGCCCAGGAGATCGCCTTCAACGACATCCGCACCACCCTACAGGCGCTGTATGCCATCTACGACAACT
>JAZBOO010000183.1:0-2914 GCA_036351155.1 Candidatus Krumholzibacteriia bacterium | reverse complement strand
GATCACCATCGAAGACGCCGCGGAGGTGACGGGTCTGGTCATCGAATTGTAGAAGCGGCTTCATCGTGAAATGCGATCTGTAGCCCCAACGCCTCACACAGAAAACCCGGGAGTCCTCGCCACTTCGTGGCTGCGGATTACCCGGGTTTTCTGTGTGAGGCGTTGGGGGCTACAGATCGCATTTCACGATGAAGCCGCTTCTACAATTCGATGACCAGACCCGTCACCTCCGCGGCGTCTTCGATGGTGATCACCGTGGCCGTGTCCCAGGTGGCACCGCCGTACCAGATAGTCTCCGCGGGGTAAGGGTCGCCATAGCTCCAACCCAGGCCCGTGGAAAAAGCTCCCAGCTTGTATGCCCCATCGGGCAGCCCCTGGATCTGGAAGTTGGTCTGATGTTCGGGAAAATAGGACCCGTTTCCCCAGATGGCCGGATCATCCGCCGGAGTGACCACCACGTACTGCCAGTCCCCATCTTCCAGGTCCGGCTGGAAACCCCCGCGGATCACTCCTCCCAGCTCCAGGTTGAGCGTCACCGAAACCACGTCCCCGCCCTGGGAAACGGTGATGGTCTGGGCCGCGCCAGGCTGGACTGCGCGGTCAAACCACTGCGGTCGCCAGGGCACCCGGCCACGGCTGGAAAGCCTGGGGGTGACATGAGCCAGATAGTCTCCCGGCTCCAGGTTGGCAATTCCCACCTCGGTCAATTCGAACATGTTGACAAAACTCACGGTGTTCAGATGCTCCTGGGTGCCGGCATCATGAAATCGGATTTCTGCCTCATCCAGCTCAAAATCCAAAGATGCTACCTGGACCAGCATTCCCCCTTGAACCAGATCTGCTCCTGTGGCGACCTGCCCAGGTTGTATATCGAATTCCGTAGCTTCCTCGATCGACGATCCACCCACCCAGTTTTCCACACCCATCTGGGTCACCAGGACCTTGACCGGTCCCGGCAGATGCAGGTCAGCCCCGAAATAGCCCTCGGTATCCATGATGCGCCGCCGGCCCATGACCACGGTCGAATCCGGAGTGAACAGGGAAAACTCGGGCGCTTCCAGGCCCAGGTCCAGCCAGGCCCCACTTACCCGGCCCTCGATGCGCCCGGTCTGGGAGGGCAAGGCGGCCGCCAGTTCCACCCTGGTGTCGGTAGCCACTGTGTACCAGGGCGACTCCTGCTGATCACGCACCCCGGGCATCCAGATGTGTTCGCCATCGAACGGGCAATCGCAAAAGTACAGAACCCGGCCAAGGATCAGTTCCACCTGATATTCACCGGGCAGAACGCCCACGGCGTTGAGAAAAACCTGGCCATCGGTGATCGTGGCGGTCACTTCCTTCAGGTAAGTTCTCCATGCCCCGGTCTCGGTGGCATTCCGCAGATGGAGACGGACCATGAGTTCTTCTCCCTCCAGCATATCCGACAACGAGATGTCGAAATACATGCTGGCCAGAGGGAAATCGATGCCTTCCAGGATGGTGCCGTTGTCGATGGTGAGAATTTCCGGGATCAGGTTGCCGTAGCCAATCTCGTCCCCGCAGTAGTCATAAGTGTACCGATGCGAGTTGACCCTCAGCCCAAGGGTGTACTGCCCGGCGGGAAGATCCAGTGAGTAGTTGCCGTAAAAATCCAGCTCGGCGTCATACTCGATGGCATAGCCTTCAAGACCATCAACAGGTGTGGCCACGATCGTGGCGGTGGAGGGCATCCCACCGGTCAGGACCTGTCCTTCGATCCGGCCCGCAGGAACCAGAGGCGCGCAGGGGTCGTCGGAGTCATCACAGGCGGCAATCATTCCGAGTAATAAAAGGGTCCCGAGCAAAACCAGCACGTGTGAAGTATTCCGGTTCATGGGGTCACCTCCTTGGCCATCTGGGGAAGATTCCAGGTCAAGTCCAGGTGACTGGAGTGGTCTTCCACCGCCAGAGCCTCCGCTCCACCCTGATCCCAGGTGCCCGGGTACCACCAGGCTCCCGCCGAGCCCAGATCCACCGACAGGAAATACTCTCCATCGGCCAATCCCCTGAAGGAGAACACGCCGTCCTGTTGTTGGGGGTTGTGGGTTGTGGCTGTTCCGTCTTCCTGGATCAAGTACACACGGAAAAATCCCGGAAAGGTGCCGTCACCAAAGCCCAGTCGACCCTTGATATGGCCTCCCAGCTCCAGGGCGAAATCCAGCTGAACCGCAGCCCCTTCGGCCAGATCAATCAACTGGGCTTCTTCGGGATTTTCGGTTCCCCCGTACCACTGAGGAGCCCACACGGCATTGAAATACTGGCCGTCGACCTTCAGAAAATATTGCCCCGGCTCAAGATTACTGAACGTGGCCTCATTCCCGTAGATATAGTTTTCAGAATAGACCAGCTGGCCAGCTTGGTTCCACAATTCCAGGAGATAGTCATAGTCCAGGTTGTTCCCCGGACCCGACAGGTTGACCTGAACACCGCTCTCCACCCATTCCAGATTCAGGATGTCGTTACCGGCCTGAAGGTCGAAGGGCCGGGCGGCGTCAAAGTCCTCACCGCCAATCCAGCGACGGTTCCAGCCGATGTCCACCAGCAACCGCACCCGCTGATCCACAAGTGAGTGGAATAAAAACGCACCGTCTTCGGCGCAATAGGTCCGGGCAATACGACGCCCCGATTCATTGTAGAGTTCGACCACGGCCGCATTGTCACCAATTTCCTGCCAGCTCCCGGTCACCGTTCCGCCAATGCGTGAATACGAACCGGTCAAGTCGAGATCGAAAAGGGCCGGAGATCCTGGTCCCACCTCCAAAGCCAAGGCTTCGCTTTCCTCGGGTGTTCCGGGTAAATAGAAAGAGGCGACATCCTCATTGGAAAGCCACTGCAACTTCATGGTGTAGGAATCCGGGTCCAGCAGGGAAAAACGAAAATCCAGAGATCCGTCGGT
>JAZBOO010000182.1:0-5023 GCA_036351155.1 Candidatus Krumholzibacteriia bacterium | reverse complement strand
GGGTGGGGCATTGCGGCTCACCACCGAATCGGTGGCCATGTCGAGCGGCGACCACACGTACTGCTCACCGTAGGTGTTGTTGGTCTCGTAGATTTCCTCGATGTCCATCAAGGGGTCACACCGCAGGTCCAGGGTGTGCCGTCCGCCGGGAATGTTCCAGGCCAGTTCCCAGTTGAACAACCCGTTGGTGTTGGCGGCGAAGGCGCCCCAGGAGAACCAGGCACGGTACACACCGTCGATGTAGGCCCGCACCGGAAATCCCTCGGGACTCGGGGAAGGACTGTCGTTGCGCACCGCGAAGTTCAGGTAGGTCGAGGCCACGTTGCCGTACAGGGTGTCGGGCAAGGCCACGCTGCTGCCTGTGCCGTCATCGGCGGGTCGGGGCACGATAGGCGCGTGCCAGCCGGTCGCAAACAACGGGCGGAAGTCCGGCGGTGTGGCCTGGATTTCCAGGGTGTAATCCAGCGCGTCGCCCCCGTCCGCGGGTTCACGGAAAATGACCAGGCAGTTGTAACCTGTTTCAGGGATTTCCAGGTCCAGCCGCGCGCGGCCCGTGGTGTAATCGGTCACCGCCACGGCGTCGTAGCTGGTCAAGGATCCCGTGTCAAAGGTGGACGGCAACCAGCCCACCTTCAGAGGAGCGCTGCCCGGTTCCACGTCCACCGTCACGCTGACAAAACCCGTGAAATCGGTGCCCACGTAGAATTCACGCAGGTCCAGATAGTCGTCCTGGGCCATGCTCAGGGTCAGGGAATCACCGAAGGCAAACGTGGTGCTGGTCTCGTGGACTGCACGATAAGTGCTCCCGCTGTCGGAGTTATTCAGGACTCCCACGTCCCACGCCGTTTCACTCACCACGTTGCGGTTGGTCAGCACCGCATCCAGGTATCCCGCCGGTCGGGCCGAGTAACCCAGATTCGAGGCAAATCCGTCTTCCGCCCCGGTGCTGACGGCATGCAGCCGCGCGTCGTAGTTGTCGGTGTTGTCCGTGGCGTAAACCACCACGGCGTTCCACCAGCCGGGAGCGCCGGTGCGCAGACCGTCGCAGTTGAACCACAATGCCGCGCCGCTGATGGCGTCCCAGCCGGCATCTCCAGCAGGGGGCGCCACCCGGGTGATCGGCGTG
This sequence comes from Candidatus Krumholzibacteriia bacterium, assembly GCA_036351155.1. Lineage (GTDB taxonomy): Bacteria > Krumholzibacteriota > Krumholzibacteriia > LZORAL124-64-63 > LZORAL124-64-63 > LZORAL124-64-63. The sequence goes on along the minus strand of JAZBOO010000182.1, from coordinate 3,897 downwards.
TTCGAGGCCAGCTGGTAAGGCGTCCAGATGAACTGGCGTCCGTACCGGTTGTTGTCCTCGTCCTCCTCGGCCACCTGATCGTTGGCGTCGTAGCGCGCCTCCAGAGCATGACGTCCACCGCGCACCGTGAACGGGCCCAGGTTGGTGCCGTAAAACGACACGCCGGCACCCAGGGCCGCCCAGCTGGCCCAGTAGGTGGACACATCATCCACGAAGAGACGGGTCACGAAACCCGACGAGGTGGCGCTTTCGCCCTGGTTGATGCCCCGGACGTTCCAGTAGGTTCCCCCCACCGAGTTGCCGGGCAAGGTGCTCGACACGTTGGCATTGGTGGGCGTGGCAGTGTTGTCGCTCCGCGGCACCAGCGGATATTGCCACCCCGTGGGCTGGTAGCTGGTGATGTCGCTGGGTTCGGGCGCGCGGATGGTGATGGGCCCGAAGGACCGGTAGCTCGAACTCCAGTTCCCGTCCCGATCCACCGCGCGGATGTTGAAGTGGTAGGATCCCGGAGCCAGGGTCGGGGTGGTGTAACTGGTCACATCACCGATGTCCATGGTGGGACTGGGCATACCCGGCGCCGAGGAGATGAACAGACCGTAGCCCGCGATGCCCGAGGCATCGTCATAGGCGCGGGTCCAGGTGTAGCGGATGGTGGGATCGGGAGAATCGCCGCCAATGGAGTGGCTGCTGGAAGTCAGGCTGCTGACCGCTCCAGGAGCCGCCGCATCGAAATCGTAGCCACAGTTCTTGGCGGTTTCCCACAGGCTTTCGCGCAGGTTGGGAAAGCGGGTCTTGAACTCATCCAGGAAAGCCGCCGGGGTGGTGGGCTCGTCGAAGTCCACCACGTCGAAGATCTCGTTGGTCCCGATGCCCATGGCATCGGCAAAGCCCGGGTAATGGGCGTGATCATCGTTGGTCGTATCCTCGATGTCCCGCAACAGTGCGCCCAGGAAGCCTTCGGTGGTGTAGGGATCGTCCCAGGTGCCGTCCTGGCCACAGGTGTTGATGTTTTCCTGGTTGCGGAAAAACTGGGAGGCAATGCCGTAGTCTCCCGCATAGGAGCGGGTCAACACGTCGGCAATCCAGTTGGGGAAACCCTCGTTGAAGGCGTCGTGGTCGGTTTCCCAGCACCAGATGCAGTGTCCGCAGGAATCGCCGTCGCACATGCCGTTGCAGTAGTCCGGATCCACGGGATTCGAGTAGTTGTTCACCCAGTGGTGCATGTACTCGTGGCTGTGGGTGTCCTCGCGCCACTGGCGGTCCACGCCCACGTGGATCTCTTCCCAGAAACGCACGTAATAGGCCCCCGTGGCTCCATCGGGCCACTGCACGTCGGTGTCCGGGGTGTCGTATCCCTCATGGTTCAGCAACCAGCGCCAGGTCCGGGTAATATTGGTGAGAATGTGCAGCGCGGGATGCTCTCCCTCATCAGACGGAGAGCGCCAGCCCACGTTCAGGGTTCCGCCACTGAAGTTCTCCCAGGTGCCGGTTTCCCAGCTGTAATTGATTTCCCAGGTGGCGTCTTCCACCTCGACCTTGCTGTTGGCCGCCTCGAAATTGACGTACAGATCGGGGTTGTTCTCACCCGCATCATCTGTGTTGATGTTCACCGAGTAGTAGCCGTAGGCGTCGGTGGTGGTGGTGGCCAGGTGGTCATCGAACAGGGTGTCCGAATCGTAGATGCGCACGGCCACACCATCGGCCCCGATGGTCACGCCATCGGACCGCTGGTAAACGAAGCGCCCGTTGACGTTGATGGTCCGGTTGGCGACCACTTCCTGGTCCTCCGGATCATCGGGCTGGGCACCCTTTTCGGCGCCCTCGTCCTCCAGCATGTCCACCGGCTGCATTTCCGGGTTCCGTTGCGGCGCGGCACCCTCGGGCACCTCGCGGGTGGGTTCGGCCCGCGTCATGCGGTCGAAGTGGGCCCGGGTCAGGTTGAGCGACTTGCTCACCGTCCTGCCCTCGAACTCGAACTTGAACTCCTGCACGCCTGCACCGGCCAGGGCCTGCACCTCGAAGGGGATTTCCAGGCGTGAGTCCTTGTCCAGGGTCAATTCATCCGACACGTCCAGTTCCAGGGTGCGCCAGCCGTTGCCCTCGATCCGGAAACCGGTCAAGTTGGCCGAGGCGCCCATCAGGATTTCCATGGTGCCCTTGAACGTTTCTCCCTCTTCCACGCCGCGGGGCTCGCCCATCAGCCTGATCTTCACGGGAGGTCCTTCGGTGGCCGTGGCCGCCGCGGCCCACAACAGGCACAGCAACCCCACGGTCAGGGTTTTCATCAGCTTGTTCATGTCCGGCCCCCTTTAATGGCTGCCGGCACCGGGCGCCGGACGATCCACGGGTTGACGGACAGGTCGCGGGGCGGTCATCTCGGCGATGGCCCCTTCGATTTCCAGGGCCACATCTTCACGGCCGGTCTGACGCGCGTAGCTGGCCTGGGTGCCGAGCACATCCAGCTCGGTTTGCACCCTGGTCTGTTCGATCTGCTTGATGATCTCCAGCTTGGCCAGGTCGCTCGTTTCGGCCTCCAGGCGCGTCTGCAGTTCAACCAGGCGCGCTTCTGACTGCGCCAGGACCTCGTTGATGCGCGCCATGACCGGATTCTTGACCGCCAGATCGCGTGTCAATTCCGGGTGCAGGGGCACCTGGCCTTCGTTCTGTTCCATTTCGGCCTGGTTGATGTCCAGGTGAGGTACCGAACCACCAGCGGGTTCACCTTCGCCTGCCAGACCGGAGCTGGTCGGGGTCACGGGCTCAGGATCGGCGGCCAGGACAGGAGCGGCAATGAGCAGGGTTATGATCAACAGGGCAAGTGGATAGCGTTTCATGGCGAGAATCCCTCCGTTGGGGTGACAAGAGAGTCAGAAGAAAAACCATACCATATTGGTGTGCTTTATAAAGGATAAAATTTGTTTTGTTTTATTTTGTTATCAGCTATTATTCCAACCAGTTGGACTGCTTTACGCGAATTTAAATACAGATTTCACTTAACGAAAAGGCCTCTCCATCACCCCGTTTTTGTGGACAACATCTTGTCCACTTTCTCGTAGTATGAAAGTGGTTTTTCCCCTCAGACTTCTCCAGGAGAATTCGACATGACACATCCCGTTCCTTCCCGCTTGACCCTTCTGGTCACGATGGCTCTGTTGCTCCTCGTGGCTGGCACCACCCTGGCCAAGGACGATGGCCCTCTGTGGCTGCGCCATCCCGCCGTGAGCCCCGATGGGCAGACCGTGGCCTTCGATTTCCACGGCGACCTGTTCACCGTACCGGCCAGCGGTGGTGTGGCCACACGCGTGACCGTGCACGACGCCCATGACCGCCAGCCCATGTGGTCGCCTGACGGCAAACACCTTGCCTTCGCCAGTGACCGCTTCGGAAACTGGGATGTTTTCGTGGTCCCGGCGGCCGGCGGTCCGGTGCAGCGCCTGACCTATCACAGCGGCGCGGACACCCCCTGCAGCTTCACGCCCGACGGGAAGAACGTGCTGTTCACCGCCACCCGCCTGGATGTGGCCAAGCACGCCGAGTTTCCGCACTACCGCGCCCTGCCCGAGCTTTACAGCGTGCCGGTCGCGGGTGGTCGGCCCACCCAGGTGCTGACCGTGCCGGCCATGGAAGCGGTGTATGACAGCAAGCAGCAACGCCTCCTGTACAGCGAGAACACCAGCCTGGAAGACGAGATGCGCAAGCACAACGTTTCGGCCTTTGCCCGGGACATCTGGCTGTGGGATGTGAAGACCGGCAATTTCCGCCGCGTGGCCAGCTTTGCCGGCGGCGAGTTCACCCCAGTGTGGGATGTGGACGAGACCGGCTTTTATTACCTGAACGAGAAGAGCGGCGACTTCAACGTGTGGCACATGCCCCTCGACGGTTCGGGCCAGGCTCGCC
>JAZBOO010000181.1:0-2884 GCA_036351155.1 Candidatus Krumholzibacteriia bacterium | reverse complement strand
CTTTCAGCCATGGCGGTTTCCCGGCGACGCAGGATGTTCTCCACCAGGATCACCCCCATGTCGACCATGGTGCCGATGGCAATGGCGATGCCCGACAGGGCCACGATGTTGGCATCGACCCCGAACACCTTCATGGCAATGAAGCAGAACAGGACCGCCAGGGGCAGCAATCCCGCCACCAGGAGCCCACCGCGCAGGTTCCTCACCATGACCAGCACCACCAGGATGGTCAGCAGGATTTCCAGGCTCAAGGCCTCGGCCAGGGTGTCCAGCGTCTGGTGAATCAGCGTGGTCCGGTCGTAGAAGGGGACAATGGTGACCCGGCTTTCCCGGCCATCTTCCAGGGTGCGCACCGGCAGACTGGGGGCGATCTCGGCGATCTTGCTCTTCACCTGTTCGATGACCCGCAATGGGTTTTCGCCATAGCGCACCACCACCACGCCGCCCACCGCCTCGGCGCCTTCCTTGTCCAGCGCACCTCGGCGCAGGGCCGGGCCCAGCTGCACGGTGGCCACATCCCGCAGCAACACCGGAGCCCTGTCCTTCAGGGCCACCACGCTGTTTTCCAGGTCCTGCACGCCGGCCACAGCCCCCACCCCGCGCACCACGTACTCGACCCGGTTGATCTCCAGGGAGCGGGCCCCGGTATCGAGGTTCGATTGCCCCACCGCCTGCACCACCTGCTGCAGGGACACGTCGAAATGCAGCAACAAATCGGGATCGACCTCGACCTGGTATTCCTGCTGGAACCCACCCACGGAGGCCACTTCGGCCACGCCGCCCGAGGCCAGCAAGGCGTCGCGCACATAGTAATCCTGGATGTTCCGCAGTTCGGCGGGGTCCCAGCCCCCGGCCGGTTGCCCCTCCGCGTCGCGACCTTCCAGGGTGTACCAGAACACCTGCCCCAGGGCCGTGGCGTCCGGGCCCAGAGCCGGCTTGACTCCATCGGGCAGCGTTCCCTCGCTCAGGCTGCCCAGCTTCTCGAGCACCCGGGAACGGGAATCGTAGAAGTCGGTCTTCTCCTGGAAAATGATGTAGATGGTGGAGAAACCGAAGTAGGAGTAACTGCGCACCGTGCTCACTTCCGGTAATCCCAGCAAGGCCACCGTGAGCGGATAGGTGATCTGGTCATCCACGTCCTGCGGGGAACGGCCGGGCCACTCGGTGAAAACGATCTGCTGGTTCTCCCCCAGGTCGGGTATGGCATCCACCGGCACGGGATGACGGGGCAGAAAGCCTGCGCCTCCCTCGAAGGGAGACACCGACAGGCCCCACCCGCCTGCCAGAAGAACCAGCAGAATCACCACGAGCTTGTTGTCCAGGCAGAACTGGATGAGACGTGTCACTGGATGACCTCCACCTCTGACCCGCAACGCAGCATGGCGTCGCCGTAGTAGGGATTGGCCACGGTGGTGTGATCTTGCAGCCAGTAGGCTCCAGCATTGTCGAAGGCCATGGGGCAATGGAAACGGCGCACGTTCAGATCGGTCCCCTGGGCGAACTGCCGGGCCACGGTCCACAGCTGATCGGACAGCGGCTCGAAGGCCACCCGGCGCGCTTCAATGTCCTCGGCCTGGGCCGTTGTCTGGGCGGAAGTCTGGAGCAGTTTCTGAAGACCGGACCAGAAAATGCGGCCCTGGGACGGCAAGTTGATCGACGCTTCATCCAGCGCCGTCAGGGCCGGAACCAGGGCGCCGGCCATCTGCCGGGCCGCCGTGTCGTCATCATCGGCCAGCGCGGTTTGCAGGATATAGTAGTGCTCCAGAACATGACCCAGCGCGGCCACGAACTCGGGGGTCCCCGCGTCCCGCGACATCATGCTGGGCTTGGCCTGGATCTGCAGAGCCGAGTCGACCTTGAAGGCTCCGTGACTGACCACGCGATCACCGGCATCCAGTCCCTGGGCCACGATGTAGTGGTCCTGGGCGCGAGGCCCCAGAGTGATCACCCGGCCGGTGAACACCGACTGCCCGTCCTCCTCGCGCTCCAGGTAGACCACCGCGCGGTCACCGGTCAGCAGAGGGGCCGTGGTGGGGATCAGCAAGGGCCAGTCGCTCTGACTCTGAACAGTGTTGGGATCGGCCACGGGCCGGCCCCGGGCATCAAGAGCCACCTCGATCATGCCGGTCACCAGCATGCCCGGCTTCAAGAGCCCCTCGGGATTGGGGACCTCCAGGCGCACCTCGGCGGTGCGGCGTCGTGGGTCCAGCACCGGGTCCAGGAACGCCACCTCGCCCGTGAATATCTGACCCGGCACAGCCCGGGTGGTGAACTGGACGGATTGTCCCGCCTGCAGCCAGGCCAGGTCGGCCTCGTAGGCGTCCAGGGTCACCCGCACCATGCTCAGATCGGCGATGGTCAGCAGAGGCGTGCCTTCCTGCAAATAGGTCCCGGGTTCAGCCTGGCGCCTGAGCACCACTCCGGTCGCCGGCGAGCGGGCCAGAACATGGGGCCGCAGCTCGTTGGCCTGGGCCATGTCGTCGATCTGGCCCTGATCCAGACCCCACAGCCGCAGCCTTTCCTGAACAGCTGCCACCGTTTCGAGGTTACCCGACTCGTGGGCGGCAAGCAGGGCCGCCTGATCACGATAGAGTTCGGGACTGTAGATCTCGGCCAGGGGCTGACCGCGGGACACCATCTGCCCTGTGGTATCCACCAGCAGCCGGTCCAGCCGCCCAGCCACCTGGGCGGTGATGGTTCGCGTGCGGGTTTCATCGGCTTCGACCATCCCGTTCAGCCGCAGGATCCGGAACGCCGGGCCGCGCTGAACCACGGTGGTGCGAATGTCCGCCAGCGCCAGGGCGGCGGGACTCAGCGCCAGATCCCCGGGACCCAGCCCTTGTCCTGAATTCTCTTCCAGGGGGATCAGGTCCATGAAGCAGAT
>JAZBOO010000180.1:0-4245 GCA_036351155.1 Candidatus Krumholzibacteriia bacterium | reverse complement strand
CAGGAGCAGGATGATCATGGCACTGCCCAGGATACCCAGGCCATGCCCGACGCTGCCTGCGGGCCGGAAGGTGCGGAAATCCAGATGGTGAGGACGGTCAGACAGAGCCGTCGCGTAGAACTCCCAGCCTTGCCACAGGGTCCAGCCGGTCAGAGCAGCCACGGCCAAGCCCAGCCCCACCAGGACCGTGGTATGAAAACGGTGGTGCGCAGGTTTCAACAGGTTCTCCCTCGGGATTGTTTCCTCATCATCAGGATAGCGTACAGTCCTGAACCAATCTTTGGCAATGGAAGACCCTGTCCCCCGTTTACATCTTGCCCGGGGCAGATTACCTTGCTACCGATGATTTTTGCCCCATCAGGCCATGCCCGTTCCGTGAAAGGCGTACCAGCCCATGACCGACGAGATCAAAAGCAGCGAGAACAGCGGCACCGGCGACGGTCCCGGTCTCGACTTCATCCGCACCATCGTCACCGAAGACCTGGCCTCCGGCAAGAACGAGGGGCGCATCCATACACGATTTCCGCCCGAGCCCAACGGCTACCTGCACATCGGGCACTCCAAGGCCATCCTGCTGAGCTATGGCATCGCCCAGGAGTTCGGCGGCAAGTTCAACCTGCGCTTCGACGACACCAATCCCGAGAAGGAAGAGACCGAGTACGTCGATTCCATCAAGGAAGATCTGCGCTGGCTGGGAGCCGACTGGGAAGACCGCGAGTTCTACGCCTCGGATTACTTCGAGCAGCTGTATGAATGGGCCTGCCACCTGATCCGCGAGGGCAAGGCCTTCGTGTGCAGCTTGAACGACGAGCAGATCCGCGCCTACCGCGGCACCGTCAAGGAGGCCGGTCGCCCCAGCCCCGACCGTGACCGTCCCATCGAGGACAGTCTGCGCCTGTTCGAGGGCATGAAGAACGGCGAGTTCGCCGAGGGGCAGTACACCTTGCGGGCCAAGATCGACATGGCCCATAGTAACATGAAAATGCGCGATCCTCTGCTGTACCGGATCCGCCGGGCACATCACCACCGCACCGGGGACAAGTGGTGCATCTACCCCTTCTACGACTTTGCACACGGACAGAGCGATGCCATCGAAGGCATCACCCACTCCATCTGCACCCTGGAGTTCGAGGTCAACCGTCCGCTGTACGACTGGTTCATCGAGAACCTGCCCGTGCCGTACCGGCCGCGACAGATCGAGTTCGCCCGCCTGAACCTGACCTACACCATCATGAGCAAGCGCAAGCTGCTGCGGCTGGTGCAGGATGGCGTGACCACGGGCTGGGATGATCCGCGCATGCCCACCATCAGCGGTCTGCGCCGGCTGGGTTACACGGCCAGTTCCATCAAGAAGTTCAACGAGCGCATCGGCGTGGCCAAGCGCGACAGCACGGTGGATCTGGACCTGCTGAAGTGGTCGATTCGCGAGGAACTGAACCGCACGGCGGTACGCCACATGGCGGTGCTGCGGCCGCTGAAGGTAGTCATCACCAACTACCCGGAAGATCAGGTCGAGGACATTCCCTGCGTGAACAATCCCGAGGACGAGAGCGCAGGCACCCGCAACGTGCCGTTCTGCCGCGAGATCTACATCGAGCAGGATGATTTCCGCGAAGAAGCCCCGCGCAAGTTCTTCCGTCTCAAGCTGGGCAGCGAGGTGCGCCTGAAGCACGCCTACTTCATCACCTGCAACGAGGTGATCAAGGACGAGGCCGGCAACCCGATCGAACTGCGCTGCACCTATGATCCGGAAACCCGCGGCGGCGATTCCCCCGACGGCCGCAAGGTCAAGGGCACACTGCACTGGGTGTCGGCACGTCATGCGGTGGATGCGGAAGTTCGCCTCTACGACAATCTCTTTCGCGAACCCTTCCCCGAAGAGGGCGGCGATTTCATGGCCAATCTCAATCCCGATTCGCTGGAAGTGGTGCGGGCCAAGCTCGAGCCCTGCCTGGCCGAGGTCGAGGGCCGGTACCGCTGCCAGTTCATGCGGCAGGGGTATTTCTGCGTGGACCTGAAGGACAGCAAGCCCGGCGCCCTGGTCTTCAATCGCACCACCACCCTGAAGGACAGCTGGGCCAAGCTGGAGGCCCAGGGGAAAACGGGGTAGGGGCGGGGAGTTTGCTGGATCAAGTCGGGTCCTCGGCATACCACCCTGCCGAGGACCTTTTTTTTATCGTCCACTTTCCTTCTCTGCCAGGATTCGCAAAATGTCCTGCAGGGCCGGGCTATCGGGATCAAGCTCGAGCCCTCGCCGCAAGATGGCTCGCGCCTCCGTGTACTGCCCTGCCATCATCAAGGCTTCACCTAGCCGGCGGTGGCTGTCCGCCTCTTCCGGGTAAGCATCATGAAGCACACGGAAAGCTCTCACGGCATCGTCAAAATTATTCTGGAGCATGAGCCGGAAGCCCACGTCACGAAACGCCCCGTATTCGAACAGCTGGTACTCGGGAAAATCACGCCTGGTCTCCTCGTACATGGTGATCGCAGCGTCCAGACCCTCCGTCATTACCAGCTGAATATATTCTGCCCGGCCAATTTGCGGTTCTGCCTGGGCTGCGCGGAACTGGGTTTCCGGAAACATTGTCCTGGGGGCCTCTTTCCGCAGAGAGTCATACCCCCTGCCACCTTGAGAATGCTGAACGATGAAGGCCACCGTCAGATTGGCCATCGCTCGGTAAGTATCCCGCACAGTCGGTGGCCTTTGTGTATTCCTCAGATTCAAGGAAGAAAAGTCGTAGTGGGTCAGGTCGACCGTTTTGAAAAGATCGGCGGCGGCAAGCGGCGTTTTCTCAAGATAGGTACCGTAGTCCGCCAGCCCCATTTTGTCACCGATGAAGGCCAGCAAGGGGGTCCTCTGTTCGCCAATATCCAGGAAGCGATAGGCCTCGACCAGATCGAGCCCGATGGGAATGGATCCGTCCAGGGCCACCATGGCCCTCACCTCCGGGTGGCGCACCGAGAATGGGATCATGTTGAGACCGCCGAAACTGAACCCGAACACGCTGACATTATCGTGCTGGATCTGGGGATAGTCGTGCAGAGCTCCATAGATGAACTCGAGATCGCGGAACTGGGCCTCGGCCCCCTCGGCATTGAAAGGCATGGCCCGCGAATAAGCGCCTTTCGAGGCCACGGTTGCAACAATGAAACCATGGCTGGCCAGGAGTTCGCACAGCAATGCATTTCCATAGCCGCCTGAGCCCTGCGCGCTGGCATACAGTACCAGGGGAAAGTGGCCTGCCTGGCGGTTGGCCCCAAGACGCGTCTGGAAAGCGGGAACCCTCGGGTCCAGGTCCTTTGCTTCACTATCTCCAGAAAGAACCGGGGCCATGGTTTCTACTTCTGCGGCCAGGGCCTGAAAATAGGCTGGTGTCAGCAGCGTGCCCGTGTCCTCGCTGGACGCAGGATACCAGATGCCCATCTGCATGGGCCGAGGCCCGAAGCTATTTGAACCTGTGGCCTTGTAGCGTCGCGCATAATCGTGGGTGGATAGAGTCTCGAAACCGACTCCATACGGCCCATAGGCCCACGGTCTCGAATCGCCGCCCGCACCAAGAACCGCCGTGGACCAGAGGCAACACACCAGCGCCACCATGGATATTTTCATTTTCACTCCAATGATTATTGATTGAACGAACTGTTCCTGTACGTCGTGTGAAGATCCTTGTTGCTTGCCTGAGTGATTTCAATGCCTGGGGTGGGGGCGAAAAGTCGAGACAAAGGAGTTGCAACTGGTTGCTAATATTTGGTTTATTTTTCCAACTGGTTGGAAGAGTTAGAGGGTTGGAACAGATTTTCATTTTCAATGTGATTTTATTTGCGTTTTCTTCGCTTTTCTTCTGGCGCATTCGCGTTGTGTTCGCTATATTGATCGAGCCTCCCACAGGCGTCTGACCAAGGATAGCGCTATGCTGACGTTTATTAAGGGATTACCTGCCCAAAAAGCCGACATGCACCTCAAAAAATCCGACCACACCATGGAAATGGCACGCCAGAACGCCATTCTCTGGTTCGGCGAGATTCACCGGCGGAAGCTTTACCGTGACCTGGGCTACTCCTCCATGCTGCTGTATGCCCAGCAGGAGCTGGGCTGGAGCCAGAGCAAGGCCTACGACTTCATGAAGATCTGTGAAAAGCTGGATGAGCTGCCCACCGTGAAGAAGAAGGTCGAGGAGGGGAAGCTCGGCTATGCGCGGACCCGGACCATCGTGAGTGTGGCAAGTCCCGAGAACGAGAAGGAGT
>JAZBOO010000179.1:0-5079 GCA_036351155.1 Candidatus Krumholzibacteriia bacterium | reverse complement strand
GCTGCGATCCTTGGTCAGCGGATAGAGGCGTTCCCCTTGACCTCCGGCCAGGATGAGGGTCAAGGTACTGCGGGCCATATGCCGTCTGTCCAAAGGTGTCTCCTCGGTCCTTCTTTAGGCCGCCATTGCGGCGGTTCGGGTCGATTACTGGCCCGTCGCCATCCGGGCTTCGAGAACTTCCTGGACAGCCTCCAGAAGCTCGGTGACATCCGCTGACTTCGTCACGTACTTGTCCGCCGACCAGGTCAGGTAGTTGTCCTTGTAACTGGAAAAGGCGGTATTGAGAATCACGGGGATGGAATTGTCGCGCTCGATGATCCGCTGCAGGGCCTCGATGCCGTCCATGCCGGCCATGCGAATGTCCAGGATCACCAGGTCGGGCTTCATGGTCTGCACGAATTCCAGACCCTGAGCCGCATTGCTGGCGGTCATGGTCTCGTATCCCTCGCGGCGAAGTTCCGTTTCGTAGAGAAGTCTCAGATGGGGCTCGTCATCGACAATCAGGATCTTGATCATTTCAGTACTCCTTCGGCGATTTCTTGCGCATCCGTGCATCATGAAGAAATCCTAAGGAGACAGTAACAGGAATGGGGCAAAATACCACCCAAAATGGTAACCCTTCACTCCCCATCTGCCTCCTTCGGCAATGGTAAGATAAACGAGAAATCTGCGCCACCCTCGGTTCGGTTGCTGGCGCCGACCACCCCGCCATGCGCCTTGAGGACCTGCGCACAGATGGTCAATCCCAGTCCCGAACCGGAAGCTTTCGTGCTGAAAAAGGGCGAAAACAGCTTCTCCGCCACATCATTTGCAAAACCGGGGCCGGAATCCAGCACCGAAACCTTGACTCCGCCCTCGAGAACCTCCGAACGCACGATCAACTCTCCGCCGGCGGGCATCACCTGGATGGCGTTCATCAGATAATTGCGCAAAACCTGCTGAATCTCGCCCGGGTGGCAGTTCAGGGCCGTTTGGCCTGCTCCCAGTTCGTTGACCAGGCGAATCTTGTTCTTCGCGAACTCCTCCAGATAGCGATCCACCGTCTCGGTGATCAGCTGATCGATCACCACCGTTTTGCGCATCTGCTTGCGTGGGCGGATGAAATCCAGCAGGTCGTGGATGATATCCTCCATCCGAGCAACTTCCTCGGAGATGATCTTGGCAAACTGCCGGTTGGGATCATCGACCTTCAGGTTGCGCACCAGCGTCCGGGCAAATCCGCCAATGGCCACCAGCGGGTTGCGCAGCTCGTGGGCCACGATGGCCGAGGTTTCGCCCATGACACTCAACCGCTCCATGCGTAACAGAGTGGTCTGGTCCTTCTTCTGCTGCTCGTGGGCCTTGCGCAGATCCAGCAGACGCCGCTCCAGCTCGTGATAAAGACGGCTGTTCTCGATGGCCCCGGCGCTCTGGTTGGCGAAAAGCTGCAAGAACTCCAGGTCCAGGGCGTGAATGCCGGCATGGCTGATGGCATTGTCGGCCACGATCACGCCCAGCGGCCCGCGCCGCGTGGTCAGGGGGGCCATGGCAAACTCCTGGCACCCCAGCCAGTGCCGCAAGGTGGCCATGCCCGGCTCGGCCATGTCGGCGGTCACGCTCAGAGCCTTGCCGCTTTTCATGACCGCGATGGCCGCGTGCTCGGTGTCATCAAGAGGCACCACCATGTGCCGGACAATCTCGTTCACCGCCACATCGGTCTTCTTGATGGAGCGGTCGTAGCTGGTCATCATGTCGAAGAGGTCGCCGGGCTTCCCGGCCAGATCCAGCCAGATCCGGGATGCCTCATCGGCGTTGCTGGGCCCGATGGCGATCTCGCCCTGCAGCACCCCGTTTTTCTGGTCGATCAGCAACAGGAAGGCCCGGTTGAACCGCAGCCCTTCGCCGGCGGTGATGCAGATCAGCACCGCCTGCAGGATCTGGTCGATGGTGGCATGGGCCCCGTACAGCGCTTCACTGACCTGGTTCAGCAGGGATAGCTTGGCCAGCCGCGAGGCGCGTTCCTGGTCCTCGATTTCCCGCTGACGCACATCCGTCAGGTGCAGGAACAGGTGGGCGCGATCGCCCGGATCACTGCTGGCCGTGATGGGATCAACTTCGAAATGGGAACAGCGCACCTCGACCGGAATAATTTCACCCTGGCTGTGCCGCACCTCCATTTCACGGGGGCCATGGTCGGCAGAAATCGTGTCCCGGCAGGTGCGGAACTCGTCGGGCAGCAGCAGGTAGTCCCCCAGATAACGACCGACCAGATCGGCCCGCGCCTGTCCCAGCAAGATCCCCGCGCCATCGCTGGCCAGCACGATGTGCCCGGCTGGATCCAGCAGTAGCATGGGCTTGGCATTTTCCTCGAATCCCAGGGCCACAATCTGGGCGCGGAGTTGGAAAAAATCGTCCTGGTCCATGTCAGCTCCGTACCCGCGCGGCAGCTGCCGCGAGCGCCTGATTGTACAATTCTTCATAGTGGGGGGCGGCGGTATCCCAGCTGAAATCCAGCGCCATGCCCCGTTTTTGCAAGGCCAGCCACTGCGCGGGTTGCGCGAACAGGCGTTCGGCCGTGCGCATCGCCCCGAGCAGGGCCTCGGGACGCCCCTCATCGAACACGAACCCGGTGCCGGCTTTGTCCGTGGCGTCGATCACCGTGTCGGCCAGCCCTCCGGTGCGGCGCACCACCGGCGGCGTCCCGTAGCGCAGAGCATACATCTGGGACAGGCCGCACGGTTCGAACAGACTGGGCATCAGAAAAAGGTCGCTGCCGGCATAGATGAGATGGGCCAGCTTTTCATCGAAGGCGTCGATGAAGGCCACCTGATCCGGCCACCTTTTCGCCACCTGGTGCATGTCGTTTTCCAGGCGCTTTTCCCCCGTCCCCAGGATGACGAAGCCGAACCCATCGTCGGCCAGGCGGTCCAGCACCGGCACCAGGATGTCCACACCCTTCTGCCCCACCAGCCGCCCCACGAATCCACACAGGGGGCGGTCGGCGGCCACCTTCAGCCCCGCCTTCTTCACCAGCGCCTGGCGGCAGGCCTTCTTTCCCTTCAGGTCTCCACTGGAGAAGCGGGCGGGTAGCATGGTGTCGCGCTGCGGGTCCCAGGTCTCGTAATCGCCGCCGTTGAGGATGCCGCTGTACCGGTCCTCTTGCTCGGCCAGCACGTTCTGCAGACCGCAGCCGTAGGCCGGGTCGGTGCGCGTTTCCTCGGCGTAGGTGGGGCTCACCGTGTTCACCCGGTCGGCCGCCAGGATGCCGCCCTTCATCAGGTTCATCTGCCCATGGAACTCGAGCAGGCCCGGGTAGGCCGCCAGGGCCGGCGGCAGCCCCAGGGTGTCGGCCGCTCCGGGGGGGTACACCTCCTGATGCGCCAGGTTGTGGATGGTCAGCACCGTCCCGGCAGGCCCCGGCAGTTCACGTCCCGTGTACCACTGCCGCCGCATGACCAGGGCCGGTGCCGAGGCTGCGTCATGCGCGTGAATGATGTCCACCGGCCAGTCCAGCAAGCGCGGCAACATCAAGGCCACCTGGGTGTGCAGCGAGGCGCGCTCCAGGGCGTCGGGCCAGCCCTCCCCCTGGGCGTCGGTGTAGATGCCCTTGCGGTCGAACAGCTCGGCCCCCACCAGGTAGATCTTGACCGCCGCATTGGCCGCGCCCAGCCGGAACAGCCGCACATCGTGGGTGGTCTGTCCCACCCTCACCGGCAGGGTGGGCAACTGCTTGATGCGAGTGATCTTCAGGGCCTTGCGGTCCAGGCTGCCGTACAGGGGCACCACCACCCGCACATCGTGCTTGCGGCGGGCCAGGGTCCGGGACAGGGCCTCGGCCACGTCGGCCAGTCCGCCCACCTTGGCGAAGGGTGCCATCTCGGCGGTGACCATCAGGATGTTCACGGTTCAATCCACTTCCCGCAGCCTTTGGGCCGCGATTTCAGGGGCCAGGCTGTTGATGGCCATCCCCGATCCCAGCTCGAATCCCGCCACCTGGGTCCGGCGGGGCAAGATACTTATGTGCCAGTGGAAATCGCCACGGGACACCACGGCATCGCTGAAGAAGACCACGTTGTAGGAGAGATTCTGATGGATCTTCTCCAGCCTCGCCAGTCCCGATTGCAGCATTTTCGCCACCTCGGCCAGTTGGCGGTCCTCCGCTTGATCCAGATGAGACTGATGAGCCCGGGGAATCACCCGCAGTTCCCAGGAGAAACGGCTGGCCCAGGGCGTCAGACACACCGCCCCTTCGCTGCTGGCCACGATGCGGTCCCCACAATCTAACTCCTTCTCCACCAGATCACACAGCAGGCAGGTGCCGTGAAGGCTCCGGTACTCGGTGAATCGATGCTGCAGATTCTCGATGGTGGCCGGAATCTCGGGACTGGCCAGAAGTTGCAGGTGCGGGTGCGACAGGGTAGCCCCGGACAGCGGGCCATGATTGCAAAAGGGCAAGACGCAGCGGGGAGCCGGATCGGCGGCGATCATGGCCTGGATGCGGCCGCGGATCACCTGCAGAACTTCGGTCAGATGGTCGATCTCCAGGCGCCCCAGACTGCCCTGGTGGTCGGGCGTGTAGGCCACCACCTCGTGGGAGGCCAGGACCGGATACATGTTCCCGAAAACACGCACGCGCCACGACGGACCACTCTCTTGCCCGGCGGGCCTGCCGGTGGCCATGATCTCGGCGGTGGTCTGGTTCTCGTGCCCCGGGCAGAACGGACAATCCGCCGCGGCACCCCCAGGAGCCTCGGGCATGCCAAATTCATTGGGCCGCCCCTGCCGTCCCTCGGCCAGGATAACCCATTGTCCGGTCAGGGGATCCTGCCTCATTGGGGACAAGCGATGGTCCTTCCCTCAAAAAAAAAATGAAAAACGACCACGGGGATGAAACTTTGTCAGGTGGCCGTGCGTAGAATACCAGTGAATCGAAGGATGACAAGATCGCATTCCCCTCAGCGACACCTCCCTTGATTCAGGCGAACGACGAGACAGCTCAAGTGGAAAGAAAACGGACCCCACAGGCGAAGGGTCCGTTTTCTTTTTCTGTGTGGCTGTCAAAGAGCTAGAAGGGCTTGCCCACCGCCTGGCAAAGAAACT
>JAZBOO010000178.1:0-2752 GCA_036351155.1 Candidatus Krumholzibacteriia bacterium | reverse complement strand
TCGGAGAAGCTGCTGCGCGACATCTACCGGCCGCTGTTCCTGCTGGACACGCCCATCGTCAAGACCGGCATCGAGACCGCCGAGCTGATCAAGTACGCATCCAACGCGTTCCTGGCCGTGAAGATCTCCTACATCAACGAGATCGCCAAGCTGGCCGAAGCCGTGGGTGCCGACATTTCCGATGTGGCCAAGAGCATGGGGCTGGACAAGCGTATCGGCCCCAAGTTCCTGCACGCCGGCCTGGGCTTCGGCGGCAGCTGCCTGCCCAAGGACACCAACGCCATCGTGCACATCGCCGAGGAGGCGGGAACCCAGATGTCCATCGTCAAGGCGGCCATCGGCGTGAACGCCACCCTGCCGGAGCGAGCCATGGCCAAGGCCGAGTCCCTGCTGAAGGGCGACATCGCCGGCAAGACCGTGGCCTTGCTGGGCCTGGCCTTCAAGCCCAACACCGATGATATCCGGTCGGCCCCGAGCCTCGACCTGATCAGACTGCTCAAGGAAAAGGGTTGCACCGTGCGGGGCCACGACCCGGCCGCCATGGACAACTTCAAGCTCAACAATATCGACCTGGTTTACTGCAGCTCCCCCTACGAGGCCTGCGAAGGCGCCGACCTCTGTATCCTGGTCACCGAGTGGAATCAGTACCGGATGCTGGACTTCAACTGGCTCAGTGAATCCATGTCAGGAAATGCTTTCCTGGATTGTCGAAACGTGTATGATCGTCCCCACCTGGAAAAGTTCGGATTCAAGTACGATTGTTTCGGGCGAGCTGAGCACGTGTCCAAATAGGCGCGTGAAATCACCGGCCCGAAAGGGCCGGTTGTTTTGATTCGGGAAAGGTTTTCATGTCAGATACACCCAAGCGCGTCGGTCGCTACGACCTCGTGACGCCCATGAAGCCCTGCAAGGATGAGATCCTGGCCAAGATCGAGAAGTGTCTCGACACCGGCAACTACATCCTTGGGGAAGAAGTCCGCCTCCTGGAGAAGGAACTGGCGGAGGTTTGTGAATGTGCCGATGCCGTGGGCGTGGCCTCCGGATCATCTGCCCTGTTTGTGGCCCTGGCCGTGGCCGGAGTCCGACCGGGCGCCGAGGTCATCACCACGCCCTACACCTTCGACGCCACCATCGAGGCCATCGTCCTGCTGGACGCCGTGCCGGTCATGGTCGACATTCGGCCCTCTGACCTGAACATCGACCCCGACAAGATCGAAGCAGCCATCACCGAAAAGACCCGGGCCATTCTTCCGGTGCACATTTTCGGAGCCCCCTGCGATATGCACCGCATCATGGACATTGCCGAGAAGCACAAGCTGGAAGTGGTGGTCGACATGGCCCAGGCTTTCGGCACGCTATACGATGGCAGGCCCTGTGGAAGCTATGGCCGCATGAGCACCCTCAGCTTCTACCCCACCAAGAACCTGCCCGGTATCGGAGACGGAGGCATGGTTTTCTGCCGGGACCAGGTGGACGCCGACCGGATCCGTAAAATCCGAGGGCACCAGGCCGTGCGCATGAACGGGCATCTCTACACCGGGTGGAACAGCCGTCTGGACGAGATCCAGGCCATCGCCATCCGCGCCCGCCACGCTCGTTTCGCCGACGAGCAGTCGGACCGCGACCAGGTCGCCGCCATCTACGACAGCTACATCCCCGAGGCCAACCGCCTGCGCACTCCCAACGGCGGCACGGGCATGAAGGTCACCTACCACCAGTACTGGCTGAGAGTCAGGGACCGGGCCGGGCTGCAGAAGCTGCTGGACGAGAACGGCATCGATACCGCAATCTACTACGACCCGCCCATGCACAAGCACGTGCTGGCCGAGTACTGCCGCGTCAGCGGTGAGATGACCGAGGCCGAGCGGGCCGGACATGAAATTCTTATCCTGCCCATACACGCGGCGCTGCCCTTCGAGGAGGCGCACCGCGTCGGCAAGCTGGTGGGAGAATTCCTGGCGAACGACTCCTAGACGGAGTCGGGAAAAGGCATGACTTGAAAAACCGGGTCCTCAGCTTCGGCAGCCTGGCCTCGCCCCTGGCCAAGAACCAGACCCAGGCCGTCCTGGACCTGCTCCAGGCCGAGAACCCCCGCCTGACCTGCCAGCTGAACATCCTGCCGTCGCCCTGGGACGAGGACGAGACCGTCGGCGAGGTCTTCCACGCCACCAGCGGCCGGGAGATCACCTACCTGCTGGACCTGGTCCGGCAGGAGGCCTGCCGCCTGGTGGTCATCGAGGCGGCCGACCTGGTCCAGCCCCTGCCCGATGACGTGGCCGTGCTCTGCATCCCCGACCGGGTCAACCCCTTCGACGCCTTCCTCAACCGCCAGGGCATGATCGTGGACGAGATGGAATCCGGCAGCCGCATCGGGGTGCTCACCGCCCGCTCCCGGGCCCAGATGAGCGCCCTGTGGCCGGACCTGGATTTCCAGATCCTGACCGGCGGGGTGGACCGGGCCATGGAAACGCACATGCGGCGCAACGAGATCGACGGCCTGGTGCTGCCCGCGGCGGTGACCGAACTGCTGGGCATCCAGGGCATCGCGGCGGAGATCTTCAGCCCGGAATTCATCCTGCCCGGACCCGGCCAGGGCATCCTGCTGGTGATCGGCAAGGAGGGTGACGAGGACGCCCGCCGGGATCTCGCGGCCATCCACAGCGCCGACACCGCCAGTGAATTCGCCACCGAGATGGCCTTCCGCTGGCGCATGATCAGCGACCGGGACGTGCCGGTGGGAGCCCTGGCACGT
>JAZBOO010000177.1:0-4999 GCA_036351155.1 Candidatus Krumholzibacteriia bacterium | reverse complement strand
GATAACGCAAGGGGCCCCAACGCACCCAAACCGATGCGTCTCAGCCGCCACTTTTTTTCCAACTGGTTGGAAAACACCCGTAACCAAGGATTGAGCTCCAAACGGCCCAACAGCTCGACATTTTCCAACTGGTTGGAAATATCTACAGGCCAGATCGTGAAGATATCTGGTCTATATACTGCGCCAGTTCACCCCAGCAACTCCCACCCACCCAGGAAATCGCCCCATACCCCGAAAAAAATCCACCAAACCTTGACAAAGGTCTTTCTCCCGCTTAATGTTCCCGATCCACGCCCGCAGCCGGTATAGGCTGTTGGTGTGTCCAATTGCGTCCAGAACGCGTCAGAATGACGGTTATTTACGTGCCTGAAGCATTTCGGAGTGTTCCGAGATCGGCGGCTTGAAGCGGCCCGGGCAGTATTCGCAGGAGAACGAAGTTGCCTACACTGAGTCAGCTGGTCCGCAAGGGGCGCAAGCCTCAACTGAAGAAAAGCAATTGCCCTGCCCTGCAGGCCTGTCCTCAGCGCAAGGGTGTGTGCACCCGCGTCTACACCCAGACGCCCAAGAAGCCCAACTCGGCGCTGCGCAAGATTGCTCGTGTCCGGCTGACCAACGGCATCGAAGTGACGGCCTACATTCCTGGCGAGGGTCACAACCTGCAGGAGCATAGCATCGTGCTGGTGCGCGGTGGCCGTGTGAAGGATTTGCCTGGTGTCCGCTACCATATCATTCGCGGAACCCAGGATGCCAGCGGTGTCGACGATCGTCGTCAAGGCCGCTCGAAGTACGGCGCCAAGCGTCCCAAGGCCTAGTCTGGCCGGTGGCGAAAGCGCCCGGGCCCGCGGGCCCATCTGAAATTTTCGTGGCCTCCACCCTGGCTGCGAGCACAGAAAAATTGGCTGCTGGCACCCAGGCCGGCCGCAGAGATTAGCGGAAAGACCGCAGGAGAAAAGAAATGTCGCGACGCAGGTCCCCCGAAAAGCGTGAACTTCCCGCCGATCCTCGTTTCGGTGATGTGATGGTGACGAAGTTCATCAATTACTGCATGAAGGATGGCAAGCGTAGCGTCTCCGAGAAGTCTTTCTATTCGGCGCTGGACATGATCAAGGACAAGAGCGGCCAGGACGGCATTGACGTCTTCCGCACTGCCCTGAACAATGTCAAGCCCACTGTCGAGGTCAAGTCCCGGCGTATCGGTGGTGCCACCTATCAGGTGCCCGTCGAGGTCAGGGCTGAACGGCGGACCCAGCTGGCCATGCGCTGGCTCATCGGGTTCGCGCGCAGTCGCCCCGAAAATACGTTCGCAGAACGTTTGGCGGCTGAGCTGTTGATGGCGAGCAAAAACGATGGACCGTCTATCAAAAAGCGCGAAGACACTCACCGTATGGCTGAAGCGAACCGAGCGTTCGCCCACTGCCGCTGGTAAGGGTCCCTCTCGTTCGCCAGCAAGCGCTGATTTAAGCGAATGGATCGCAACATTGCGAATAGCCTGAAGATGTCCCCCGAATGGATTCGGGTGGGCTAAGGCACAGGCGACGTACTGCCCTTCGGGGTTATGTGCGCGTTGTTTGTCTGGGTCCAAGTTTTTCGCCCAAGCTGGGGGAGACTTGTGGCCAGGTGCTGCAGCTTGATACTGCAACTCTAGGAGTACGGTGGTGGCTCGCGAATCTGAAGAACGAGTCGCATTGGAGATGGTCCGGAACATCGGGATCATGGCTCACATCGACGCCGGTAAAACGACGACGACCGAGCGGATCTTGTACTACACCGGACGCGTCCACCGCCCTGGAGACGTCGATGACGGCGCCACCCAGATGGACTACATGGAGCAAGAGCGGGAGCGTGGCATCACCATCACGTCCGCCGCCACGACCTGCTCCTGGCGAGGCTGTCGGATCAACATCATCGACACCCCGGGCCATGTCGATTTCACCGCCGAGGTGGAGCGCAGTCTGAGGGTGCTGGATGGCGCGGTCGCGGTCTTCTGCGGGGTGGGCGGGGTTGAACCCCAGTCCGAAACCGTGTGGAAGCAAGCCGATCGCTACGGGGTCCCCCGCATCGCGTTCATCAACAAGATGGACCGGCTGGGCGCGGACTTCGAGCAGGCCGTCCAGAGCATGGTTGATCGGCTGCACGCCAAGCCGATGCCGCTGAACCTGCCCATCGGGGCGGAAGACAAGTTCCGCGGCGTGGTGGATCTGCTGCAGATGCAGGCCAAGTTCATGAGTGAAGACGACATGGGCTTGACCGTGACCACCGAGGAGATCCCCGCCGACATGGCGGACACGGCCGAGATGGCCCGGATCGAGCTGATCGAGCAGCTGGCCGAGGTGGACGAGGAGATCATGGAGCTTTTCCTGGCCGAGGAAGAGATTTCCGTGGAGCAGATCAAGGCCGCCGTGCGGCGTGTCACCCTGGCCGGGGAACTGGTGCCCGTTTTTTGCGGGTCATCCCTGAAGAACAAGGGTGTGCAGGAGCTGCTTGATGGCATCGTCGATTA
Source organism: Candidatus Krumholzibacteriia bacterium (assembly GCA_036351155.1). Taxonomy (GTDB): domain Bacteria; phylum Krumholzibacteriota; class Krumholzibacteriia; order LZORAL124-64-63; family LZORAL124-64-63; genus LZORAL124-64-63. The sequence goes on along the minus strand of JAZBOO010000177.1, from coordinate 2,499 downwards.
CCTGCCGTCGCCTCTGGACCGGCCCTCGATCACGGGGACCGACAGGGAGGGGCAAGGGCAGGAGGTCCGTCAGGCCAGTGACGATGAGCCGTTCAGCGCCCTGGCCTTCAAGATCCTGGCCGATCCCTTCGCGGGCAGGCTGGCTTTCTTGAGGGTTTACAGCGGCACGCTGGAGGCCGGCAAGACCGTGCTGAATGTCAACACGGGCAAGCGCGAACGGATCCAGCGCATCTTGTTGATGCACGCGGACAAGCGCGAGGATCTTCAGGAGACCCGCACCGGCGACATCGTGGCCGCCGTGGGCTTCAAGGAGATCAGGACCGGGGACACCCTGGCCCTGCAGGAGGCGCCCTTGCTCCTGGAGGAGATGACCTTTGCCGAGCCGGTGATCTACATGGCCATCGAGCCCCGGACAAAGGCCGACCAGGACAAGCTGGGCGACGCGCTCAAGGCCCTGGCCGACGAAGATCCCTCCTTCCACGTGCGGAAGGACCCCGAGAGCGGGCAGACCGTGATCTGGGGGATGGGGGAGCTGCATCTCGAGATCCTGGTGGATCGCCTGATGCGGGAGCACAAGGTCGACTGCAATGTTGGCCGGCCCCAGGTGGCGTACCGCGAAACCTTGACCGTCGAGGCGGTGGAGGAAGCGGAGTACACGCGAGACGCTGGGGGCAAGACGAATTACGCCCGGGTCATCTTGAAGGTGGGCCCCGGGGAAAAGGGAGCGGGCATTACTTTCGTCAACGAGGCGAAAGCGGACCAGGTGCCCGAGCAGTTTGTTCCCTTCGTCGAAGAGTCCGCCAAGCAGGCCTGCGAAACGGGCATCCTGGCGGGGTACCCTCTGGTCGATGTGGCCATCCGGTTGACCGGGGGTCGGTTCGAGGAGGGGGAGTCGACGGAGATGGGCTTCAGGAACGCGGCGGTCAACGCCATGTGGGATGCCGCGAAAAATGCGGGACCTGTCCTCCTGGAGCCGGTCATGGCCGTGGAAGTTGTCGCTCCGGCGGATTTCCTCGGAGATGTGACTGGCCATTTGAACTCCCGGCGGGGTCGCGTCACCGGGATGGAGCAACGCAAGGGCGACCAGGTCGTGCACGCGGAAGTTCCCTTGGTCGAAATGTTCGGCTACGCGACACAGTTGCGCTCGTTGACCCAGGGTCGGGGCGTCTACTCGATGCAGTTGGCTCGGTACGACAAGGTGCCGGATAAAATTGCCGCGGATTTGACGCGGTTGTACGCAGGTGGGTGAGAAGGAATTCATCAAGGAATTTCCCGCCCTCACCACTTTTCAGGAGGTAGCCAGCAATGGCGCGCGAAAAGTTTGAACGGACAAAAGACCATGTCAACGTCGGGACCATCGGTCACGTTGACCACGGCAAGACGACCCTGACCGCGGCGATCACCGAGATTCTCTCCAAGCGGGGTTTGGCTGATTACACGCCTTTCGATCAGATCGACAAGGCCCCCGAAGAGCGCGAGCGTGGTATCACCATCGCGACCGCCCACGTGGAGTACCAGAGCGAGACCCGGCACTATGCCCATGTGGATTGCCCTGGTCACGCTGACTATGTGAAGAACATGATCACCGGTGCGGCCCAGATGGACGGCGCCGTGCTGGTCGTTTCGGCCAACGACGGCCCCATGCCCCAGACGCGCGAGCACATCCTGCTGGCCCGTCAGGTGGGCGTGCCTTACATCATCGTGTTCATGAACAAGGTGGACATGGTCGATGACGAGGAGCTGCTGGACCTGGTGGACATGGAAGTGCGTGAGCTGCTGGACCAGTACGAGTTCCCCGGCGACGACACGCCCATCATCCGCGGCAGTGCCCTGAAGGCCCTGGAGAGCGGCGACCCGGACAGCGACGAGGCCAAGTGCATCTTCGAGCTGCTGGACGCCCTGGACAGCTACATTCCTCTGCCCGAGCGCGACCTGGACAAGCCCTTCCTGATGCCCGTGGAGGACGTGTTCTCCATCAGTGGCCGTGGAACCGTGGCGACCGGTCGTATCGAGCGTGGCATCGTGCACACCGGCGACAAGGTCGAGCTGGTGGGTATCCGCGACAACCAGGCCACCGTGTGTACTGGTGTGGAGATGTTCCGGAAGATCCTGGATGAGGGTCACGCGGGCGACAACGTGGGTCTGCTGCTGCGCGGCATGAAGAAGGAAGACATCGAGCGCGGCATGGTGATCTGCAAGCCCGGCTCGGTGAATCCTCACACGAAGTTCGAGTGCGAAGTCTACATCCTGACGAAGGAGGAGGGTGGCCGTCACACTCCTTTCTTCACGGGTTACCGTCCCCAGTTCTACTTCCGTACGACTGACGTGACGGGTAATGCGCACCTGCCCGAGGGTGTCGAGATGGTCATGCCTGGCGACAACATCAAGATGTCGGTGGAGCTGATCACCCCGATCGCCATGGAAGAGGGTCTGCGTTTCGCCATCCGTGAGGGTGGACGTACCGTGGGCGCGGGTGTTGTGGCCAAGATCATGGAGTAG
>JAZBOO010000176.1:0-2575 GCA_036351155.1 Candidatus Krumholzibacteriia bacterium | reverse complement strand
TGGGGGATCACGGCGAAGTTCATCTTCAGCGGCATCATCTATGGACTGGTGACCGCCGGGACCTTCGCCTGGTTGTGGCCCTCCACCTGAATCGGGGTCACCCGAAAAAGAGCCCCGATGGAGCGTTCCACCGGGGCTTTTTTCTGCCGAAACCTGAAATTTCCCCGCGAATTACTTGACCATCATGATCTTGGTCACCGCACCGCTGTCGCCGGCGATCATGCGGGCGAAGTAGACGCCACTGGCGCTGCGGCTGCCCGTATCGGTGCGGCCGTCCCACAGGCGCTCATGCTGGCCGCTGGCCAGGTTGTCGTCCACCAGGGTGCGCACCAGCCGGCCCTGCACATCGTAGATGGCCAGGCTCACCGAACCGGTCCGTGGGTTGGTGAACTGGATCGAGGTCTGGGGGTTGAACGGGTTGGGCCAGGCCTTGACCGCGGCCACCAGCAGGTCGGCGCCGGGCACGGGGCTGATGGTGCCCTGTTCGGTCACCGCCATGATTTCAAAGTTGTCCACGAAGAAGCCCGAGTAGTTCAAGCTGGTGTCGCTGCTCAGACGGAACCGCACCCGCACATCGGCGTTGCCAAGGAAGGGCGCCAGGTCGACGGTGTTGTTCACCCAGTTGCTCTGACTGTTGTCGAAACAGGGAGCGCCGGCCGGCACCTGCCCGCCTTGACCGCTGGCCGGCTGGGTTTGCCCCGTGCCCACCGCGGTCCACGTGCTGCCACCGTTGGTGGAGATCTCCAGGAAACAGGCATCCCAGACGTCCTCGATCTCCCACTTGGCGCGGAAGGTCAGTTCCCCACTCATGGCCCCGGACAGATCGATGCTGTCGGCCATCTCCATGAAGGTGCTGGTGTTGTCGGCGTAGTCACCGCCAGGGCTATCGTTGGCACAGTTGGCCGAGTTGTAGCCCTCGGCAGGATCCGCCAGACCCCAGTCCCCCATCCAGCCCGTCATGCCGCTTTCGAAATCGCTGCTGAACAGCTCCATTTCCTGGGCCACCGGCAGAGCAAAGTCCACCACCTGGGGCGTTTCGCCAATGGTCACCGTGGCGGTCCGCGTCACATAGCCCGAGGACACCGCGCGCAGTTCGTATTCGCCATGGACCAGGCTGGCGCTGTAGGCACCATTCGAGCCCGAGGACGCCACGACCGTGGTCACGTACTGGTTGATGGGCAGGGAGTAGATGTTCACCTGGGCATCCAGGCCCGCGCCGGCCAGGTCTTCCACCACACCACTGACCTCACCATGGGCTACCTGCTGCATCTCCACGTTCAGCACCGTGGGTGTGCCCCACACCGTGCTCACGTTCGAAACGGTCTGAGGAATGTAACCGTCGGCCTGGAAGGTCAGCTGGTAAGTGCCCGTGTCCAGGAGCTTGTAGTAGTCCCCGTGGGTCGGATCGGTGTGGACAGGCATGGCGTTGCCGGTCACCGTCACTGTGGCATCCAGGGGCAGTCCGGAATCGGCGGCGGTGACCACACCGTTGACGCCGTAACGAGCGGCCTTCGTGTAATGCATCAGGCTTTCCCGGTTGTCGTCCCAGAAACCGTCCAGGGTGCTTTCGCTGGGCCACTTGATGTTGCTGACTTCCATGGTCACGTCGATGCAGTCGGTCACGTAGTAGGACCAGTCCTGGACGCTGCCGTTGGTCTCGTACCAGTCGTACCCGTTGGTGATCCCCTGGGGCCAGTTGCCGTTGTACATGGGTAGGTTGTAGGTCGTGTATTCGAGGCTCGGCTTGATCAACGCCGCATCGTCGGGAGCCAGAACCGGGGTGTAATCCCAGGGGTAGTTGGCCACCAGCGCGCCGCCGTGCCCGTTCTGGCTGATCACGAAATGCTGCCCCAGCGAATAGTTCATGAAGTTGATGTTCTCGATTTCCTGAACAGCCGGCCCGGTGGGCTCGGGGAAGTTGCGGTTCAGGTCGGTGCCATTGGCATTGTAACGCTGGTGCAAAGCATTGCCGTCAGGGTTATGCAGAGGAATGAAGTGGATCTCGTAATTGTCCACCAGGTTGGTGACCTCTTCGTAGCCGGGCTCCTGATAGTGTTCGATCAGGTACTGGGCAAAGGTGTAAAGCAGGTACATGCCCACCACCTCGTCGCCGTGCATGGTGCTGCTCAGGCGCACCTCGGGCTCAGCTTCAGTATTCTGCACGTCATCGCTGATGACGATGCCCCACAGATCGCGACCCTGGACCGTGCTGCCCCAGTTGAAAACCCGACACAGGTCAGGGTGGTCGGCGGTCATCTGGGTAAACGTGGCCCCGATCTGGGCGTTGGTGGGGTAGGTGGCCTTCTCCCCCAGCTTGAGGGCGTCGCCGCCCTTGGCCGCCTGGGCGGCCCAGGTCTTTTCGGCCTGCTGGCGGCCTTCCTTTTCCAGGTCCCGGACCCGCACGAAGTCATAACCCGCCTCGGTCAGAGCCGCGGCTTCGGCCTCGGTCACCCGGGGCCTGAAGATCAGGCGGAAGGTCTTGGCCGAGGTGTAGTCCACGGTGATCTGTTCACGGTTGAACGAGGCCACGGGCACGCGCTGCAGGAGCAGGTCCAGGTCGGCATGGTTCTCCAGG
>JAZBOO010000175.1:0-26905 GCA_036351155.1 Candidatus Krumholzibacteriia bacterium | reverse complement strand
GTCGATGGCCTGGAAGCCCAGATCCATCCGCAGGTCGCTGGTGGGCTTGAGACCCAGGGCCAGCTGGTACTTCAGCTGATCCAGGTTCCGGTCGCCCAGCTTGTAGAGGATGTCCTCACCGGCGGTGGTCTCGGTGATCTCGGTCTTGCTCCAGCCCAGGTTGCCCTTCAGGCTGGCCATGCGGTTGAAACGGTAGCGGAACTTGAGGCCCGCATCCGACTTCGTCCGCTCCTGGTCGGTGGTCTGGAAGTCGGTGGCCACGCCCGGCAGGGCGTCCTGGGCCACGACCTCTTCCAGGTCACTCTTGTTGTACTTGTAGAACAGCTGGATCTTGGACTTGGGCAGGATGGTGGTGGCCAGCTTGGCCTGGATCACGGTGCCCGTCCGGTCCCGGGTCATGGCGTTGTCCATGGTGGTGCCATCGGCCAGGATCTGGGCCTCGGTGTCCTGCTTCTTGAACTGACCGGTCAGGTTGACCGTGGTGCACTTGGTGATCTTGCTCACCACGCCCAGTTGTCCGGCGGTGGTCTTGGCCTCGTTCTGGGTCAGGTACTCGGAGCTGCCCACCATTTCGGTCAGGTCGTTGGCCGCGCGCGCCAGGAGGCCGCCGGCCAGTACCTGGGTCTTGGGATTCAGCTGGTACTTGGCCTTCAGGTTCAGATTCCACACCAGCTGATCGTCGCCGTAGGTGTGGCCGGTGCCCTGGGTGCGATCACCCTGGTTGTCGGTGATGTCGAACCGCAGGCTGGCCGCCAGGCGATTCAGGGCATAGTTCCCGCGCACCCAGAAGGTGCTGGAGGTGTTGTCGAAGCTCTTCAAGCCGGGGGCCGCGGTGCCGGGGGCGCCGCGCAGAAGACTGCCCTTGGTGCCGGTGCGGTCCATCTGCGTCAGGCCGCCATCGAAGTGCCAGGCTTCGTTGACGTGGTATTTCATGCTGAACCGCGCCCGACTCCAGTTCATGGCCGGCGTCTCGGCCAGAGCCGAGGGATAGGTGAGGCCGAAGGTGGCCGCACGCATTTCGCTGGTGGTGTCGTAGCGGTGCCCGAAACCCCGGTAGTCGAGGTTGAAGCCATAGCGGCCGGGCTGCACGGCGGAGAAGGTCAAATGACCGTCCACGTTGCCGTCCAGACTGCTGCCGCCCGCGCTGCGCAGGGACATCAGCGTGCCGTTCTCGTTGGCCGTGTGCCAGCCGAAGAGCAAGGAGCCGCTGAACTTGTCATTCAGCTGCCAGTCCTCGCTGGACTTGGGTTCGAAACCATAGGCATCCAGGACCGACATGGTCACGGTGCCGTGGTTGGTCGTGCCGACCAGGTCGCCCACGGGAGCCCAGATGTTGGCCTCCTTGGCGGGCAGGCCGGCCAGAGTGGCTGCCACCGGCACCAGGAGCGCCGTGAGCAGGACCAGCAAAGTCATCGTCCTTTTCATGTTCATGGCCAGGCTCCTTTAGTTCCGGAAGGTGTGGTCCACGTTCGAGCCGTGCACCGCGGTGTGACAGTCGTAGCAACGGGCTTCCATTCCCAGCAGGCCGGCGTGGGCCTGGTCGCCAATGTTGAAGCCACCCTCGAAATCGGCGCCGTAGTGGCACTGCATGCACAGGGTGTTGCCGTCCTGGGTCAGCAGCTTGTCGTGCATGGACCCGTGAGCCTTGTGACAGGCGGTGCAGTCTTCACCGGTCACGGCCTCGTGTTCGAACACGTAGGGGCCGGCCACTTCGGTGTGGCACTCCAGGCAGGTGTCGTTCAGGCCGTTCCAGCCGGTTGCCTCGAATCCCGCGTGGGGATCATGGCAATCGTTGCAGGACATCTGGCCTTCGAGGACCCGGTGGCGGGAGGGCATCCGGAAGTCGGCCACCTGGTTGCTGTGACACTGGATGCAGAATTCGGCCTGGTTCCGGTAATCACCGGCAGGCGTGGCCTTCACGGCGAAGTGCACCTGGTCACCGTGGCAGTCGGCACAGGAGATGCCGCTGTTCACATGGTCGCTGGTGTCCCAGTCGTGGCTCTGGCCGGTGTGACACTGCAGGCACATGGCCACCCGCATGTTTTCGTCCATGGCCTGGAGGGCTTCCAGACCGATGATGTTGCCGTCACCCTCGGCCTCGATGTGCAGGCTGCCGGGTCCGTGGCATGCTTCGCAGCTCTCGGCCGCACTGCCGGGCACCATCAGGGCCATGCCGGGAGAGTGGGGAGAGTGGGTGTACATTTCACCAACATCGTCATGGCAATCCAAACAAGATTCCCCGCCGACGTACGTGGCGTCGGCCGGCAGATCGAGCTGTTCCAGGTAGGAACTTCCTGCCGTTGCCTGCATGGGAATCAGGAGGAGCAGGCCTGCCGCGATCAGGATAGGGCGCCGCATGTGATACCTCCGAAAGAGAAGTTAGCAAACGTTTACTTCGGGCAGGTTAGTGATCGCTTGTTAACATTTCAAGAATAAAAAATAACAGGTTCGGGGCATGAGATAACAACCAAAACGCTCTTGTTTTGCAGTGACTTAGGTGGAATGGGGGGAGTGGAGATGCAACTGGTTCAGGATAAATGTGTTAACAATTTATCAGCTTTGAAAATGAAATCCCGCCTCACTTGGTAAGGCGGGATTTTTCCCGATCGCCAAAGAAATTATTTCACAGGTATGTCACAAGATCTTCACGCATACCCTTGCTGGCAGGCTTGTCTCCGAACCACACGGTCCACAAAGCCTTGACGAATTCGAAGTTGTTGATGACGCCCTTGACCTCGCCGTTCACGGTGGTGGTCAAGCCGATCTGGGGCTGGTAATCGAACACCAGGTTGTCGCCCTCCTCGGCGTCCTTGGTGAAGTAGGCCAGGAAGGTGTCCATGTCGGCCTTGAACATCGACATGTCCTGGTAGTTCTTCTCGATCACCTCGGAAAAAGCTTTCTTCAGCTTCTCCGCGCTGAAGCCACGAGTCAGATCCATGACCAGGCGCTTGTTCACGTCCAGATCCTTGACCTGCTGGGCCTTGTTGTCCTGGATCTCCGCCTTGGCGGAAATGTACGAGGCGATCACGTAGACATCGACCTTCATGAAGGTCTTTTCCCGAAGGGCGACTCCGGTGCCCTTCAGGGTGTAGGCCGCATCGTCCTGGCCCACCTTCACCTCTTCGGGGTATTCCCGCTTGGTCTTGGGCTCGACCATGGCCGCATGTGCGAGCAGAGGAATGAGCAACAGCAGGAACAGGATCTGGCTGATGATCCGGGTTTTCTGATTCATGGCGGACTTCCTTGGCAAAGGTTGGGATCCTGGCAACCGGCCCACCCTAGCATGGGGCCGGTGGCGGGTCAATTCTCCGGAACGGGAATGGGCCGACCCTGCTCGTCGACATTCACGAAGGTCATGTCGGCCGAGGTGACATGCAGGCTTTCGGTGGCGGTCCGGCGGTCCGATTCCACGCGCACCCGCACGGTGATGCTGGTCCGGCCCACCTTGATCACCTCGGCGTAGAAGCTGACCAGGTCGCCCACATGCACGGGCTGGTGGAATTCCACCTGGTCCATGGCCACGGTGACCACGCGCTGGCAGCCCTGCTTCAGGGTGGCCACGGCGCCGGCCTGGTCAATGTGGCTGAGAATGATCCCGCCGAAAATAGTTCCGTGGTAATTGGTGTCACGGGGCATCATCAGCACGCGGATGGCCGGTTCGCGGGGGCATTCAGTCATGGTCAGGTTCTTCGCTTTCACGGTTGGCGGGAAAGGGACAACGCCCTATTCTGGGGCCAGGGACTTGAAATTAGCAACCTCGAACCTGATCGAAAGCTTGGTGTTTTTTCTATGGCTGACACGAACCCACCTGCCGGTCATGACGAACGCACACCTCTGGAACTGGCCCAGACGGCCAAGGCCCGCTACGAGACCACCGAGGCGGCCGCGGCTTCCTACGGGTTTGACCTGGAGCGGTCCAAGTTGTGCGAGGAAATGATCCTGGAACGAATCCACCGCGGACCCGTGCATCGGGAAGTCCTCTGGGTGGTGGAGGTGGCTCAGGCCATGATGACGGCGGTCATGGCCGTCAATGGCGATCCGCTGCCGGTCAGCACCCAGGTCGATGCGGCCAGCTACGGCATGAGTGTGCTGCGCGATCTGGCCACCGCGGCCAAGGGCCAGGACCTGGACTGGGAGCTGATGGAGGAGGCGGCCGCCGGGTGTCTGCGCGCGGCTGATGCCTCCGGGTATTCCCACCTGGAAACCTTCTGGGGTTTGAACCGGGCCTGCGCCTCGCTGGAGCTGGCCTGGGCGCGGTCCCTGACCGACAAGGACTCCTGAGCCGACCCTACTTCTGGGGCGGCTCCACGTTCACCGCCACCCGGGGGCGGGGCGAGAGATCCGCGGCCTTGAGATTCTCGTCCAGGTGACACAGGACGCAGCTGCCACAGTCCATTTCCCGCGGCGGGCGGTAGGCTTCACCGGCCCGGATGGCCCGCTTCTCTTCCAGCTTGTTCATGCCGGCCAGCAGTAGCCCCAGCGTCAAGAATGCTCCCGGTGGCAGGATCATGACCAGCATGGGAGGATACCCCTCGCCCAGCACTCCGAAGCCCAGCAGTGTGCCCGACCCCAGCAGCTCGCGCACCCCGCCCAGGATGGCCAGTCCCAGGGTGAACCCCAGGCCCATGCCCAGTCCGTCGACAATGCTCAGCCCCACGGTGTTGCGGCTGGCGAAGGCCTCGGCGCGACCGAGGATGATGCAGTTGACCACGATCAACGGAATGAACAGGCCCAGGCTCTTGTGAAGCTCGTGAAAATAGGCGTTCATGCTCAGATCGACGATGGTGACGAAGCTGGCGATGACCACGATGTAGGCCGGGATGCGCACCTTCTTGGGGATGAAATCCCGCAACAGCGACACCATGAAATTGCTGCACAGGAGCACGAAGGTGCTGGCCAGCCCCATGCCCAGTCCGTTCTCCACACTGGTGGTCACAGCCAGGGTGGGGCACAGGCCCAGCAAAAGTCGGAAGATGGGATTGTCTTTCCACAGGCCGCGGGAAAATGTGGTGCTGTAGCTCATTGCGAACCTCCGGCGGCCTTCTGATCGGCCTCCCATTGCTCGAATCCCCTGGCGATGGCGTCACAGATGGCGCGCCCGGTCACCGTGGCACCCGTGATGGCGTCCACCTGCCCGCCATCCTTGGTCACTTGCCAGCTGTCGCGGGGGCCGCGGCCCTTGTAGAAGGCGTTCAGCACGTCGACGGCCGCGTAGTTGGCACCCAGGCCCGGGGTCTCGGCATGGCGCAGAATACGCACGCCATTGACCTTGGCTTCCTGGTCCAGGCCGACCATGATCTCGATCTCGCCCGAGTAACCCAGGCCGCTGACGGCGGTGAAAGCCGTGCCTACGGGTCCCTGTTCGTTTTCCCCTTTGAAGTAAATGACCTGATCCTCGGTGCCGGCCCGCAAGGTGTCGTTCACCAGGGTGACAAAGGAGGGCAGAACGGCCTCGACCGCTTCGCGCTGAGCGCGGGCCTCGGCCTGGCGGATGGGTTCGCGGGTCAGGCCATCGACCTGGGCCAGTGCCAGAGCCGCCACCGCGCAGATCAAGGACAGGCGAAGGGCCATGGTGAGCATTTCCTTCATGACTATCCCCTTTCCTCGAATAGTTTGCGCCGCTGACCACCAAAAACGCGCGGCCTGGTGTAGCGATCGATCAAGGGTGTGGCCGCGTTCATCAGCAGGATGGCGAAGCTGACGCCCTCGGGGTAGCCGCCCCACAGGCGGATCACCGCGGTCAGCAGGCCGCAGCCCACACCGAAGATCAGCATGCCGCGCCGGGTGACCGGCGAGGTGACCATGTCGGTGGCCATGAAGAAGGCGCCCAGCACCAGACCGCCGGCCAGCACATGGACCAGCGGGCTCAGGTATCGCTCGGGGGCCAGGAGGTGAGCCAGTCCCGTGATCAGCACCACCGTGCCGATGAATCCCACCGGAATTTGCCAGCGGATGTGGCCGCGCCACAGCAGGAACAGGCCGCCCAGCGCCAGCGCCAGCGCGCTGACCTCGCCGAAGCTGCCGCCCATGTCACCCAGGAGCATCTGCGCGTTGGTGGGCAGGCCGGCCTCGGCCAGAGGTTTGCCCAGGCTGGCCGCTTCCTTGGCCAGACCCAGGGGGGTGGCGCCGGTGGCCGCATCCAGAGGTGTGCCCAGACCCTGGGGCACCACCCAGCGAGTCATCTGCACCGGGAAAGAGATCAGCAGGAACACCCGGGCCACCAGGGCGGGATTGAAGGGGTTATAGCCCAGCCCACCGTAGATGGCCTTGCCCAGGGCGATGGCCACCAGGCTACCCAGCAGGACCATCCACCAGGGGCTGCCTGAGGGCAGGTTCATGGCCAGCAAGATGCCGGTCAGCGCGGCGCTCAGGTCACCGATGGGTGATTTACGCCCCAGCAGACGGGCCATGACCCACTCGGTGAGCAGGCAACCGATCACCGCCAGCAGCAGAACCCGCGCCGCATCCAGCCCGAAGTACCAGATGCCCACCAGCACCCCGGGCACCAGGGCCAGGATGACATCCCGCATGACCCGGGGCACATCCATGCCGCTGTGCACATGAGGTGAGGCGCTGACGATCAGTTTCTCGACCGCGATGTTGTCCTTGATCGGTGTGCTCAAAGCTGACTCTCCTGGACTTCTTGTTTTTCCTGGGCTTCCTGTTTCTTCTGATGCTCGCGCCACTCCAGCTTGCCCCGCTTGAAAAACTGGACGAGGGGTCGGCGCGATGGACACACATAGGCGCAACTGCCGCACTCGATGCAGTCGGTCACGTGATAGTCGCCCAGGTCTTCCCAGCGCGAACGTTCGACCAGCACCCCCATCTGCGCGGGCACCAGGAACATGGGACACACGTCCACGCAGTTGCCGCAGCGGATGCACGGGCCGCCCTCGAACTGGCTGACCTCGTCCTCGCGGAGGCAGAGGATGCCGCTGGTCCCCTTGAGGACCGGGCTATCCAGCTCGAACTGCACCATGCCCATCATGGGGCCGCCGTAGATGATCTTGCCGGTGTGGTCGTCCAGCCCGCCGCAAAAGTCGATGACATCCTGCAAAGGCGTGCCCACCCGCACCAGCAGGTTCTCGGGCTGGGCCACGGCCGAGCCCGTCACCGTGACCACGCGTTCGGTCATGGGTCGGCCATCGCGCACGGCTTCCAGGCAGGCCGCAGCGGTGCCCACGTTCTGGACCACGACACCCACGTCCATGGGCAGGCCCCCGGCGGGCACGGTGCGTCCGCACAGGGCATAGATCAGGTGCTTTTCCGACCCCTGGGGATACTTGGTTTCCAGCAGCTCGTAGCTGATGTCGAGGTTGGCGGGACGTGATGCAGCCAGGGCCAGGCGGGCGTCTTCCTTGTTGCTCTCGATGCCGACGATGGCCTTGGTCACCCCCAGCACCCGCATCATCAGGCCGATGCCCTCGTTCACGTCTTCGGCATACTCCAGCATGATGCGGTGGTCGCTGGTCAGGTAGGGCTCGCACTCGGCCCCGTTGAGAATCAACAGGTCGATGGGCTTTTCCCTGGGCGGGCTCAGCTTGACGTGGGTGGGAAAAGTGGCCCCGCCCATGCCCACGATGCCCGCGTCGCGGATGGCGTTGCGCAGGGTGTCGGCGTCGAGGGTGCGCCAGTCGCCCACCGGTTTCAGACCTTCGTACCAGGTGTCCTGGCCATCGGGGATCAACTCGATCCCCAGCTGGGGCCGACCCAGAGGATGGGGATACATGTCGATCTTCTTGATCTTGCCGCTGGTGGGGGCGTGAACCGGCACCGAGACGAATCCGGCAGGCCTGGTCAACGGTTCGCCACGTTGAACCTCCTGGCCTTTCTCGACGATGACCTCGCCCGGCGCGCCGATGTGCTGGCCCACCGGCACGATGTACCGCTCGAGCAGGGGCATGGCCCGGATGGCCCGGTCCGCGGTGACCTTGTGATACTGAGGGTGGATGCCGCCTTTGAATTTCATGAGCGCTCCCTGGGGCTGTCGGGGTCGAAATTCCGCATGTCCCGGAACACCAGGGCGCCGGTGGGGCAGGTGTCCACCAGACTGGGATCGGTGGGGGCGTGCTCGTAGTCCACGTGGGCCAGGAAGTCGCTCACGGTGATCCGCGGATCATCCTCGAAAGCCTTCTCGCATTTCTTGCAGCCGATGCACGCCACGTCGCAGGCCTTCTTGGCGGCCCCGCCCTTGTCGGTGTTGGCGCACAGCACGTGAATGGTGGCGTCCTCGGGAATCAGGCTGATGATGTGCTTGGGACACACGGCAATGCACTTGCCGCAGCCGGTGCAGCGGGCTGGGATGACCCGGGCAATGCCCTGCTCGGTCATCTCGATGGCCCCGAAGGTGCACACGGCCTGGCAATCGGCCAAACCCAGGCAGCCGTGCAGGCAGGCCTTGTCGCCGCCGCCCAGCAGGTCGGCGCTGGCGCAGCTGGCCTGGCCGTTGTAGCGGAAGGAAGGCTTGGCCACGCTGTCATCGCCCTGGCACATGACCAGGGCCACCTGCCTTTTGCCGGCCGTCACTTCGAGGCCCATGATGGCCGCCACCGCCTGGCGCGCCGTGTCATCGGCCACGGGGCAATCGGCCGGACCGGCCTTGCCGGCCACCACGGCGGCGGCAAAGTCGGCACATCCGGCAAATCCACAGCCGCCACAGTTGGCGCCGGGCAAGGCATCGTTCACTTTTTCCTGACGCGGATCGGTTTCCACCGCGAATACCCGCGCGGCCGCGGCCAGCCCCAGCCCGGCCACGAGTCCCATTCCTGCCAACACGGCTGTTGGTACCAGCATGTCGTTTTGTCCTCCATCAAGAGCCGTGGTTTTACTTCACCAGTCCGGCGAATCCCATGAACGCCATCGAAAGCACACCGGCGGTGACCAGTGCGATGGCTGTTCCCTTGAACACCTTGGGCGTTTCAGCCAGGTCCAGCACCTCGCGAATACCGGCGAACAGCACCAGGGCCAGACCAAAACCCACCGCCGCGGCAATACCGAAAACCGTGGTTTCCAGCAGATTGTGGTTTTTCTGGATGTTCATGACCGCGCAGCCGAGGACCGCGCAGTTGGTGGTGATCAAAGGCAGGAAAATGCCCAGGGACCGGTACAACGGTGGGCTCAATTTCTGCAGTGCCAGCTCGACAAGCTGGACCATCGAGGCGATGATCAGGATGAACGTGATCGTCTGCAGAAAAACCAGGTCCAGGGGCTCCAGGATGTAACGGTACACCACCCAGGAGACCACGCTGGCCAGGGTCATGACGAACATGACCGCCCCGGTCATGCCCAGCGCCGTGCTCAGCTTTTTGGACACGCCCAGGAACGGGCAGATGCCGAGAAATCGCGCCAACACGAAGTTGTTGACAAATATTGCACTTATGACAAGAAGCAGGAGTTCCATGGTCGCCTTCCTGTTAATTGTTTGACAAGGGTTAAGGTGGGTATTTGCATGGGGGAATTCAAGGGAAAATGGACAATTGATGTGATTTATTCAGGTGAATGGTGAAAATGAAAATCTTTCGCGGATTTGGCGTCCTGATCGTGGCTCTATGGGGCCTGATGGGATGTGCGCAGGACCCCGAACGTGCGGAATTCATCTTCGAAACCATGGGCACGGTGGCACGGAGTGACCTGGAGCTGCCGGAAGGGCTTTCTGCGGCCCAGGCCCAGGCTCTGGTGGCCACAACCTACCAGGAGGTCAATGCGGTATTCAGTTCCTGGTCCCCCGATTCGGAATTGAGCCGCTTGAACCGGGCTCCGGCCGATTCGGCGGTGAGCCTTTCGCCCTGGCTGGGCCAGTGCCTGACGGCGGCCGACCGGTTGCGGGATATCAGTCGGGGCGCTTTCGATCCCACCGCCGAACCATTGATGCGACTGTGGGGCTTTTACCGTCGCCAGGGATCTCTCCCTACGCCGGCGGCCATCGATTCGGCGCGGGGATTGATGGGGGGGTATACCCTGGGCCCCGGTGGGACCCTGACCAAAGGCACCTCCGGAACCCACTTTGACCTCGGGGGCATCGCCAAGGGCTTTGCCGTGGATCAGGCCGTGACTCGCCTGCAACAGGCAGGCGTGAAAAATGGTCTGGTGGACCTGGGCGGCAACCTCTTCTGTCTGGGCGGAGCCGCCGATCGCACCGACTGGCGCGTGGGCGTGCGGGATCCCCTGAATCGTGATCAATACTTCGCCACCGTGGCGGTGACCGATCTGGCCCTGGCCACCAGTGGCAGCTACGAACGCTTCGTGACCATCGATGGACGGCGGTACGGCCACATCATGAATCCGGCCACGGGCCGTCCCGCCGAGGGAGTCCTGGGGGTCACCGTGCTGGCTCCCAGCGCACAGCTGGCCGACGGCTTGAGTACGGCCCTGTTCGTGGCCGGAGAGGAGGCCGGCCGGGAAATTCTGAATCGCCTGGAGTCCCCGGTCGAAGTGATCATGGTCTTGCCGGGAACCGCCCAGGGCACCGCCGAGGTTCTGCTGACCCCCGGGCTGGAGGGGCGCGTGTCGCTGCTCCCCGACTATGTCAAGCGCTACACCCTTCGCCTCTGGTAGAGGTCACTGGAGAACACTGATCTCCCCGTGATCGATTTCCAGGACCTGGACATGATTGCCGTAATGCGCGGCAATTCCCGAGTCGATGCACCACACCTGCTCATCGCAATAGGAGGTGATTCCACCCTCCTGCACGGTATGTCCCACCACCATGCGCCGGGCGCCCAGCGCCTGCAGAACATCGGCCAGTTGCCGGCAATCCTCCCCATCGACCTCGTCGGAATAGGTGCGCGACCAGGTGGGGCTTTCTCTCTTGTGGATGAAGGGCGGCGGATCTCCCTGACCCAGCAACCATTGCCGGACCTCGTGGTTGATGCGCTCGATCCCATACTCCAGATGCAGGGGGAGAACGCCCCCATGCACGAACACGGTGTCGTCCAGGAGGAGAATGAGGGGTCGCTCTGCCAGCATTCTGGCATAGGGCCCGCCGGGCCGGAAGGCCACCACGCGACCTCGCTGTGAAGGCTCATGGGCGAGCAAAAGAGAATCGGGTTCCGAGCCCTCGGCCAGGTCGGCGAAATCAGCATACCCTCCCTCGGTCACATAGCGCAGGTCCGGCCGGGCATTCATCAGCTCGTGATTGCCGTTGAGAATGTGCAGAGCACCACCGGCGGCCTCGGCCTCGGCCTGGAGCTTGTCCAGCAGGTGCAGAATGGCCCGCTCCTCATCGCCCCGGTCCAGCTGATCACCCGTCTGGACCAGCACCAGATCTCCACCAATCCAGCGATCCTCCTGGTCGATGGCGCCGGCGAGTTTCAGGGCCTGCCGCGTGGCGGTCAGGTCGCCGTGCAGATCGCCGATGGCCACCAGACGGCCGGCCTGGGCCGACGAAGCCACCAGAATGACCAGCAGAATCAGGATGCGACGAACCATGGAATATCTCCGATCTTGCCAAGGCGAAGGCGGGGTGTTATCAGACAAAAAACCACTGCCCTCATGATAGCAGGAAAGAACGCCATGAAAAACACGGACTCCATTCTGGACCTCATCGAAATCGCCAATCGCCTGAAGGTGACCCCGCGCACCGGCTGGGCCGTGCGCGGCATTGCCGATTTTGAAAGCGTGGCCGACCACAGCCACGGCGTGGCCTTCATGGCCCTTTTGCTGGCGGACCTGGTGGAAGAACCTATCGACCGGGCGAAGGTCCTGACCATGGCCATTCTCCACGACCTGCCCGAAAGCGTTACCGGCGATTTCTCCCTGGGCGGCTCGCGCCTGTTACCCCCCGGGGCCAAGACGGAGATGGAACAGCGCGCCATGGACGAACTCCTGCCAGGCCAGGACTTCGGCCCCCGCTGGCGCAGCCTCTGGGATGAATTCGAAGCCCAGTCCAGCCCGGAAGCCCGACTGGTGCGGGACGCCGACCGCCTGGACCTCCTGACCCAGGCCCTGACCTACGAGCGCACCACGGGAACCGTCATGCTGGATGAGTTCTGGACGTTCGCTCCGGTGGAATCCTTCCATTTCGAAGTCAGCCGTGAGCTGGTGGAAGGACTGCGGTCCCGCCGACCCCGATAGCTGGGCGATCTTTCTCGGACCAGGAATGTCCGTTGATGCACCAGCGCATGACACGAACTGCACAGCGTGGTCAGGTTATCGGGTGCGTTGGTGCCGCCCTGGGAACGGGGGATGATGTGATGGATTTCGAGGTAATGCGTGTTTGGGCAGCCGGGTGTCTGGCACCGGTGGCGGTCGCGGGCCAGCACGAGGCGCCGCGTTTTGGGTGGGATCGTTGTGGTATTGCGTTTCCCTGGTTCGCTGATCTGGGCATCGCACTGGAGGCGTTCGATTTCCTCGGTTGAAAGCGTAAGCTCGCCGCGGGTGGTCTGGATGGTCGCCTTCTGGCAGTCCGGGCACTGGTGCACGTGGATCTGGACCAGGGGTCCCGCCGGTTTTTCCAACGGGTTGGAATTCTGATCGACGCAAGTCTGCATCATGGCCAGCAGCGCCTCGACCTTGTCTGCCGGAAAGCCGCCCTGCTTGCGCAGCTTCTCCCAGAGTGCTTCATAGCGGGCCAGCTGGGTGGGGGTCATCTCCAGGCTTATGCGCTGGGGCACCACCGCGGTCGGCAAGGTCTCTTCAGGCAGGAAGGATCCCTGCCCCCTGGCCACCTCGGCCGCCTGCCGCCTGGCCTTCTTGGCCGCCTCTTTCAGCTGGGTGCGCGACTTGTTCATGGCCAGATCCACCCACTCCTTCTCGTTCTCCGGGCTGGCCACGCTCACGATGGTCCGCGTCCGCGCATAGCCGAGCTTCCCCTCCTCGACCTTCTTCTTCACAGCAGGCAGTTCGTCCAGCTTTTCACAGATCTTCAGGAAGTCGTAGGCCTTGCTCTGGCTCCAGCCCAGTTCCTGCTGGGCATACAGCAACATGGAGGAGTACCCCAGGTCACGGTATAGCTTGCGCCCGAGAATCTCGCCAAACCACAGAATGGCGTTCTGGCGGGCCATTTCCATGGCATGGTTGGCCTTTTTGAGGTGGAGGTGGGCTTTCTCGGCCGGTAATCCCTTAATAAACGTCAGCATAGCGCTATCCTTGATAGTAAGCCTGTGGGAGGCTCAATCAATATAGCGAATACAACGCGAACGCGCCAGGGGGGAAGCGAAAAAAACACAAATAAAAAATTGAAAATGAAAACCTGTTCCGACAGATGGGGGGGAGGCTACGTGGGGCCCAGATCTACCAGGAACCCAGCCCAGGTCGCCACATTTTTCAACCCGTTGGAAAACTCAAGCATTTCAATCACAACGATTTACAAGAACCTGTTTCTCCCCCAGCCACCCCCCATACAGCTCCGGTCGCCGGTCCCTCAGAAACAATCTTCGCGCGCTGGACCGCTCAACTTCCGCAAGATCCACTTCTGCCAGCAAAACATCATCAACCCCTTCACTTGCCCGCGCCACCACGCAGCCATCGGGGGCGCACACGAAACTTTCCCCGGCAAAGGTCAGCTTCTCTTCCTCGCCCACCCGGTTGCACAGCGCCACGAAGTAGCCGTTGTGGAAGGCGGCCACCCTCATCTCGGCCTCGTAAAGGCCCTCCGGCCACTCGCCCACCGATCCCGCCTGCGGCACCACCACCAGCTCCGCCCCAGCCAGGGCCAGTGCGCGCATGTATTCGGGATAGTGCCGGTCGTAGCAAATGCTGACCCCGATTTTCCCGTACCGGGTATCGTAGACCGGGGCCCCCGTGTCGCCGGGGTGGTAGTAGCCCTGCTCGTGGAAGCATTCGTACTCGGTGATGTGGACCATGCGGGTTATGCCCAGGAGCGACCCGTCGGCATCGATCACGGGGGAAGAGTCGAAGGTCCGGTGGCCCACCTTCTCGAACAGGTTCAGAACCACCACCACGCCCAGTTCCCGGGCGAGATCCTGGAAGGCCACGGTGATGGGCCCGGGAATGGTCTCGGCATGGTCGGCGAAATCCGGCCCGGCCGGCAGCTGGGGATAGAACCGTTCGAAGGCCAGCTCGGCAAAACACAGGACCTGGGCTCCCTGCTCGGCGGCTCTCCGGGCCGCCTGCAGCCCTCGGTTCAGGTTGGCCTGACGGTCCCAGGTAGCGTGCTGCTGGATGAGGGCGATTCTCATGGGGGCTCCTGCGGGTTGGTCCGGATGATTTGTGTCGTTCAACTATTTTAATATTCTGTAGGGCAAGATAACAGAACCACGTCTTTTAATCCGGGAGAATACCATGCCCCGATTCACGAGCTATTTCCTGACCTTGATCCTGATCCTGACGGCCGGCACCTCGCTGGCCTCGGGGCTGACAGTCGACCAGTTGCTGGACCTGGAGCAGGTGCGCACGGCCGACCTTTCTCCCGATGGGAAGTGGGTGGCCTACACCGTCAGCCAGAACCGTGCCCTGGACGAGGAGGCCGGCAGTGCCTGGAGCCGCCTCTTCCTGGTGTCCACCGAAGGTGGAGACCCGCGCCCATTCGTCACCGGTGAGGCCAGCGTTTCCAGCGTGCGCTTTTCGCCGGACGGCCGCTACCTGGGTTTCCTGATGAAGCGGGGCGAGAAGGCCAAGACCCAGGTCTGGGTGCTGCCCATTTACGGTGGGGAAGCGAAGGCCATGACCGACAGCAAGGTCGGCGTCAGCAGCTTTGCCTGGAGCCATGACGGCACTGCCCTGTTCACCATCGAAACCGAGGCCGCCGACCCCCGGCAGGAAAAACTGAAAGAGAAGGGCTGGCTGCCCAGATGGGTGGAAGAGGAACTCAAGGATCGCCTGATCAAGCGCGCCCCTTTCGACTGGGCCCACGGTCCGGGTGAAGCCACCACCCTGGTCGATGGTCTGGCCGTGTGGTCGCTGGACGTGGGGGCCACCGGACGCTATGTGGCTTTCGGGGCCAGCGAGTTGAACCTGATCGACCACCAATACATGTTCCAGGACATCTATCTGCTGGATCTGGCCAGCGGCGACCATCATCTGCTGATCGATCTGCCCGGGAAAACCGGGGACATTCGCCTCAGCCCCGACGAAAAAAATGTGGCCTACACTGCGGCCTCCCGGCAGATGGACCATGCCGTCAGCAGCGTCTACTCCATCCCCGTCACCGGCGGCGAGCCCCGCGCCCTGACGCCGGAAAAGTTCGAGGGCCACATCCAGCACGTCGCCTGGCGCGACAGCAAGCGCATCCTCTACAACGCCAAGGAATTCCTGCACACCTCGCTCAGCTTGCAGCGTATCGATCGGGGGCCGGACAACCGCCTGGTGATCTACCACAGCGAGGAATCGGGTCTGCAGGTGGGCTTGCCCTCGTTGCAGCTGGGCCGTGAGGAGATGGCCCTTGTCGGCCACAGCGCCACCACCCCTCGCGAGGTGTACCTGCTCGAGGGCAAGGGACAGCCCCGACGCCTGACCACCCACAACCCGTGGCTAGAAAACGTCACCCTGGCCAGGCAAGAACCCGTGCGCTATCCGGCCCGTGATGGCCTGATGATCGAGGGTCTGCTGATCTATCCGGTGGACTATCAGGGCGGCGCGTTCCCCTTGATCGTGGGCGTGCACGGCGGACCCGAGCCGAATCATGATCACGGCTGGATCAGTCGCTATGCCAATCCCGGCCAGGCCTACGCGGCCCAGGGGTATGGCGTGTTCTATCCCAACTATCGGGGCAGCACCGGGCGCGGTTTCGACTTCGCCATGAGCAGCTTCGGCGATCCCGCGGGGGCCGAGTTCGACGATGTGGTGGACGGCGTCCAGCACCTGATCGACCAGGGCCTGGCCCAGCGCGGCAAGGTGGGCGTCATGGGCGGGAGTTACGGCGGCTACGCCACCAACTGGCTGGTCACGAAGTACTCCGAACATTTTCAGGCCGGCGTGAGCATGGTGGGTGTGTCCGACCTGGTCAGCAAGACCTTCAACACCGACATCCCCTACGAGAACGAATACGTGCATCGGGGAACCACGGTCGATGCCGAGACCATCCCGATGCTGCTCGACCGCAGTCCGATCATGCACGTGGCCGACAGCAGAACGCCCTTGCTCCTGACCCACGGCGAAAACGACCCGCGCGTTCATCCCAGCCAAAGCCTGGAAATGTTCCGCGCCATGAAGATGGCCGGGCACCCGGCGGTGCGGTTGATCTGGTATCCGGAGGAAGGCCACGGGAATCGCAAACGTTTCGGGCGGCAAGATTTCGTCCTGCGCACCCTGGCCTGGTTTGACTGGTATGTGAAAGACGGCAAGCCCTGGGACGGCGACATGCCGCCCCTGGACCTGAGTCGGGAGATGGGATTGCTTCCGGACCAGCCCTGATCAGCTGGGGGTCAGTGCCCGTTGGTCAGTTCCAGGATCTGCGCTTCCTTGCCGAAGCCGGTGATGGTGAAGCCCACTGTGTTGCCGCCCTGCTGTTTGGCCACGATGCCGATCTGGCCGGCGGCGGCGGCGGCGGCCCCGAATCGTGGTTCGGTGGGTGCTCCGGTGAAGGCATTTTCCATCAGGCCGGCTCCGGGTAATCGCGGAAGCAGATCGGCTGCGGCCACCGAGTAGTGGCCGTCGTTCATCACGCTGTAATCCTCGGCCGCCAGGTGCAGGGCGTGGCAGTTGCCCTTGACCTTGGCCTCCTTGGCCCGGTCCTGCATGCTGATGTAGTTGGGGATGACAATGGCCGTCAGGATGCCGATGATGACCGCGACGATCATCAACTCGATGATGGTAAAGCCTTGGCTGCGCAATGGTTCAGACCTTTCGGGGTTGGGGCGATGTTTTCGTGGTATCGGTCCCCCGCCAGGTCATATTGAGATTAATTTTTCGCCAGCCCCTGACCGGCCAGAAAACCCGTGGTCCAGCAGCTCTGAAAATTGTAACCGCCTGTGATGCCATCGATATCCAGGACCTCGCCCGCCAGGAACAGCCCCGGCACGCACCGGCTTTCCATGGTGGAAAAATCCACCTCGCGCAGATCGACTCCACCACAGGTGACGAACTCCTCCTTGAAGGTGGATTTGCCCTGGACGGGCAACGGTGAGCTTTTCAGGGCCTCGACGAGCCGGTTGGTCATCTTGTGGCCCAGCTCGCCCCAGGTGCGGGCGGCGGGAATCATGGCCTGCCCGACCAGGGCGGTCCACAATCTGCGGGGCAGATCCACGGGGCACGAGCTGGACACCTGCTTGCGACTGTTGTCGCCGGCCCAGTCTCCCAGACGCGCCGCCAGGTCTTCCCGCGTCAGGTCGGGACACCAGTCCACCAGCACGGTGAAATGGTACCCGCACTCGGCCAGCAATCGCGCACCCCACGCCGACAACCGGAGCACGGCCGGACCACTGACGCCCCAGTGGGTGATGAGCAGGGGGCCGGATTGCTCCAGCCCCTTTCTGGGCAACCCGGGGCCGGTGGCTCGCACCACGGCCTGGGGAACGGCCACCCCGGCCAAACCCTCGAGAAGGGGGGCCTCGCTGTTGAAGGTGAAAAGGGAGGGAACGGGGTCCATCACCGTGTGACCCAGGGCCTGGGCCAGACGGTGACCGCCGCCGCCGGTGGCCAGCAGAGCCCGTTGGGCGGGTAGCAAGCGTCCATCACTCAGTTCCACCTGGAAGCCGGCATCGTGGCGATTCAGGCTCTTCACCGCCGTCCCGGTTTCCACCCGCACGCCCAGCCGCTGGGCCTCGCCGGTCAAAGCCTCGATGATACTGGCCGAGGAATTGCTTACAGGGAATACGCGGCCATCGGCTTCGGTTTTCAGGGGCACGCCCCGATCTTCGAACCAGGCGCGGGTCTGAGCCGGTCCGAAGTGATGCAGGGCCCCCAGAAGGGCTTTTCCGCCACGAGGATAGCCCTCGGCCACGGTGCGCAGGTTTTCCTGGCCGGTGGTCACGTTGCAGCGGCCGCCGCCCGAAATCTTGACCTTGCGCAGGACGTCCGCACTTTTTTCGAGCAGCAAAACGTCGCGCTCCGGGGCCAGACTTTTCAAGGTGATGGCGCCAAAAAAACCGGCCGGGCCGCCGCCCACGATGATGTCCACGGAAATCCTTTCTTGCCAGAGGGGCACTTTTGGGAATAATGCGGGTTCACAGTAGTTCTTGCCAGGATTTAAGGGTCGGCTACATTGTGAGTATGAATCGACCTCTCCCCGGGACCACGGTCCCCTTCGCGCAGGTATAGATATGGGTCACCCCTTGATGAATTCCGTCCACAAGTTTTACATCCCGGTCATGGGTACCGGGTTCACCATCGATACGCCGCTCAAGGTCGCCAAGTACGGGATCAGCTCGGTGGTTTCCCTGGTGGATGATGTGCTGATCGAGCAGATGCGGCAACGTCTCTCTCGAGACCGCGGCCTGGAGTTCGAGGAGATTCCCGAGAACGCACCGGACAGCAGGGCCCATCGCATCACCAGCTATCTGAACATGATGGACGAGGTGGTCGAACGACAGGTCGAGAAGATGCGCACTTCCCTGTTCGAGACCGGCAGTGAAATCAGCAAGTACTTCGAGATGCTGCCCGATTCTCCGCTGCGCAGCCTGTATCAGAAAATGCAGACCACGCCGGATCCCGAGGAACGCGAAAGTTTGCAGGACAGGCTGCGTGGGATGATCAGGCCTGGCGGCATCGATGTGAACATCATGACCAAGCTGGACCGCGCCAAGCTCAGCAAGGGCCAGGATCTGGGCCCCAAGTTCTCCGATGCCATGAGTGCGCTGCGGGGATATGCCCAGAGCAGGCTGCAGTCCTCCCTCATTCTTTCCGCGGGCATGAACCGCAAGCTGTTCGGTTACCTGACCGAATTCGGCGATTTCTTTCCCGATGAAACCGGGGAAATCCGCAAACGCATCGTTCTGAAGGTCAGCGATTTCCGCTCGGCCTTGATCCAGGGCAAGCTGCTGGCTCGTCAGGGATTGTGGGTCAGTGAGTACCGTATCGAATCCGGATTGAACTGCGGAGGCCACGCTTTTGGCGGCAAGGGCACACTGCTGGGGCCGGTCCTGCAGGATTTCCGCGACCAGCGCCAACATCTGCGCGACCAGCTCCACGAGATCTGGGTGACCGGCTTGAACAACCTGGGCCGTACGGCGCCCGGCTCGCCCCTGGGATTCCGCGTCACAGTGCAGGGGGGAATTGGCACGGCCGAGGAAAGCCAAATGCTGGTCAAGGACTATGGAGTCGACGGCACCGGCTGGGCCAGTCCGTTTCTGCTGGTGCCGGAAGTGGTGAACATCGACCAGAGCCATCTGGACCGCATTGTGGCCGCCGGCGAGGACGATGTGCACCTGAGCGAGGCCTCACCCCTGGGCGTCCCTTTCTGGTGTCTCAAGACCTCGGAGAGCGAAGTTCAGCGCCTGCATCGTATCGAGGAGGGCAAGCCGGGAAGTGCCTGTCCGAAGGGCTTCCTGGTCAGCAACACAGAATTCACCAAGGTGCCCATCTGCACGGCAAGTCGCGCCTATCAGCGCCGCAAGCTTCAATCGCTGGAGGGTGATGATGCCCAGCTTCAGGCTCTCACTGATCAGGTGACAGCCAAGGCCTGCATCTGTCACGACCTGGCCGGAAGCGCGACGGTGCCGCACAGCATCGATCTCGATGCCAAGACCGCCGTGTGCTGTGGACCCAACACCGTGTATTTTTCCCGCCCGGCCAAGCTGCAGGAGATGGTCGACCACATTTACGGCCGTCTGCAACTGCCTTTCAAGACCGAGCGTCCCCACATGTTCCTCAAGGAACTGGCCTTGCATCTGGATGGCCTCAAAAAGGAAGCGGCGCGCCGCGGCCTGGATCTGGCCTCGTGCAACTGCGACACCGACAAGGTGAGGGACAACCTGCTCAAGGGAATCCAGCATTATCGGGACACGGCGTCCCGGCTGGTCAGCGGAAGCCAGGAGGCTTTCACCCAGCGGCTGGAAAATCTGAAGGTGGAGCTGGACAAGATTGCCCCGTGTTCCGTCAGCTCGCATTCTTGAATTTGACGGAATACTGGCCCGACCCTCTTTATTTATTTTTGTCAATACTGTATCATCAGCATGGTGCGAAGTCTTGCTATACCTACCAAAGGGGGGAATCATGAAACTCATTTCCACGGCTCTGTGCCTGCTCATCTTGCTCGCTCCGCAAGCCTGGGCCACCGATGTTCCTGATCTGGCCCTGTCCAACGCAACGGTTGGTTTCGAGGGGGAAGCTTCTGTTTACGTCTATCCCGACGGAAACGGACTGCCCTTGACCGAAGCCTATGGCGACGGTGGCGTCACTGTCGATGCGACGATCACCCTTGCTCTGCGCAACAGCCAGGATATCCCCGTGCCCAATTTTCCCTGGGAAGACCTCTGGCTGGAAACCGCGGACGGAGGATTGGTCTCCTGTGTCCTGGGGGTCATGGCTGATAGTGAAACGGACATGAATGGCGAGACCACCTGGACCCAGCCGCTGAGGGCGGGCGGGTACAGCCAGGCGGCCTGCCATGTGATGGTGGCCGGCTCCGCTTTGATCGGTGCGGGTTTGCCTTTGAAGTTCAACAGTCCCGATATCAACGGTGACCTGACGGTTGATCTGTCCGATCTCTCCCTGTTTGCGGGGAACTTCTTCGGCGCCTATCACTATCGGGGTGATTTCAACAACGACGGAATCATCAACCTTTCGGACCTGGCCATCTTCGCCACGGGGTATCAGACTGTTTGTCCGTGAGTGATCAAACCGATTTCCGGTTCAAAGAGGCGGCCTTTTTCGGGCCGCCTCTATCTTTTCACCCGCAAATGTGGTAATCTCATGTCAACCCCTGAACAACGCCATAACTGAAACGAAGGGGGATGTCATGAGATCTCGTGCCATGACTTCTGTGATGATGCTGTTCGTTGCCCTGTTCGCCGTACCCGCTCTGGCCGACTGGGGCCCCGACCTCTACGAATCCTCGGTCACCGTGGACTTCGAGGGTGAAGCATCCTTGTGCGTGTATCCCAATGGGGCGGGACCGGCACTGAACGAGGCCTTCAATCCCTGGGGCTACGAGGTTGATGCGACCATCACCCTGGACTTGCGCGACGGAAACAACGATCCGATTACCGGCTATCCCCGTGAGGATCTCTGGCTCGAGTCGGTGGACAATGGACTGGTCTATTGCCCCCTGGGCACCATGGCCGACCATGACACCGACCAGAACGGCCAGACCACCTGGTCCCAGCCACTCAATGCCGGCGGTCACAGTTCAGCAAACTGCCAGGTGATGGTCAACGGGATGCCCATGCCCGGTCCCGGTCTGCCGCTGCACTTCAACAGTCCGGATCTCAACGCGGACCTGACCGTGACTCTGACGGATCTGGCCCTGTTTGCCGGCGACTTCTTCGGCACCTACGACTACCGGGCCGATTTCAATTTTGATGGGACAATCAATCTGTCCGATTTTGCCTTGTTCGCCGAAGGGTACCTGGCTCATTGTCCGTGAGCCGACTGGAGGGATTGGAAATGAAGACGCCGAAACACGTTATCTTCCTGGGGATGGCAGTCCTGCTCTGGGCTGCTCCCCTCTTTGCTCAGTCCGGGATTCCCGACCTGTCCAATTGTGAGGCCTGGCTGGCCTACGAGGGGCCCGAGGTTCTGACCCTGATGGTCCGGCCCGACGGCCAGGGGTCCGCTTTCACCGAAGCTCAGCTGCCTGATGGTACCCATGTCGACGGGACCTTGTTTGTGAAAGTGATCGACTGGGGCGAAGAGCCGGTGGTGAATTTTCCGGCCGAGGATCTCTGGATTGAATCGGAAGATGGGGGTCTGGTGGCCTGTCTTGGCGGCACGATCGCGGACGTGAACACCGACGAAACCGGTCTGTCCTACTGGATCGAGCCTTTACAGGCGGGGGGCTCCAGTCTGGGGTCGGCCGCGGTGTTTGTTTCCGGGGACAGCTGGGGCACCGGGGACCTGCCCCTGAACTTCAACAGCCCCGATCTGACCGGGGACGGGGTGGTCAACCTGGCCGATCTGGCGTACTTTTCGGAAATCTATTACGAGGATTACGATTTCCGCGCAGACCTGTATCGCGACGGTGTGATCAACCTGAGCGATGTCGCCCTGATGGCTCAGGGGTGGGGTGTGGCCTGCCCCTGACCGGTGCTCGATCATCAAAGGGCGGCAGGCAAATCTTTCAGGCTGTCGCCCTTTTTCAAGAACTCCCACAGGTGCGTGGCCGAGATGGGGCGCTGGACATTGTCGCTGGCGCCGATCACGTAGACCTGACCACCCACCGCCTTGGTGGTGTTGTACAGCGAGGCGATCACGCCAATGCCCGTGCTGTTGAGCATGGTGATGCCCGACAGTTCCATCACCACGTGGGGCATGGCTTCGGTGATGTTGTCGCGCGCCTCTTCCAGAAAATCATAACAAATTTCACAGCCTATGAACTTGCCCCTGGCCTGGTAGATCCAGGCCTGGCGCGCTTCGTCCCGGCTGGCTTCGAATACAATCATGGGCTTCTTGGACATGGTCTTCCTCTGGTTTGGGTTCGCCGTCAGTGTACCATCAGAAGCGTCCAATGCCCAGCGCATCGATGGTGCTGATGACGGATTCGTGCACATGTCCGTTGGTGACGATGACTCCCAGGTTGTCTTCCAGGCGGTAGCCCCGGGTGAAATCGAGAGGCCGTCCCTGGATGTCGGTCACCTGGCCGCCGGCCTCGGTGACCACCAGGACACCTCCGGCGTGATCCCAGATCTTCTCCTTGTATTTTCCGTCCCGGGGCAGACGCAGATAGGCCTCGGCCTCGCCACGCGCCACCACGGCGTACTTGGCCTGGCTGTCCAGCCGGGCGGGTTCGGCGGCGATCTCCAGCTTCTGGGCAATCCGGGCCGCATCGCCGTGGCTGCTGTGGGCGGCCTCCACCGACTCGCAGAACCGGATCCGGGTGGTGTCGGTCTGGGTGCTGACCCGGACCGGCCGGGGTGTTCCCTCTCCCATCAGGGGCATTTGCCAGACGCCGTCCCCTCGGATGGCGGCCATCAAGGTGCCCTGGCCGCGGTCTCCCTGCAGTTCGGGCCCCAGGTTGGGGCAGCCCACCACCGCCACGGCGATTTGTCCTTCAACAATCAAGGCCAGACTGATGGCGTACTGCTCTCCCCGCAGAAACCCCTTGGTGCCATCGATGGGATCCAGGGTCCAGAAGCGGTCCGAGTATTCCTTGGCTCCCCCCAGGTCGATCCACTGGCAAACAGTTTCGGCATCGGTTCCCGGGCGCTGGGCGGCCACCACGCTGGTGACCCTTTCCAGCAAGGCCTCGTTGCCTGGCTCGCGCAGAGCCGCCGAATCTTCCTCGCCGATGATGGGCACAGGACCGAAGGCCCTGGTCAGGGCGCGACAGATCAGGGCCTGACTGCCGAAGTCGGCCACGGTGACCGGGCTCCTGTCCTTCTTTTCCAGGGCTCCACGGTCGATGCTGGCCTGGACTTCGCGGCACAGCCGGCCGGCATCGCGCACGGCGAAGATGGCGGTGTCGAGGGCCAGGGCGTGGGGATGGTCAGACCAGGGTTGGGACATGAGACACTCCAGAGGGGAAAAGATCGGGGGGCAACGGGTCCATGGTACAAACGATTGGCGCGGGGGTCCAGTGGTCCCGGAAGAAAGCCCCCACCATGAAGGCGGGGGCTAGCGAGAAATCTGGAAAACGGAATCAGGGAGCGCGCACGATGGGGACATCGAAGCTGCCGGCGGTCAGCACCAAGGTGTTGCTCATGATGTCCTCGAAGGTCCCGGCAAAGGTGCCGGCAATGTCATCATCGCTCACCGAGGAGACGGTCAGCGTGCCGCTGACGGCAAACCAGGCCATGCTGTTGTACACCAGCTGGATGGAGGGGTCGCCAGGATCGCCCAGGCCATAGGTGCCGGTGGCCGCGGGCAAGGTGACGATGATGGTCTCCCCGGCGCCCTGGTTCCCGCCGGCAAAGGTGTACCAGCCCGGGTCTTCATCGACCCCGGCGGCGTTCTCACTGAAATCCACGGCCGTGCCGTCGAGGGTGGCGGTGATGGTTCCTCCGTCAAAGTTGTTGTCATCGCCTCCGCCGGGATTGGCGGGATTGTCATCGTCCCCGCAGCCCGCGAGCAGGGCCAGGCTGGCCGCTATCATCATGGAAATGAAAATCTTCTTCATCTTCGTCCTCCCGGATGTAAAAAAAAAAGAGAAGGCCACCCTTCCCGTGAGAGGGAAACCTAACCTCAAAAACTCAAAAAACGAATTCTATTTTGAACGTGTTGAGAAAAATAAAAAGCCCCCAAAACAGGGGGCTTTTGTTCGGATAAGTTGTTGCTGCTATTCCCATTCGATGGTTCCCGGCGGTTTGCTGGTCAGATCGTAGGCCAGCCCGCTGATCCCCGGCAAAGCCAGAATGGAGGCACGCAATTCCTCAAGAAGGGCCCCGGGCAATCGGGCCGCGGTGGCGGTCATGGCCCGCTCGCTGTGAATGGGGCGCAGGATGCACAGTTCCTGGCCCTGGCCATCGATTTCCAGAGGCACCAGCACCGTGGGGCACTGCCAGATGTCGCCGTATAGACCATGGCGCCGCAGGCCTTCCATCATCAGGAAATCGCACTCCCGCAGCAGATCCAGGCGGTCGCGGGTCATGGTGGCCGGCAGCGACCGGAAACGGCTCGGCAGGGCCGCTCCCAGGTTCAGCAGCGTGCGGTTGATGCCTCCCACGGTCTTGTGGATGGTGCCCGATGCCTCGGCCAGCCGGTCCCAGGCGGGTTCGCCACCTTGAGGCTGGTGCAGCAAAACAGGGTGCTCGTAGCTGCGCAGGTCGGCCTTCACCCCCACCGATTTGATGGGCAGGGGCGCCCCGGTGAGGCCATACTTTTCCAGGGCCTGGCTCACGGCAGGCCCGATGGCGGCCAGTTGCTCGGCATCGGACACCTGACCATCGGCACACAGCAGGCGCACACCCAGGCCGGGGCCGGGGAAGGGATGGCGCCAGATCATATCGTGGGGAATCCCCATCTTCTCACCCAGCTCGCGCACCTCGACCTTGTACAGGTCGGCCAGCGGTTCGATGACCTTGCCGGCCTGGATCATCTCCTCGATGATGGGCACGCGGTTGTGGTGGGTCTTGATGGTGTCGGCGCGCTTTGTGCCGCCGGTTTCGATGGTGTCGGGGTAGATGGTCCCCTGGCCCAGCAGGTGATCCTCGATGCCCAGGCGGCGGGCTTCACTTTCGAACACGGCGATGAAAGTATCGCCGATGGCGCGGCGCTTCGCCTCGGGCTCGATCTTGCCCTCGAGGGCCTCAAGAAAAGTGTCGGTGGCGTCGATGAAATGGAAATTCTTGCCCAGGCCCAGGTCGGTGAACATCTCGACCACGGCCTTCGATTCGTCCTTGCGCATGAGGCCATTGTCCACGTGCAGCAGGTTCAGACGGTCGGGGCCCAGGGCCTCGGCGAACAGCTTGGCGGCCACCGTGCTGTCCACGCCGCCACTGGCCAGCAGGAACACCGAGCCGTCGCCCACTTGTTCGCGAATTTTCTGCACCTGTTCTTCCACATAGCTGTCCATGGTCCAGGTGGGACGGCAACCGCAAATGTTCAAAACGAAGTTGGCGATCATCTCGTCGCCGTGCAGGGTGTCGTCCACCTCGGGATGGTACTGGAAACCGTAGCGCCGCCACTTGTCGCTGCCGATGGCGGCGAAGTGGTGGGGTGCGCTGCCCTCGCCCAGGAGAGTGTAGCCCAGCTCCTCGAAATCGGGGCCCACGGCCGTGACGCTGTCGAAATGGCTCATCCACACCTGCTCCACCTGATCCAGGCCCGCGAAGAGGGGATGCTCTCGCAGGATGTGCAGATCGGCATGGCCCCACTCCTGCTTGCCGTTGACCACGGTGCCGCCGTAGTGCTTGGCAATTTCCTGGTGCCCGAAGCAGAAGCCCAGGATGGGAATGTCGAGGTCGTAGATTTCCTTGGTGTAGCCCGAATCCTCCCCGAACGAACTGAGGGCGGGGCTGCCGGACAGGATGATGCCCTGGTAGTCCAGGAAGTCCCCGATGGGGTCTTCCGGCTGGCGGATCTCTGCCAGCACGTGACTGCGGCGCACCTTGGTGGCGATCAGATGGGCGTACTGGCCGCCGAAATCGATGACGGCGATCTTGTCGTGCTGGACTTCGGCGCTCATGGGTCCTACCTGGGAGGGGGTGGTGATCCGGCTTGAAGGCCCATAATTAACAAAAACGGGGCCAATCCTCAACCTGGATAATTCTGGGGAGTCTGATCATCTGTGACTGTTCTGCAACATATGTCGTGGTATATTCCCGTTTCCCATGAGAACCCTTGACCAAGACTGGCGGCCCGAACCGCCCGGAGACACCATGAAATCCCGATTCCCCGCTGTCCTGCTGCCCCTGTTCTTGCTGTCCGTTCTGTCCATGGCCCTTCCCGCCCTTGCCACCGACCTGGTGGTGGACGGGGATTTCGAAGGTCACAAGAACGGCGCCCAGCTGCGCAAGGACGGCAAGGGCAGCGACTGGTACGAGAGCCGCAAGGACACCGAAGAGGGCAGCAAGCTGCTCATGCTGAGCACCAAGAAGATCGGCGGCAATGCCACCCACAAGGCCATGATCAAGGGTCCCCCCGACCTGAACACCTACCTTAGCCATCGCCTGAAGAAGGCCCAGGACCTGGTGGTGACCGTGAGCTTCGATATCTACATCAAGGAGATCCTGCCGGACGACAACCGGTCGGCGTTCATTCTCCTGGGGGGCATCAAGGACAAGAAGGGCGGCCCCAACAGCACGGGCAAGGAACGCTTCGTGTTCATGGGCTTCGAGAACGGGGCCGAGCCCGGCAAGATCAATCTGTTCGCCCGTGAGGGTCAGACCACCTGGGCCGAGAAAACCATGGTGGCCGAGGGTCTGGAACTGAACAACTGGTATACCATCGTGATCGAGGCCAACGTGCCCGAGGG
>JAZBOO010000174.1:0-7791 GCA_036351155.1 Candidatus Krumholzibacteriia bacterium | reverse complement strand
GGCAAAGTCGCCGCCCATGACCACCACCGCAGGGTTCAGCAGGTTCAGCAGGCTGGCCACGGCAATGCCGATGTGCTCGGCCGCCTCGTTCACCACCTGCAAGGCCAGGGAATCACCGTTCAGGGCCGCATTTTCGATGGAGCTGATGGTGATGTCCTTGCCCGTAAGGATGCTGTCGGGGTATTCGGCCAGCAATTCCCAGGCGCGCGATTTCAGGGCTGCGCCGCCGGCCATGGTCACCAGGCACCCGCGCAGGCCGCACAGGCAAACCTTGCCGTGCGGGTCAATGGCCATGTGTCCGATTTCGCCGGCCACGCCCGTGGCGCCCCGGTAAATCTCGCCGCCGATGATGTGCCCCGAACCAATACCCGTGGCAATCTTGATGTAGGAAATGTTGTCGCTGTCCTTGCACGATCCCCACCAGTGCTCGGCCAGGGCCCCCAGATTGGCATCGTTGTCCACCAGCAAGGGGACGTCCAGCTGGGTGCTCAGGTCTTCCAGGCCCAGGCGGCCTTTCCAGGCCGGCAGCACGGTGTTGGACAGCCGGTCCGGAGCTGAAGGATCCACTGGGCTGGGCACCGCCAATCCGACGCCCACCAGGGGCTTGCCGGCGGCCACCGGATCGGCCAGGCACTGCTGACACAGCTGGGCAATGAGTTCGCGGGTGCTTTCGGGTTCATCGCGCACGGGATGGTCCTGTGACACCCAGGCCAGAACCTTGCCGCGCAGGTCAGTCAGGGCCACGGCCACGTGGGCGCCGCCCATTTCCACGCCCAGGATCACGCAGGCATCGTCCTGAAACTCGAGCACGATGGGACGACGGCCACCGCGTGACGGTCCTTCGCCCACTTCCTTGACCAGACCGGTGGGCAGGATCTCCTTGATGATCTCGGAAACGGTGGACCGGGACAGTCCACCCAGACGGGCGATGTCGGCCCGGGATATTTTCTTCTTGTCCCAGATCAGACGCAAAACGGCGTCAGCCAGAGGACGGGGGTGGCCGGGTTCGGACCGGCGCAACCCTTTCCACATCAGGGTTCGGTTATCCATAAACAGCTCTCCAACTGTCGATCAATGCGGCCTTGTCGGAAATGACGGCCAGACCAGCACTCTACTTGTGCCAGTAAATATTGTCCACCAGCACCAGCTGGGCGTCATCCGTGCTCAGGACCAGCTGGCCCACGTGGTCCAGGGGAGCCGTCAGCCCGAAATCTTCCAGAGGAATATCCAGAGAGGCCCAGTCGCCGGCGGTGAAGGCCGGAGTGGTGGTGGCGTCGAAGGTAAGCTCGGACTGTCCGATGACCAAGCCGCCATCCCCGTTGAAGGCCACGATCTTGACCCGGAAGTTGGTGCCCGCCGGAGCGAACACGTCCAGGTGCAGGTGGGTCATGTCCGAGGCGTCGACCGTCAGGGAAGAGAAGTCGATGCCCACGAAGTTCAGGGCGGCGTACATCTTGGCCACGTTGCCGTCCACGCTGTACTCGGAATCCTCGGCGGTGGAATACTGCCAGTTGGTGTCCCAGGTGCCCACGGGCACATCGGGGTAGGCCCCGCTGAACATGGAAATCACGTCGCTGGCCGGCAGAGTGGGCTGGGGGGCCGCGGCCGCAGGTGGATCATAGACGCTCAGAACGGCCATGCCGGCTGCCTCGACGCCGTCCATGCTGGCGTTGATCACCGTGGTGCCCGGGGCGATCAGCTGGACCTGCCCGTTTTCCACCGTGGCCACTGCGGCATTTTGCGAGGTGAAGTCGAAGTAATTGGGGGAGTGGTCCACCCGGATGTCGGCCCCGTCCACATCGAACAAGGTGTAGGTGCCGGCCACATCCACCTTGGCCCCGGTGAAGTACTGCTTGTTCACGCTGGTCATGACCGGACGAGGATTGGTGATGTTCTCCAGGTGGGCAAACTTGATCTCGTCGAACCAGAGGTTATGGCCTGCCGGGTACAGGGGCTCGAAACCCTCGGCAAAGGTGAACAGACCGCGCTCGGCCACCAGCTTGCCGGGTGAGGGAATGGGAATGACCACGAAGGTCCAGCTGTTGTTCAGCGAGACATTGCTGCGCCCGGCCTCGTAAAGGGAGTTGCCTGTGTTGTCGTTGCCGAAGCCCACGACGTTCAGCTGCGACAGAACGCTGGACTTGGCGTAGAAGGTCAGGGCGTTGAAGTCGGCCAGGTCGCGCTTGCCCCCGGAGGTGAGCACGCCGCCCGAGTAGGGCCCCAGCGCCGAGTCGCGGCCCGGAATGGTCATGCGCAGCGAGGCCTCGCTGTTGTAGGTCTCCACCGAATCGCGCTTCATGGTTTCGTAGTAGGTTTCGAAGAAGGGCTGAAAGTAGACGTCGCCGCCCAGATCGTCGGTGAAGACCACCGGGTCGATGGTGGCTCGAGCGATTTCCAGTCCGGCAGGATCCCGGTCACTGCACCCGGACGTCAGGGTGAGCGCAAAAATCATCACCAGGGCAAACAGGACGGTCTTCAACACATTCACGGCGGGCCTCCGAGGATATTGGGGCGTGAAAATCGCTGCCCCAGGACCTGGCTCAACGCTTTGTACGGTCTCCGATCAAAGTATGCTCCAGATGGGCACCAGTGTCAAGACGGTGTTCACATAAAAAAAGGGCGACCACCGGGGGCCGCCCTCTTTTTTCAGGGTGCTGGTCACACGCTGGGATCAGCCGTCTTGCTGAAGTACCAGGTGGTCACGTCGAAATCGGACTGCACGCGGGCGCTGGCATCCTGGGCCGTGCCGGGGGGCGGCACAATACAGGCCTGGCCAGGCTGCCAACCTTCGGGGGTGGCCAGCTTGTGCTCGGCGTTCAGCTGCAGGCCCTGAATCAGACGCTTGATCTCGGCAATGCTGCGGCCGGTGGTCATGGGATAGTAGATCATGGCCCGCAACTTCTGCTCGGGATCGATCACGAACACGGCCCGCACAGCGCTGGTGCTGCCGGCGCCTGGGTGGATCATGCCGTACTTGCGCGCCACGTCCATGCTCAGGTCGGCGATGATGGGGAAGGTGACCTCCACGCCGAACTTCTCCTTGATGTCCCTTTCCCAGGCAATGTGGCTGTAGACCGAGTCGATGGAAAGGCCCAGCAGCTCGGTGTTCATGCCCCGGAATTCATCGGCGGCCTGGGCAAAGGCGATGAACTCGGTGGTGCAGACGGGGGTGAAGTCGGCCGGATGGCTGAACAGGATCAACCACTTGCCCTTGTAATCGCTCAGGCTTTTTTCACCATGAGTGGTCGGGGCGGTGAATTGCGGGGCGGCCTCTTCCAGGCGCAGGGGCATGACTTCGGGGGTTTCGGCATGGATATCGCTCATGATCGGCACTCCTTGTTGTAGAAAGGTTCAGGGTTTGCTTTCGGAGGGGAGAAGGCAAGGGGGGTGCCAAGTTGCGAAAAAACTTAACAGGTTGTTATTGCAGGACATGAAGAAGGGTGCACCGAAGAAAGACCGAAATGAAGTTGACTGGACCACGAAATCACGGTGGAATAACGAAAAGTCGGTGCACCGCAACCAAGGATCGACCATGACCCAGCTTTACGACGCCACCCGCGATCTGCGCGATCTGGCCACCCTGGCCATCCAGCCTGCCGCCCGTCAGAAAATGTTGACCCGGGCACTCGACTCCCTGAACCGTCTGGTGCCCCATGATCTGGCCGCGGTGCTGGAACTGGACGAGGGCACCTTACGGGTGCTGGCCAGCCATGGCAGCCTGGCCAATGCCGCCATTCTGGACCATCGCCTGGAGCTGGCCAGGTTTCCCAGCATCCAGAAGGCCCTGGAAACGCGCCGCCCGGTCATCCTGGAAGAGCATGACCACGCCGGGGACGAGGGCGACCCGTACGATGGGGTGGTGGACCTGCCTCATGGTCATTCCTGCATGGTGGTTCCGCTGTACTCGGGCGATCGCACCCTGGGCCTGATGACCTTCGACCGCACGGTGTGCGGCACCTACGACGAAACGACCATCGCCCTGGCCGATGTGTACGGCCAGATCATTTCCCTGGCCTTCCTGTACGCCGAGCAGGCCGAGTTGCTGGATCGTTATCGCCAGCGTCTGGACGAGCGCAACCGGGTGCTGGCCCAGAGTCAAGGCGGCCCCTGCGCGGCGGTGGAAAAGCTGGCCCGGAGCCGCTCGGGCTTGATGATCAACCTCGGCCACCAGGCCCAGCAGGTGGCACAGACCACGGCTCCGGTTCTCATCCAGGGCGAGACCGGCACCGGCAAGGAGGTCTTGGCCCAGGCCATCCATTGCTGGAGCGACCGCCGCGACCAGACCCTGCTGACCCTGAACTGTGCGGCCATTCCCGAGACCCTGATCGAGAGTGAACTGTTTGGGCACGTGAAGGGAGCCTTCTCGGGGGCGGACAAGGCCCGGCCAGGTCGATTCCTGGCGGCCAACGGCGGCACCTTGTTGCTCGATGAAATTGGCGACATGCCGCTCCAGGCCCAGGCCAAGCTCTTGCGGGTGCTGCAGGAGGGAACATTCCAGCCGGTGGGTTCGGACCATACTGTGAAGGTGGATGTGCGCATCCTGGCGTCGACCCATCGCGACCTTGATCAGGCGGTGGCCGAGGGCAAGTTCCGAGAGGATCTGTACTATCGCCTCAACGTATTTCCTCTGTATGTGCCGGCATTGCGCGACCGGAGCGAGGACACCGTGCCGCTGGCCGAGAACATCCTGGCCGACATGGCCGCCCGCACGGGCCGCGGGCCCTGGACCTTGGCCGCCGGTGCGCGCCGCGAGCTGGAGCAGCAAGAGTGGCCGGGGAACATCAGGCAGCTGGTCAACGCCCTGGAGCGGGCGACCATCTTGAAGCCGCGCGGCACCCTGGAGCTTCACCACGTGGCGGTGCCGAGCAGTCGGCGCGCACCGGTGCTTCCCGCGGCAGGGCCCGCAACGGCGGAAGGCACGCCCATTCTGCCGTTGCAGGACATGGAAAGGCAATACATCGGCCGTGCCCTGGAAGCCACGGGAGGCAAGATCTACGGGCAAGGCGGGGCGGCGGAGCTCCTGGGTCTGAAGCCCACCACCCTGCAAAGCCGTATGAAGAAGCTGGGCGTCAAGCGGCCTTGAACAGAATGATCTCCAGAGGCTCGGCTTCCTGGAGGTCGGCCTCCTCTTTCTCATCGCCTCCGTCAAAGCCGGCGTTCATGGCATCGCGGGCTGAATCGTAGTGCCGGATCAACAGCCAGTATTCTCCATCCAGAAACACGAGGCGGTCCTGGGTGTTGTTGAACTCGGGCACTGACAGGGTCAACTCTTCCAGGAACTGACCATCGGGCGCCAGCACGTCGAAGCGTCCCGCCACGCCTTCGTCAAGCAGCTTTCGCTGGTTGAAGCAGTTGTTCACGAACAGCCGACCATCCCGAGCCACCTTCAGATCCATGATGGCGGGGTCGTGATCCAGGACATGCTTTTCGATTTCCATTTCCACCCCGTTCATCACCATGCGCATGCCGCTGGTCATCTCATCCTTGTCTTCACCGCTGCGCTGGCGCGGCGAGAATTCACGGCGGAAGTGCACCACCTGGTTGCCCTGGAGATCGTAGCCGTGGATCACGTACTCCTCGCGCACGGGGGTGGTGTACAGGATGTCGTCGCCCAAGGCCCAGGTGTTCATCTCCGAGAAATCCTTTTCCTCGTTGAACTCGGGTCGGGTGAAATCCCGCTCGCGTGTGTGCTCGACGAAGCGGGTGATCTCCTGCCCTTCAAGATCCACCAGGGACAGGAACTGGGTGGAGTTATTCTTGCTGGTCTCGGTGTTGAAGGACCCGCGTCCTCCCTGCACCACCAGATGGCCGTGGCGCATGTGGGCCTCGCCCAGGAAGAAAAAGCCTCCCTCGGCGGCTCCTTCTCCGATGTGGATGTTCCCGCCGGGCGTGTCATCCCCGTTGATCATGATGATCTTGCCGGGGAAGCCCTGTGAGATGCCGATCTGGCCGTCCTCGGCCAGGAAGATATCGCTGGGCCGGGTCATTTCGCCGGGACCTTCACCTTCGCGGCCCAGGGTCTTGATGAACTCGCCATCAGGCCCGATCACCAGCACCTGGGACAGCTGCCGGTCCAGCAGGTAGGTGTTGCCCTGGCTGTCCATGACACCCCGGCCGACCACACCGATCAGGATCTCCTCGTCGTCTTCGCCGCCGCGCCGCCAGACCTCCTCCAGGGTCACGGTTCGGGAAGACGGGGCCTCGGGGGGGAGCAAGGTGGCGGGCATCTGGGCCCAGGCAGAAAGGGCAGACAGGGTCAAGAACGACAGGGCAAGGCCCAGACGGGTCACATGGTGGGTTTTCAATGTGCTCTCCAGGTCAGAATGAATGTCGGGGGACAGGGACTGAACGGCCCATCTCATTTATACAGTTGTGGGGCGGTGAAGTTCCGCGGTGACTGTAGAGGGCGGCGCGCTCTCCTGCAACAGATCCTTGCCGGTGCACCAGAGCATGACAGGCACTACACAGGGTGATCAGATTTTCGGGATCGTTGGACCCTCCGCGAGCGCGGGGGACAATGTGGTGCACCTCCAGATAATGCGTGCTGTTGCAGCCTTTGCCCTGGCATCGATGTCGGTCCCGCGCCAGCACTTCCCGGCGTGTTTTGGGCGTAATGCTGCTGGTGTTGCGCTGGCCAGGTACGCTGATCAGGGCGTCGCAGGCGAGGCGCTCGGCCTCGGCCGGAGAGAGGGGAAGCTCACCTCGGCTGGTTTGCACCGTGGCCTTCTGACAGTCAGGACACTGGTGCACGTGGATTTGCACCGGGGGCGCGGTGGACTTTTCCAGCTGGTGGGAATTCCCGTCGACGCAGGTCTGCATCACGGCCAGCAGAGCCTCGACCTGGTCGCCGGGCAGGCCGCCCTGCTTGCGCAGCTTTTCCCACAAAGCCTCGTACCGGGCCAGCTGGGTTGGGTTCATCGGCAAGGTCACGCGCTGGGGCGGAGGCGCCACCGGCCCGGGCTCATGGTCCAGCAGCGGCATCTGCCCCGAGGCCACCTCGGCGCCTCGCCGCCGGGCTTTCTTCACCTCTTTTTGGAGATCTTGGTGGGTGGACTTCCGGGCCAGGTCGAGCCACTTCTCCTCGTTCCTGCTGGTGGCCACTCCGACGATTTGCCGGGCACGGCCATAGCCCAGGTGGCCTGCCTCGACCTCCTTCTTCACCGCGGGCAGCTTCTCCAGCTTCCGGGTGATGTTGATGAAATCGTAGGCCTTGGACCGGCTCCAGCCCAGCTCTTCCCGGGCATAGGCCAGCACTGTGCCGTACCCGAGGTCCTGGAATAGCCGGCGCGCGACGATTTCCCCGAACCAGAGCAGGGCGTTCTGCTTGGCCTCTTCCATGGCGCGATCGGCGGCCTTGAGGTGGCGGTGGGTTTCGGCGGCAGGTAATCCCCTGATAAATTTCAACATAGCACAGTCCTTGATCGAGAAATATGGGGGAGGTTCAACAAATATAGCGAATAAACGGCGTAAATACAAGGCGAAAAACGAAAAAAACACAAAACAAAGTCCAACATGTTGGACTTCTGCAACGTCCTGGAATCAAATAACTTAAAAAGAGAAAGCCCCCGCTCCCGGAGGCTTTCCCAATCTCAGAGCTTTCCGAGATTCTAGAACTTGAAACTCAAGGTCAGGCCATAGTAAAACGCGTTCTCATCGCGCTCGAAACCGGCGGCAGAATCCTTGGCATCACCCAGCAGCGTGGCGTAAGTGATGGCGGGGGTCAACGTGAAGAAGGGAATCGCCTGGTAGGGCACGCTGGCGGTCACCGTCAGGTCGCTCATGCTGGCCCCG
>JAZBOO010000173.1:0-11078 GCA_036351155.1 Candidatus Krumholzibacteriia bacterium | reverse complement strand
CAGGATCCCAAGAGCACACCGCTGGACCGGACCGAAGACCGGGTTCTCGATCCCTCCAACCTGGACGCCGAGCACCACGCTCTGGAGCGGCAGTTCGTGGAACTGCTGGATCTGGGCGATGAAGAACGTATCCGCGCACTGGCCACCGAGCTGTCTCCTGGCGATCTGTCCGAGGTCCTGAGACCCCTGAGCGTGCCCGATACCGCCATGATCTTGCGCCTTTTGCCCCAGGATCCTTTGGCCGAGGTGCTGGCCGAGATCGACAACCGCAGTCTCAGTGCTCTTTTCACGTTGCTGGATATCGATGAGATCGCCGACATCATCGAAGAGATGCCTTCGGATGACGCCACCGATTTGCTGGGGGAGCTTGAAGAGGAGCAGGCCCAGGAAATCCTGGCCGCCATGGAAGAGGAAGAGCGGGGGGAAGTTGCCGAACTGCTGAGCCATGCCCCGGAAAGTGCCGGCGGAATCATGGCCAAGGAGGTGGCCACCTGCAACGAGGATGCCACGTGTGGCCAGGCCGTGGCCGGTCTGCGGCACACCGATGAGAACGATCTGGAAGACATCCACTTTGTCTATGTGGTGGACGATGCAGGGCGATTGACCGGTCGCCTCCCCCTGGTGCGGCTGTTGTTGACCCGGCCGGTGGCCCTGGTCAAGGACGTGATGGAATCCGAACCTCTTTACGTGGACACAGGTCTGGACCAGGAAGATGTGGCGGCCTTCTTTCGCATCCACGATCTGATCACCGTTCCGGTGGTGAATCATCAGGGGAAGCTGGTGGGTGTGATCACCGCCGACGATGTTCTGGACGTCATGGAGGAGGAGGCCACCGAGGATATCTCCCGACTGGCGGGTGTCAGTGTCGAGGAATTTGGCGAGCACTCCTCGTTCCGCGTGGCGCGCTCCCGGTTACCC
Organism: Candidatus Krumholzibacteriia bacterium; assembly: GCA_036351155.1. Classification (GTDB taxonomy): domain Bacteria; phylum Krumholzibacteriota; class Krumholzibacteriia; order LZORAL124-64-63; family LZORAL124-64-63; genus LZORAL124-64-63. The sequence continues at coordinate 10,160 of JAZBOO010000173.1, read as the reverse complement.
TGGCTGCTGGGTGCCCTCATCGGCCAGCTGGGGGCCGTGGTGGTCCTGGACCATTTCGAAAAAAGTCTGGAGGCCAAGGTGGCTCTGGCTTTCTACATCCCCATGATCATGGCCATGGCGGGCAACATCGGTATCCAGACCTCGTCGGTGGTGGTGCGAGGACTGGCGACCGGTGAGGTGGATTTCTTCCATCTGGGCCGGCATCTCCTCCGGGAATTCTGGACGGCTGTCGTGACCGGCATCGTGGTGGCCCTGGCCATTGGCGTGGTGTCCTTCCTGGTCAGCCAGGACCAGGCACTCTCCCTCGTCCTGTCCATGACCATGCTGTTTGTGATCCTGTTTGCCGCCCTGGCCGGCACGGGCATTCCCCTTTTGCTGCATCGCGGGGGCATTGACCCGGCCGTGGCCACCGGGCCCTTCATCACCACGGCCAACGATGTGGTGAGCATGTTGATCTATCTGGGTCTGGCCACCATCCTGCTGAGCCTGGGCGGAATCGGTTAAACATGGGTGTGCTTCCCAAGCCCACGGCCCATGGCCCGGCTCTGGTCCTGCGGGTGTGGCCCTGTCGTGAAACCAGCGTGATCGCTTCCCTGTTGACCCGGGATCATGGTTTCGTGAAGGTTCTGGCCCGGGGCGTGCGCCAGCCAGGTTCCCGGTTGCGGCCTCTGGTGGAGCCCGGCCGCCTGATCGAAGCCGAGTTCAGCCTCGATGCCGAACGCGACCTGCAGTTCTTGCGTGGGGGGAATGTCGAACTGGATCCCATGTCCGGCGAGCCCACCCTGGAAAAATCGGCCTTTCTGCAGGGGGCCCTCGAATTGATCGACCGCTGTGGACCTCTTGATGAAGGCGACGAGCGGACCGGGACCGCCGACCTGTTTGCCGTTTGCGAGCAATTCGTTCGGGTGTTATCCTCGTCCTCCTGCCGGGGGCCCGCCCTGCTGTTTTTCGCGTTCGAATGGGAACTGCTGGCCAGGCACGGAATGGCCCCGGAAATTGAATCCTGCATCAGTTGCGGCACCCAACTGGCCGAGCTCACCGGAGCCACGCTCTGGTTCAGCCCCGGTGAAGGTGGAGTTCTGTGCGAGGACTGCTCTCGCCGGGGAAGTGCCGGCAAGCGGCCCCTGGGGGCAACTGCCCTGGGCTACCTGCGGAACCTGTCCCGGCTGGGCCTGGCCCAGAACCTGGACGAACCATTGCCCCGGGCCATGCGCCGGGAAATCGGTTCCGCTCTTCATCACTTTCTGGGGTACCACCTGCCGGCTTACCGCTTGCCGCGGGCCCTGGAACTGCTGCGTCGGCCCCGGACCGTCCCTGTGACCGCCCCGGTGCCTGACAACCAGGGAAACCTGAAGGAGACCTGAGCCGATGATGGAATACCAGCAAATGATCGCCAACCTCCAGAAGTTCTGGAGCGACCATGGCTGCGTGGTTGTCCAGCCCTACAACAGCGAGGTGGGGGCCGGAACTTTCAATCCCAACACCTTCCTGCGTGCTCTGGGCCCCGAACCCTGGAAAGTGGCCTACGTGGAGCCCAGCAAGCGCCCCAAGGACGGCCGCTACCTGGAAAATCCCAACCGGGTCCACCAGTTCCTCCAGTACCAGGTGATCCTCAAGCCCAATCCGGCCAACAGCCAGGAACTGTACCTGGAATCCCTGCGCAGCCTGGGCATCGAACGTGAGGAGCATGACATCCGGTTCGTCGAGGACGACTGGGAATCGCCCACCCTGGGCGCCGCCGGTCTGGGCTGGGAAGTCTGGCTGGACGGGATGGAAGTCAGCCAGTTCACCTACTTCCAGCAGGTGGGCGGCATCCGTTGCAAGCCGGTGTCCGTGGAGCTGACCTATGGCCTTCTGCGCCTGTGCATGTTCATCCAGGGAGTGGATCACCTCAAGGATATCGTCTGGGGCGGCGGCTTGACCTGGGGAGAGGTCATGGGCCAGTTCGAGCGCGAGTATTCGGCCTTCAACTTCGAGCACGCCGATGTGGCGCTGTACCGGCGCCATTTCGATGAGAAGGAAGCCGAGGCCAAGACCCTGCTGGACGTGGGGCTGGTGCATCCGGGCTACGATGCGGTCATCAAGTGCAGCCACATGTTCAACCTGCTGGAGGCGCGGGGCGCCATCTCGGTGACCGAAAGAACGGGTTATATTGCCCGGGTTCGTAATCTGGCCAGGCAGGCGGCCCAGGCCTATGTCCAGAGCCGCGAGGAACTGGGGTACCCCCTCTTGAAGGAGAAGGAATCCGAATGAGCCAGGATACGCGAAGCACCCGGACCTTCCTGCTCGAGATCGGCAGCGAGGAGATTCCCGCTCGGTTCATTCCCGGCGCCATGGCTGACCTGCAGCGCCTGGTGGAAGAGGCTCTGCAAGGGGCCCACCTCGGCTGGGAGAATATCCACGTGATGGCCACTCCACGCCGCATGGCCTTGCGGGTCACCGGCCTGGACGCCCGGCAACCGGACCGGGAGCTGGTCATCAAGGGCCCCCCGGTGAAGGTGGCCTTCGGAGCCGATGGGACGCCCACCCCGGCCGGGCAGGGTTTTGCCCGCAAGGCCGGTCTCAGCCTGGAAGAGTGCGAGCGGGGGGAGGACCAGCGCGGCGAACACCTGCTGGCGCGCAAGATCGAGACCGGCCGCCCTGCGGCCGAGGTTCTGGCCGAGGTTGTTCCCCCGGCTGTGCTGGGGGTGCCTTTCCGCAAGACCATGCGGTGGGGAGACCGGGATCTGGAGTACCCTCGTCCTCTGCAGTGGATCCTGGCCCTGCTGGACGAAGAGGTGGTCCCGCTGAAAGTGGACTACCTCGAGGCCGGGCGCACCACCCGCGGCCACCGGACCCTTTCCATGGACGAGACCATTTCCGTGGCTCGAGCCCAGGATTACGAGGAGGCTCTGCTGAAGGTCGGGGTGATCGTCGATCAGGATCGGCGGCGTGCCCTGGTGGTCGAGGGCCATCGTCAGGCTCTGGCGGACTTCGATCCCTCGGCCCGCCTGGTGACCGACGAGGAACTGCTGACCGAGGTGGTTTTCCTGTGCGAGCACCCCACCCCCTTCCTGGGGGCCTACGGTGAGGACTTCACCGCCTTGCCCGCGGAGGTCATCACCACCGCATTGAAAGCCCACCAGAGGTATTTCACCGTGGCCGGTGCCGATGGTCACCACTTGCTGCCCCGCTTTGCCGCCGTCCGGGATGGCGGCACCGAGCATCTGGCCAGCGTGGTGGCGGGCAACGAGAGAGTTTTGCGGGCTCGGCTGGCCGATGCCCTGTTCTACTGGAATTTCGATCTTAAAAAAACGCCCGACGAACGGGTGGCCATGCTGGACACCGTGACCTGGCTGGAAGGATTCGGGTCGGTCCGGGAAAAGACCGACCGGATCGGAAAGCTGACCGCCTGGCTCTGGGAAAACGGCCTGGGTGGGGAAGATGCCCCGCCACCGGCCCTGGCTCGGGCCGCGGCCATCTGCAAGAGCGATCTGGTCAGCGAAATGATCAAGGACGGTAAAGAATTCACGAAGCTGGAAGGCTTCATCGGCGCCCGTTATGCGGCCCTGGCCGGTGAGAGTGATGAGGTCTGTGCAGCCATCGAGCAGCACTACCTGCCTCGTTCGGCCCGGGGAAAACTCCCCGCCGGGCCGGTCAGTGCCACCCTGTCGGTGGCCGATCGTCTGGACAACCTGGCCGGATGCTGGCTGGCGGGTTTTGTGCCCACCGGGGCCAAGGATCCCTATGCTCTGCGGCGGCATGTGCTGGCCGTGATCAGGATCCTGATGGACAGGAACTGTCACCTGGACTTGCGGGGTGCTCTGGCTCTGGCCTTGGAACAGGTGGCGCTCTTTGCTCCGGAAAAAGATCACGGGGCCGTCCTGGCCGAGATCGAGGAGTTTGTCAAAACACGGCTGGCCGGTCATTTGACCGAGAATCTGGGAGCCGATCCGGATGTGGTCCGAGCCGTACTTCCGGTGCGCTGGGCCGATCCGGTGGCCGCTCTGGCCTGGGTGCAGGCCCTGGCCGGTTATCGTGACCAGGCCGATTTTCAGCTCCTGGCCACCGGCGACAAGCGGTGCAAGAACATCCTGAAGGGCGAAGTTCTGGAACTGGACGCCCTGGAGGATTGCCTGCAGCGCTGGGCTCAAGGTGGGTCCGGGGCCGGGGGAGAGGACTTCTCGGCTCTGGCCGAACCCGCCGAGCGGGAGTTGCGTGAAAAAATCACGGCACAGTTACCGGAATTGATGAATTCTGAAAAAATTGGGGATTTCACCTCCGTTTTCGGGATTTTATCCGGTCTTGGGCCCGACATCGACCGCTATTTCGAAGAAGTGCGGGTCAATGCCGAGGAGCCGGCAATCCGAACGTTACGCCATGTTTTCTTGCGGGAAATCCACGGTTTATTCAGTCGATACGCCGATTTCACTGCGGTGGCGCCCGGGGAAAAATAGAGAATTATTCTCCAATTCCAGGTCGCGAGGGCTCCGGGGAATTCTCCGGGGTCCTTTTTTTCTCCCGCACCTTTTTGCAATAATACTATTGACTGCTGGTTAAAATTCAGATAAGGTAATCCTGCGACTCAAAGACAAGAGTTCCCATCCCTTGAGGTGCGCTGTCTCGATTTTCCACTTTCATGTTCGTTCGATCACTTGACACCTTGTTCGCTCGTCACCTAGGTCTGCATCCCTTTTAGGAGGTCTCTCGCTCAATACGCAGTTTTCTGCGTAGGACAGAACCCAGGGAACCCTTTGTCGTTCACATCTGTACTCTGCGGCGCCTGAATCAAGCTGCGAGGTACAGCAATCGTTCGCCTGACCATGTGTTGGCCATTTCAGCCAACGATGGGGGGAAAAAGATGAAAAGATTCACCATGTTTGCTTGTCTGGCCTTGGTGCTGGTGTTCTCGCTGAACGCCTTTGCCTCCGAGCGCACCAAGCCTTCCGAACTGCTCCAGCCCACCATGGGCAACAGTACGTTGACCGGCGGCGTTATTGATAACGCCAAGGCTTCGCGCGATACTGCCATCATCATCGGCCCGGGTCCCATGGTTCCTGCCATCCCGGAAGGTGAAGATGGTATTGGCGTGGTTTACACCTACGTCAACGGTACCTTCGAAGATGCCAACGGCGTGGCCTCCTGGAACGCCTGGACCCACTACGATGTCACTCAGCCCACCGTGAATCACTGGCAAGTCAGCACCTTCCGTGCCGACGAGCTGGGCGATCCCGGGAACAAGGCTGCCTGGTGTGGCGATATTTTCGCTCCCTGCGCCGGTGAGACCGATCCCAACGAGGGCTACGGCAACTCCTGGAACGACATCATCGAGTGGACCGCCACCGTGAACCCCGCGCTGTCGGCCACCGTGAATATCGGTGCGATCGCCAACTTCGACAGCGAGCCCGGTTACGATGGCACGTCCATTTACTACTACGACGCTCTGGGTCGTCAGCTGCTGTACTACCGTGACGGCCTGACCGAGACTCCCGTCACCATCAACGAGAACTTCACTCTGCAGCCCGAAGACTATCAGGGCGCCAATGGCGACCAGATCAAGATCCAGATCGCCTTCCAGGCTGACGGTGCCTGGTCTGACGACGACTGCCTGTACCCGACCCAGGGTGCGGTCCAGATCGATAACGTCGTGGTGACCTACAATCAGGGTGGCAGCGATATCGTGGACACCACTGATTTCGAAGACGACACCCTTGGCAACTGGTACACCGTCTTCCCCAGCGGCGTTGGTGACTTCGCTCAGCTGTGGGAAGGTCTGGAAGATGACGACGACTGTGCCACCAACTACGGCCCCCAGGTCGCCTTCATCGATGACGGCGTCATCGTGCCGGGTGTTGGTCCCAGTGTCTGTACTTCCTACTGCTACGGCCCCGAGGGTTACATCGTGAACCCCGTCGGTGGCGCCGCTGGTCCGGACGAGCTGTTGCAGGTGGCCCTCCAGTCGCCCGTGATTGCCTGGCCGGATCCTGCTCACAACGGCATGACCTATGATCATACCGTTTACGAGCATGAGCCCTGGGACGACGTGTCCACCGGTATGATGCGTACCTGGGCCATCCGTTCCACCAGCTCCGCTGACCCTGCCGACATCGAGTCTGCCTCCTGGGCCGACCGCAACTTCGTGTACTACGGTGGCCCTCGCTACCTGCGTACCCGCGAAGTCGTGGGCGATCTCCTGGAACCCGGCACGACCTTCGTGCAGATTCAGGTGGAAGCTTATGAAGCTGGTATCTTCTTCGGTCACTCCGGTACCGATGGAACGCCTGCTCCTTACTTCGACAACTTCCGTGTCAAGACCTACCCGACCTTCGGCCCGAGCTTCTCGGCTCGTGAGCTGGATCTGGCCCAGGACAACTTCCCGACCATCGGTGAGCTGGACCTGACCAACCTGGGTAACAACGACATCCGGTTCGACTCCTCGAACCAGATCACCCCGAGCGAGAACATTCCCAACACCCCGGGCGACTCCCTGGTGGTGGACATCAAGGCCACCCGTGCGGGTGCCGTGTTTGTCGGAATGCCTGAAATCGTCGTGGCCATGAAGGCCAACCCCCTGTTCGATGCCTACCGTGTGCTGCCTGCCGGCTTCACCCAGGTCGATGGCATCATCATGGGTTCGCTGGAAGGCGAGCAGGCGATCAACAGTGCCGGAAATCCTGTCGCGGACAAGTATGCCTTCGATCTGCCGGATGAGGACTTCCTGTATCCTGGCGACATCCTGCACTACTGCATCCGCGCCACCGACGATGTCGGCGGCGATGTCCAGTCGGCCACGCTGCCGGCCCGTGACATCGGTGCCGAGTATCCCGATGGTTTCCTGGACTTCAGTGGCGCTCTGAGCTACAACTCGTCGTTCACGGTCCGGGGTCTGCCCAGCCTGTATGACAATCCTCTGAACCCCGGTGAGCTGATCACTCCTAAGACTCTGTTCTGGAATGACTTTGCCAACCGTGGTGGCGAGGACGAGTGGCACAGTGCCCTGGCCAACCTTGGTATTTTGTCGGGTGTAGACTACGACACCTACTATACCAACGGTCCTTCCTCTGGTGTGGGTAACGGTCTCGGTGGCCGTGCTACCCTGCTGACCATGAACAACTACGACAACTTGCTGTACTCTGCCGGTAACCTGGGTTCCTACACCATCTGTAATGGTGACTGGGACAACGGCGACGCCAGCAACGACATCGAGTTGCTGACCAGCTGGTTGCTCGAAGGTAACAAGAACGCCTTCCTGACCGGCGACGACCTGGTCTTCGACCTGGCCGTCAAGCAGCAGGACCTGGGTTCTGCGTTCGTGGCCGACTGGATGAAGGTGAACTTCAACGATCAGGACCTGAACCCCCTGGTCGGTCGTCAGACCAGCCCCATCGTCAAGGCCGTGGCCGGCAATGGTGTGCTCGCTGATGACTTCAGCTACGTCGCTTATGGTGGCTGCCTCGGCATCAACACCTTCGACGCTGTTGAAGCGAACACGGGTGCCGGCGCTGTGCGTCTGGCCGAGTTCTCCGATCCTTCCGGTGGCGTGGGCAGTTACGACTTCTCCGCCCTGACCATGTACCAGGATCCCGTCGGTGGGTCGCGGGTCATCTCGATGCCCTACGACCTGATGTACATCCAGAACGCGCCCGAAGGCGACAAGGTCCCCGCGGCCCTGCCCGCCCGTGCCGTTCTGCTCGAGAAGATCCTGGCCGTGTTCGGCGTGGAAGGTGACCTGGACGAAGTCAGCCCGGTTCTGCCCGGCGCTGAGAAGTTCGCGGTCCGCAACTACCCGAACCCCTTCAACCCCACCACGAAGATCGAGTACACGATGCCCAAGGCTGGACATCTGACTCTGAAGATCTACAACGTGCGTGGCGAACTGGTGAAGACTCTCATCGACGATCAGATCGAAGCTAGCGGTCACGTCATGTGGGACGGCACCAACGATACTGGCGCCAAGGTCAGCTCCGGTGTGTACTTCTACGAAGCGCGCACTGCCGGCCAGGTCCAGGTCCAGAAGATGGCTCTGGTGAAGTAATTCCTTCGGGAATCACTTCGGCAGAAAGCTGCCTGGGAGCGCCCTCGGAAGAGGGCGCTCCTTTTTTGTCCTGTTTTTGCTGCGGAGCCGGTTCCGGGTTCAGGGCAATTCTGGCGGAAAGCCGCATTGCGGCGGGGAAAAGGGCAAGCTTGTGGTTGACATCGGAAGACCCAAATCCCTATATTTCAGTGGTTGAAAGCTGACCATTCCAGTCACAAGCCGGGTCTGCCCCCGGCGGTTGACCGCCGCTAGTCCCACCAAGCGGCGGAATGCAAACCAGAAGTCGTGTCGACGCTTCCAAGGGGACGCATACCAGTATGAGAAACGGGCGGAAAATCCTTTTGAGCCTCTGGCTTACCGTTGTGCTTGTTGGCCTGGTGCTTTTTGCCGGCTGCCGGGCCTTCGAACCCGAGGCCGTTATCGTCAATAAAGCCCCCGAAACCTACATCATCGGGGCCCCCCTGGAGAACGGGGGAGGGTACTACCACTTCCATGTGTACTGGTACGGTTCCGATGAAGACGGCCGGGTGGAGCGCTTTGTCTTCGCCTTGACCGACACCACGGTCCAGGACCTGGACACGGCCGAGGACGAAGAGGACACCCGCTTCAATCCCGCCCTGGACGCGGACCATCTGGAGTTTGCCCAGTGGACCACCAAGACCGATTCCGTATTTGACTTCACCATCAACCAGGGCTCGCAGTTTTCCTACGACATGACCCTGCACATGGTGGCGGTGGATGATTTCGGGGATTTTGACCGCACCCCGGCCCGGCTGTATTTCTTCAGCAACACCCTGGGCACCCCCGAGGTGAATTTTTTCCGATTGAGCGGCAATGATACCATTCCCGTGGGAGCCGGCGTGCGCGACACGGTGGGCTATGGATCGCCCTACCGCCTGTACTGGGAGGGGGAAACCCCCAACATTCGCGGCTATGCCCAGACTGCTCTGGATCGTATTGATACCGTGGGCCTGGTCGATGGCCTGTTCGGTTACAAGTGGCTGTTGACCGGTGAGCTGGGCGGAAACTGTGTCCCGACCCTGACCGACTGCTGGCACCCCCGTCGCTTCAATGAAGCCACTGGGGACAGCTTCTCCATTTTTGCCGAGGTCAACAATCTGTACTTCGCCAACGATGGTTCTTCCACCACCGATCCTTTCCGCAAGTTCCTGCCCAGCGGCAAAGTGGGCGTCCAGGTCAATTCCATTGACGTGGCCGGAGTGGAAGTGGCCGACTACCTGCGTGATTTCGAGTTCGTGGTGAACTACGATCCCCAGACCATCCTGCTCGATGGCGAGACGGATTTCGACCATCCGGATGATCCGGAGATCTATCCTTATTACATCATGCTGAATGACCCCCTGCAGGAGCACCACCCCTTCACTTCTGGAGATCGGATTCCTGACCGGACCTACGTGGTCTTCAAGGCCCTGGCCAAGGACGACAGCCGTGATGCCCGGCGGTTCCCTGATTATTCCATCGGCATGACCGGTGTGGTGACAGGAGTGCGTTCCAACTTCACCGGGGGGACCTTCAGTTTCACCTCCGGTGCCAGCTCCATCGATTCCGAACCCGACTGGGATGCCGGCCCGGGCGGCTGGTATGCCGACACGCTGGGTTTCTTGACGGGCCCCAGCACCGAGTTCACCTTCAAGATGCAGGCGGTGGACGAACATGGCCGGCGTGATGGTTCTCCACCGTCGGTGACCTTCGACGTGGGCTATCCGCCCTGTGTGCAGTGCATCGAGATCTTGCCCAGCTCCAGCACGCCTTCGGCGTTCGGACCGGACCTGGAGTGCTATGAAGGTGAAGACACGCATCCCTGCATGGATGGCAGTCAGACCACCTTCTATATTGCCGGGGCCGGTTCGTCCAACGATCCCGGGCGGACCTACATGACGTCCGAGGGTTCCATCTTCCTGGCCATCGACCGAAACACCTTGTTCCCCACCTATCAGCTGGATCCTCCGGACGCCGGCAGTTATTACAGTATTCCCTGCAATGTCTACAACATGAAGGTGCTCTTGCATGGGCAGGATGACCCCCGGGAAGCCTGGGCCAATCCCCTCATGCGCAGCATGTCCTGGAAGTACCAGATCGATTACGAGTGCGATCCCTTCAACGAGATCAAAGATGGCGGGGGAAT
>JAZBOO010000172.1:0-5106 GCA_036351155.1 Candidatus Krumholzibacteriia bacterium | reverse complement strand
GGCATCTTCGCTGGCCCGGATGTATGATGGGGCCCTCGATATCGTGCACGTCTGGCAACCGGCGCCCAAGTCGGGACGTGTCAATCGCAAGGTGATCGCCAGCTGGAACAGCGATCTTTTCCTGGCGGCCGAACGGCGTTTGACCGATTTGCTGGACGGTTTCGATTTTTCCGATCTGTCCCCCCGGATCCATCTGCCCAGCGGGCCCAACGGGCTGAGGATTTCCGAGGTGGCGGAGCAACGGCGCAGTGACATCATCGTCATGGGCACCTTGAGCCGCTCGGGCCTGCGGGGCCTTTTCATGGGCAACACCTGTGAGACCGTGCTGCAACACATCGACGCCTCGGTCCTGGCCGTGAAGCCGGCGGGGTTCAAGAGTCCCGTCAAATTTGGTCGCAAGTAAGGAGCCACCTGTCGTGCAGACCCTGCTGCTCACCCACCTGATTGCCGCCTTGGCCGCCCCGTTGCTGGTCAAGCATGTGCGGCGTGCTGCGCCCTGGATCCTGGGCGCCGTGCCGGGTATGACGGCCGCCGGATTGCTGTTCAGCTGGGTGCAAGGTGGTCATCAGGTGCTGGAAGCTCGCTGGGACTGGCTTCCCCAGCTGGGAGTGGAGGTGGCCCTGCGGGCCGACGGCCTGTCGCTGCTTTTCGTGGCTCTGGTCGGTTTGATCGGCGGACTGGTGGTGCTGCACGCCGGGCACTACCTGGCCACTTCGCCTCGGCTGGGCCGTTTCTTCTTCCTGATTTTTCTGTTCCTGACCGCCATGTTCGGCCTGGTGCTGGCCGACAACCTGTGGCTGCTGTTCATCTGCTGGGAGCTGACCAGCATCACCTCCTACTTCCTGATCGGCTTCAAGCACGACCAGAGTTATGCCCGGGACGCCGCCCGCCGTGCCCTCTTGACCACCGGCGCCGGCGGGCTGGCCCTGCTGGGTGGTTTCGCTGTTCTTGTGACCATGGGACGGCAGGCCGGGCTGGACCTGGGCCAGGCCTCGACCATCTCGGTGCTGCTGCAACACGGCGACACCCTGCGCGCCGATCCCCTTTACCTGTGGGCCCTGGGCTTGATCCTGGCCGGGGCGTTCACCAAGAGCGCCCAGATCCCCTTCCACCACTGGCTGCCCGCCGCCATGGCCGGGCCTACCCCGGTGTCGGCTCTGCTGCATTCGGCCACCATGGTCAAGGCCGGGGTTTTTCTGCTGGCCCGCCTGTTTCCGGTGCTGGGAGGCACCCCGACCTGGACCATCACCCTGACCCTCGTGGGCGCGGTGACCATGACCGGGGGCGCGCTCATGGCCATCGGGCGCAAGGACCTCAAGGAAATCCTGGCCTTCACCACCATCAGCGCCCTGGGCACCCTGATCTTGCTGCTGGGTGTCGGCACCGGGCCCGCCCTGGCCGCCATGGTGGTCTTTTTGACGGTACATGCCCTGTACAAGGCCTCGCTGTTCCTGGTGGTGGCCAACCTGGATCAGCGTACGGGTTCGCGTGACATGACGGTTCTGGGTGGATGGGGCAAGGTCATGCCCCTGACCGCAGTGGCCGCCCTGCTGGCGGCCCTGGGCCAGGCCGGCGCGCCCCCGGCCCTGGGCTACATGGGCAAGAAGCTGGCCCTGCTGGCCAAGATGTCCCTGCCTGCGGTGGGCGAGTGGATGACCCTGGCCGCGGTGATCACCAACGTTGCCATGGTGGCCCTGGCCCTGGCCATTGCCGTGCGCCCCTTCTGGTCCAGGAGTGAAAAGGAGCAGCCGGCCGACCGGGGTCCTGTGCCCCTGGGCATGGAACTGGGCCCCCTGGTGCTGGCCCTCCTGGGTGTGGCCATCGGCCTGGTGCCCTCGGTGTTCGACACTCACCTGGGCACCGCAGCGGCCTCGGCTGCCGCTGGTTATCCCGTACCCATCAAGCTCAAGGTCTGGTCGGGACTGAACGTGGAGTCGCTCCTGCTGATCGGGCTGAGCCTGGCGGTGTTTGCCGTCGGCTATCTGAGCTATCGCAAGCTCCACCTGTTCCAGAAGCGGCCCACGGTTGCGGCGCCCTTGACCCCCTGGACCCCCACCGTGCTGTATGACCGGGGATTGAACGGAATGCTGGCCGGAGCCGCGCGCTTGACCGGGTTCCTGCAGAACGGGCGGTTGCGCACCTATGTGGGCATCGTCAGCCTGGCCACCGCCGCACTGGCCCTGCCCTGGCTGATCAAGGCCACGAGATCGGACGGCTGGTCTCTGGGCACGGTGCACGCGCATGAAATCTTGCTGGTGACGATCATGGCGGCCGGCGCCATCGGAGGAGCCTTTGCGGGCCGCCCCATCGTGGCCGCCCTGGCCGTGGGCATGACCGGACTGGGCCTGGCCCTGGTCTTCGCCCTGTTCAGCGGAGTCGATCTGGCCATCACCCAGCTGCTGGTGGAAACCCTGCTGGTGGTCATCCTGGTGGCGGTCCTGGTGCGCCTGCCTCGTCAGACCCATCAACCATCGAAGCTGGGCCGCGTGCGCGACCTGGCCATCGCCTTGACGGTGGGCGCCACCGCCACCCTGGCTGTCCTGTTGACCGCCGCCGGCGACCGCTCCAGAGACCTGGCCGACACCCTGCTGGCCTGGTCCCTGCCCGAAGCGGCCGGACGCAACGTGGTCAACGTGATCCTGGTCGATTTCCGCGCCATGGACACCCTGGGCGAAGTCGTGGTGGTGGCCGCGGCCGCCCTGACCGTGGGCGCGCTGCTGGCCGCCTGCCGGAAGGAGACCTCATGAACTGGGTCCCCTTGCGCATGGTGGCACGCCCGGTGATGGTCTTGCTGACGATCATCTCCCTGCTGGTCCTGGTCCGCGGCCACAACGAACCGGGGGGCGGATTCATCGGCGGCCTGCTGGGCGCCGCCGGCTTCCTGGTCATGGCCCTGGCCGACAGCCCCCAGACGGCCCGCCGGTTGATGCGCTTTTCGCCGGCCACCTATCTGGGCACTGGCGTGCTGCTGGCCACCGGCAGCGGGCTCTTCGGTCTGGTCCAGGGTCAGGCCTTCCTGACGGGTCAGTGGTGGTTCGCCTTGCCGGGCATCGGCAAGATCGGCTCGGTGCTTGTGTTCGACCTGGGCGTGTATCTGGTGATCTTTGGCGCCACCCTGCAGATCTTGCTGGGATTGCTGAATGTGAAAGAGGAAGAAAGGAGAGCCCCATGACATTGCTGCTGGCCCTCCTGGTGGGACTGCTGTTCACCCTGGGTATTTACCTGCTTTTGCAGCGCACTCCGGCTCAGCTGATCATCGGTTTGATGCTGCTGGGCAACGGGGCCAATCTGGCCGTGTTCGTGTCCGGCGGATTGACCCGCGGACAGCCTCCGTTGATCGCCGCCGAGGCCCTGGAACCGGCCGCCGACGCCGCCGATCCTCTTCCCCAGGCGCTGGTGCTCACCGCCATCGTCATTGGTTTTGCCGTGATCGCGCTGGCCGCCACCCTGGTGTGGCGCACCCAGGTGGACCATGCCGACAACGACCTGGACGCCATGCAAAGGACCGACACATGAACCTCTGGCATGGCATCCAGGACGGGCTGGTGGCAATGCCCCTGGTCATCCCCCTGCTGGGCATGGGCCTGAGCCTGATGTTCTGGAAGCAGCCCCGGGCGCGACAGACCGTGGGCGTGGCGGCCTCATTGCTGCTGCTGGCAGTGGCCGTGTCCCTGTTGCGGATGGTGTCCGAGCAGGGGATCACCGCCATGCGCCTGGGCAGCTGGGCCTCTCCGGTGGGTATCCTCATGGAGGTCGACACCCTGAGCGCGCTCATGCTGACCCTGACAGCGATCATGGCCCTGGTGGCCGTGGTGTTCAGCGGCGCGGGCAACGATCCCGAGGATCGCCATCGTCCCCTGATGCCCCTGCTGATGGTGGTGCTGCTGGGTGTCAACGGCGCCTTCTTGACCCGCGACCTGTTCAACCTGTACGTCTGGTTCGAGGTGTTGCTGATGGGCAGCTTCGGCCTGTTGATCTTGACCGGCGGTCGGGAAGGGCGCGAGGCCGCCGTCAAATCGTTGACCCTGAATCTGATCGGCTCCCTGGTATTTCTGCTGGCCGTGGGCGTGACCTATGGTCTGGCGGGCACCCTGGACATGGCCGATCTGCAGATCAAGCTGGCCCAGGTGCATGCCGAGCGGCCCGCCGCCGTGACCGCCACCGCCTTCCTGCTCCTGATGGCCTTCGCCGCCAAGGCCGCCATGTTCCCCTTCCACTTCTGGCTGCCGGCCAGCTACCACGTGCCCACCGCCGGCGTGTGCGCCCTGTTCGCGGCCCTGCTCACCAAGGTGGGCGTGTACTCGCTGCTGCGGCTGTTCACCCTGCCGTTTGCCGTGGTACAAGGCTGGGAAACCGTGGTGGGCCTGGTGGCGGGGTTGACCATGCTCATCGGTGTGTTCGGCGCCGTCACCCAGTTCGACATGAAGCGCATCCTGGCCTGGCACAGCATCAGCCAGATCGGCTACATGGCGGTGGGGCTGGCGCTGCTGGCGGCCCCCGCGGCCGAGGTGCGCCTGGCGGGCGTGACCGCCACCATCTTCTTCGTCTTGCATCACGGGCTGGTCAAACCCGCGTTGTTCCTCATTGCCGGCCTGGTGGAAAGCCTGAACGGGTCCACCAACCTCAAGAAGACCGGCGGCCTGTACCTGGCCAAGCCGATTCTGGCGGTGGTGTTCTTGCTGGCGGCTCTTTCGCTGGCGGGGATTCCGCCGCTGTCGGGATTCTGGGCCAAGCTGGCCGTGATCCAGGCCAGCGTATCGGCGGGTGCCGGCTGGCTGGTGGCCGCCGCCCTGGGCGCCGGACTGCTGACCTTGCTGAGCATGGTCAAAATCTGGAACGAGGTGTTCTGGAAGCCGGCTTCCGGCACACCGTTGCCCACTGCCCGGCGGGTGGGGCGTGCGGGCTGGGTGGCCACCTTCGCGCTGGTCTTGCTGATCACCGTGATCGGGCTGCAACCCCAGCTCCTGTTTGATCTGTCGGAGAATGCTGCCGCTCAGGTGCTGGCTGATCGCGCCCGGATTGTCGGCATCCTGAAGGTGGGACCATGACCGCACTCCGAAAATCGGCCCACCTGCTGGGCAAGATTCCGCGGCTGCTGGGCTTCCT